>JAIQEX010000008.1 GCA_020073615.1 Terriglobia bacterium
CCAATAGCGGCAGTGAGAAATACTTCTGATGAGCTCTCGGAAACACGGAACGTAGCATCGGTACCTCAGAAAAAACGGGATTAGCCGCCGAACGGCGGCCGTTCCGATGCTACCGCTTTAAATGTGGAGTTGGAAAATCACCGAGCCCGGTTTTCCGGGTCCTTCGCACGTCAACTCCACATTTCTGACAACTTCACATTAGTCGACAAATGTTCAGCTAAACATTTATCGATGAGATGGGGTATTTGAATCTGAAACCAGAGCAGTCCAACATCTTTTTCAAGCTGATGGAAGAGCGTTACCGCCAGCATTCCACAATTATTACAACGAATTTGGTGTACGACGAGTGGCCGAACTTCTTGGGCAATCGCCCGATGGTGGAAGCGCTGCTGAGCCGTCTGCGGCACTTCTGCCACACGGTGCACATTGACGGGCCGTCGCTGCGCCTGCCACAAAGTTGAGGAGTACCATTGTGGACGACGGCTGCGAAGAGTACATTCGCCAGGTTCTGGAGACGTACCGCAAAACGCCGGGTACGATGGGTACGGTCCGTCGCGCAGACCGCATGCTGGCCGCGCAGTTGTACCAGCGCGGTGTCTCCGCGAGAGTGATCGAAAAAGCACTCGTGTTGGCGGCGGCGCGTCGCTTCATGCGTCCCCTCGATGCCCCGCCGCTGGGCACGATTCGCTCGCTGGCATATTTCCTGCCGGTGATCGAGGAAGTGCTCGCCATGCGCGTCACCCCAGATTACTTTCAGCACGTACGCCGCAAACTCGAACGGATTGTGCCGATCGGGTAGCTGCCGAGTCCTTCGCAATCAACTCCCTGCGCGCCTTTGGCGCCGATGATGGAAACGCAAGGCGCACGCCTTCGGCGTGGATAATACTGCTTGCCCTCTCTCGTTCCCCAAGACACGCCTTCGGCGTAGGATGATAGCCCTCCGATTTCGCTCCTGTTCTCAGTCCCGTTCCCAGAGTGGGTTACCTCAGCCCACCCCTACTGGTCTACTCTTGCCGAGCGCCCAAGAGTTAGGCTTCGCAGATAGGGTCGTGGCTCAAGCGTTGCGGCCGATCATAGTATCTGCGGACGGTCAGAGTGTCCGTCGCCGTCTGCGAAACAGTGAAGGCGAAGTGCGCGCGACGCTGCAGCGCTTCCCTAGATACTTCTCCGTCTGCCTATCAAGCCTGTTGTAGTGAGGAAACCCTAGTTGGCGACGCTCTCTGGTAGCGGCATGTGCGCCGTCTGAAATAAGTCCTGCTAAACGCGCTTCCCGCCGCCGATCCACGTGGCTGGTTTGACGCCATAGCGGGCTTGTGCCGCTCGCGGCCCACTTACTGGGAAGAATTGCTGGAACACTAGAGAATCGAATCTTCGGCTATGGCATCCTCCCCGAAGATTCCCCTGATCTGATCCTTCCCCGCCTCGCCTTTGCGAGCTCTTAGGATATCAGGCGCACCAGGCTGGTGCAGCTGAACCCAAGCCCTACTTCGCCCCCAGCGCCCAGGGGTTCGCCACGGTCGAAAGGTCGCCCAGCGGCTCGCCCAGGTAGCTCTGGCGGATCAGCCGGCGCACGATTTTGCCGCTCTGCGTTTTGGGCAGCTCGGCCACTACCATGACGGCGCGCGGCCGGAAGGTCGGCCCCAGCACCTCCACCACCGTGGCGCTGACCGCGGCGGCATCCACTACGGCGCCGGGCCGCGCCACCACGTAGCCTACGATGGCTTCGCCCTTCAATTCGTCGGGGACGCCGATCACCGCCGCTTCGGCCACGCCGGGGTGCTGCATCATGGCCTCTTCCACCTCGGCGGGCCCCACCTTGCGGCCGGCCACGTTCATGCTCTCGTCGGCGCGCCCGTGCAGGAACCAGTAGCCGTCTGCATCCACGCTGGCCCAGTCGCCGTGGTACCACATGCCGGGGAACCGCGACCAGTAGGTGTCCAGGTAGCGCTGCGGGTCGTTCCAGATGCCGCGCGTCATGGAAGGCGCGGGGAGGGTGCACACCAGGTAGCCCTTGCGGCCGCGTACCGGCGCGCCGGTCTCGTCCACCACCTCGGTGGCCATGCCGGGCGCGGGCCCGCCCAGGGTACACGGCTTGAGCGGCTGGATGGGCAGCGGAAACAGGAAGCAGCCCACGATCTCCGTTCCCCCCGAAATGTTGATGATGGGGCAGCGGCGCCGGCCCACGCGCTCGAAAAACCACAGCCACGACGTCTCATCCCAGGGCTCGCCGGTGGACCCGAGCAGGCGCAGGGAGGCCATGGGCGGCAATGGAGCGGCGTCCTTCATCAGCACGCGGATAGCCGTGGGCGAGACGCCGAAAGTGGTGATGCCGTGCCTCTCGATCATCTCCCAGAGGCGGGTGGGGGCAGGGAAGTCGGGCGCGCCGTCGTAGAGGAAGATGGTGCCGCCGAAGAGATGATTGCCGAGAATGCTCCACGGTCCCATCATCCAGCCGATGTCGGAGAGCCAGAAGAACCGGTCCTCCGGGCGATGGTCGAAACCGAGCCAGATTTCCTTTCCCATTTGCGCCAGGCAGCCGGCATGGGTGTGGACCGCGCCCTTCGGCTTTCCCGTGGTGCCCGAGGTGTAGAGGATAAACGCGCGCGCCTCGGAAGCGAGCGCGGCGGTGGGCGCCGCGGCGGGCTGCCCGCGCAGGAAGTCGTCCCAGGCGAGCGAGCCCGCCGCGTCGCCTCCCCGGTAGCGCAGCACGATAGTGCGCTCGACCGAGCCCGGCATCTTTTCGAGCAGCGGAAGCAGCTTGCCTCGGCGCTCCAGGTGGTCGGCGGTGAACAGCACGCGCGCGCCCGAATCGGCCACCCGTGTGGCGATGGCGCCGGCCCCGAAGCCGGCGAAGATGGGCACTACCGTCAGCCCCGCCTTGAAGCAGCCATAAAGGATGGAGAGGACCTCCGGGACCATGGGCATGCACAAAGCCACACGGTCACCGGCCTCGAGACCGAGCGCGCCCAGGCCATTGGCCACGCGGCCGGCCTCGGCATGCAATTCCGCGAAGGTGACTGCGCGGGTTTCGCCGCTCTCGCCCTCCCAGAGGCAGGCCAGGCGCCCGGAATCGGCCCAGCGGTCCAGGCAGTTGTAAGCGATGTTGAGGGTACCGCCCACGAACCATTCCGCCCACTCGGGTCCGCGGCTGGTGTCCACGACCTGCCGGTAGGGTGCGAACCACGCCACGTCCATCTCGCGCAGGATCTCGTCCCAGAACCGGTCCGGATCGTCGCGCGAGAAGCGCAGAAACGCTTCCCGGTCCTGGAAACTCAGGCGCCGCATGAAGCGCCACACGTTGGTATTCTCGATGAATTCGCGCGACGGCTCCCAGATCATCCGCCGGGAGTATGGCAAGCGCGCGGGCATGCTGTCAAGCAGGGGCGCCGTGGTTCGTTACAATCGAAGTGTGGACAAGCAAGGCGAGACCGAACTGGCGCGCGCTCTGCTGGCGGGCGAGATCCATGCCTTCGAACGGTTCGTCGAGCACTTCCGCTCCAAGGTGTTCCACTATAGCTGGCTGATGTGCGGCCGGCCGGAGGATGCCGAGGAAGTGGCGCAGGAGACGCTGCTCAAGGTGTTCGAGAATTTCGAACAGCTTCGCGAGCCGGAACGCGTGCGGCCGTGGATTTTCCGCATCGCCAAGAACGCCTGCCTCATGCAGCGCCGCAAGAGCGTCTTCGCGCCCGCCCACGAGCTCTCCATCGACGAGCTGCCGCCCACGGCCGAGCCGGCCGGAGAGGAGACGCCGCCCGAGACCGCGCTGCTCGCTTCGGAGCTGCGCGCGGTGCTCGATCGCGTGATCGCCGAGCTCCCGGCGTCTTACCGCGCGGTGGTGCTGCTGCGCGACATGGAAGAGCTTTCCACCGAGGAGACCGCCCAGATCCTGGAACTGACCACCGACGTGGTGAAGACGCGCCTGCACCGCGGCCGGCTGGCCATGCGGCAGAAGCTGGATTGCTACGTGAACAATCACTGCCTGGAGGACCAGCCCAGCCCCAATCCGGCGCCCTTGAGCGCCGCCGAGCGGGAGGCGCTCTACGCGGTGTGGCGGAGAAGCGCAGCGGTCCGGTGACTGAGGTCACTGCTTTCGTAGTTTCAACGGCTTAGCATGTGGTTTGGGAAGTTTTATGGCCACCACGCAAGCCGCCCCGCCCACCCCCGCCCCGGCTCCGGTCCGCCGCAAGAAGCTGATCAAGCGCGCCGCGCCGGACCACTCGCAGTCTCTGCGCCGTGCCGTCCAGGGGGCGTTTCTGGCGCTCAACGTCTGGATCGGCGTCGAGTTTTACCTGTTTGTGCGGTACTACGAGACCGGCGGGAAATCGGCCTGGGCCAGCCGGCCGCCGGGCGTGGAAGGGTGGCTGCCCATCGCGTCGCTCATGAACCTGAAAGTGCTGCTGGCCACGGGACGGATGCCGCGGCTGCACCCCGCGGGAATGGTCCTGCTGATCTCTTTTCTAGCCATGTCGTGGATCTTCCGCAAGAGTTTTTGCGGATGGCTGTGCCCCGTGGGGACGGTGTCGGAATACCTGTGGCGGCTGGGGCGGCAGACTTTCGGGCGGAACTTCCGCGTGCCGCGCAAGCTGGATATTGCGCTGCGCAGCCTGAAATACCTTCTGCTGGGGCTGTTCGGCTACGCTGTGGCCTCCATGTCCGTCGCCGCGATCGGCGCGTTCCTGGAAGGTCCGTACGGGATAGTGGACGACGTGAAGATGCTCAACTTCTTCCGCCTGCTGAATGTCACCGGCGGGGTGGTGATCGCGCTGCTGGTGTTGGCGTCGGTCTTCGTGCAGAACTTCTGGTGCCGCTACCTGTGCCCCTACGGCGCGCTGATGGGGCTGGCCGCGCTGGCAAGCCCGCTGCGCATCCGCCGCGTGGAGTCGCTGTGCATCGACTGCGGCAAGTGCGCCAAGGCATGTCCCTCGGCGCTGCCGGTAGACCGGCTAATCACCATTCAGTCCGCCGAGTGCACGGGGTGCCTGGCGTGCGTGGCCGACTGTCCCGCCGCAGGCGCCCTGTTCCTGGCCGCGCCGCGCCGCAGGCGCGTTCCCGCATGGGCCATGGCCGCCGGGGTGGTGGTCCTGTTCGCCGGCATTTGCGGCTATGCGCGCTTCTCCGGCCACTGGACCACCGACCTGCCGGGACGCGTGTACCAGGAGCTGATTCCGCACGCCAACGAATTCACGCACCCGTAAGGTGGCGTGGCCGAGCGGGGGCCTACCCTATTAACTTACAGGCCAGGGCCAAGCCGTCGCCCAAGGGCACCAGGCTCACGGCCACGCGCTCGTCTTCGTGCAGCTTGCGGCTGAAGGCGCGAATCGCTTCGGTATCGGGATCGTGGTCCTGGGGGTCCACCACGCTGCCGTTCCACAGGACGTTGTCGGCGGCGATCAATCCGCCGCGGCGCAGCAGCACCAGGGCGCGCTCGTAGTAATTCTCGTAGTTCCGCTTATCGGCATCGATGAAGGCGAGGTCGAACGTGCCGGCCTGGCCGCCGGCAATCAGCGCATCCAGCGTTTCGAGCGCGGGCGCGAGGCGCAGATCGATCTTCGTTTCGACGCCGGCTTCGCGCCAGGTGCGCCGCGCGCGGGAGGTGTATTCGTCGCTGAGGTCGCAGGCGACGACCCTTCCGCCCTCGGGCAGGGCGAGCGCCACCCAGGTGGAACTGTATCCCATGAAGACGCCCACCTCCAGGGTACGGCGGGCGGCGACAAGCCGCGCCAGCAGATGCAGGAACTGTCCCTGCTCGGGGGAAGTCTGCATGGAGGCGTGGGGGTGCTCTTCGGTATCCTCGCGCAGCCGGCGCAAGGCCTCGGGCTCGCGCAGGGTCACCTGGCGCATGTAGGCGGCCAGTTCATCGGTCAGGGGCGTATCGGTTCGGGACATGGCGCAGAGTCATTTTACCCCGCCACGAACATGGCCACCGCCGCCAGCGACATCACCACCGCGGCGAGCCAACCGAGCCAGCGAAGGAGCGGCGGGTTCACCAGGCGGCCCATGACGCGCGGGTCGGAGGTCAGCAGCACGATCATCACGATCAGCGGCGGCGCGAGCACGCCATTGGCGACGGCCGTCCAGAAGAGCATTTTGACGGCGGCGATGCCGGCATAATCCAGCGCCAGCCCGAGCGCCATGGCCGCCGCCAGCACGGCGTAGAACTTGCCCGCCAGACTTGGCTTCCGATCGAGCGACGCGCTCCACGCCATGGCTTCCCCGATGGCGTAGGCGCTCGACCCCGCCAGCACCGGCACACCCAGCATACCGGTGCCGATCAGCCCGATGGTGAACAGCCAGTACGCGCCGCGGCCGGCCAGCGGCCGCAGCGCCTCCGCCGCCTGACGGGTAGTCGCGGTCGCGGTGATTCCGTGGGCGTGCAGCGTGGCGGCGGTGGTCAGGATGATGAAGTACATCACCAAATTCGAAAAGAACATGCCGGCGATCACGTCGGTCCGCGCGCGCCGCAATTCCCGGGCGGTGGCGCCCTGGCGTTGCGCCACGGTGCGCTTGCCCTCCGACCGTTCCTCCTCCACCTCCTCGGCCGCCTGCCAGAAGAAGAGGTACGGGGAGATGGTGGTTCCCAGGATTCCCACCAGCACCGCCAGGTATTCGCGCGACCAGTGAATCTCCGGGACCAGCGTCGCGCGCAGCACCTGCGTCCAGTCGGGCCGCGCGATGAAGGCGGTGATGACGTATGCGAACAGCACCAGGGTGAGCCATTTGAACACGCGAGCGATGGCGCGGTAGGAGCTCCAGAACAGCAGGGCCACCAGGAGCGCCGCATAAAACGGCATCCAGAAGAGCGAGCTCACACCAGTCACCATGCGGGTGGCCTCGGCCATGCCGGCCAGGTCGGCGCCGATATTGATGGTATTGGCGACGATGAGCAGCAGGCAGGCCCCCCACAGCACCCCGCGGGGGTAGCGGCGGCGCACGACGGCGGCCAGACCCCTGCCGGTCACCATGCTCAGGCGGGAGCACATCAACTGCACGGCGGTCATCAGAGGGAAGGAAAAAAGGGCGGTCCACAACGGCCCGTATCCGAAGGCCGCGCCAGTGACGGAGTAGGTGGCTATGCCGGAAGGGTCGTCGTCGGCCGCGCCCGTGATCAGCCCCGGCCCCAACTCCGCGAAGAACTGCTGTATGGTGTGGGGGCGCTTCCGCTTTCCCATTGGGCCCAGCATAGCAGCGGGCCGCAGCGGGTTTCGGCGAGTGAGGCGGACGATTGCCCGTCAGCGCGCAAGGGCCGGGCTGTTGCGCGATACTTCGGCCAGGGCGCGCTCGATGGCCTGGGAGACCAGTTCCGGCGCGAGGCCGGCATCCACGCGGCAGACCGCCCATGGGCCGTACCAATGGAGAACCGGTCCGGTCTGTTCCTCGAACGCCTGCAGCCGCCGGCGGATGACGGCCTCCTGGTCGTCGTCGCGCGTGAGCAGGGGGGCGCCGTCGTCGTCGCACTGGCCGGCGGCGCGCGGAGGCTGGGAGAGCAGGTTGTAGATGCGGCGGCACTCCGGGCACTGGCGGCGCGCCGTCAACCGGGCGACCAGCACGTCGGCGGCGACATCCATATGAATCACGGCCGGCGGCGCCAGCCCGCGCTGCTGCAGCAGGCCCTCGAGGTAGATCGCCTGGGGCACGGTGCGCGGGTAGCCATCGAGCAGGAAGCCGCGCGCGCAATCCGGCTGCGCAATCCGGTTGGCGACGATTCCGTTCACGATTTCGTCGCCCACCAGCCCGCCCTTGCTCATGATCTCACTGGCAAGCTTCCCCAGCTCCGTGCCGGCTTTGCACTCGGCGCGGAACGCTTCACCGGTGGAGATGGCGGGTATGCGGAAGCGCTGGGCCAGAAACGCCGCCTGCGTGCCTTTTCCGCAGCCGGGCGGACCGAAGAGCAATAGAATCACGATAGCCTCCCGAACTTGCAGGCTAACTTCTGGCGCGGAAGGCGTCAAGGGCATTTGAGCTGCGAAATACCGAAACTGCCGGGCATTCCATCGCCCATCTAGCTTCTAGCCGATCGAGAACACCCGCCCACGATGCTGGCCGATGAGGATCTGCACCAGGCGGTGCGCGATCAGCTCATGCAGGGTCAACAGCTCGCGGTTGGCGCGCGCGATGGCTTCGGCGTCGTGCGCGCCGGCGGCGGGGCCTCCGGCCTTCAGGGCGGCGGTGGCTTCGTTGATGATGGGATCCGCAATCGCTTCGCCGGCCATCTCCCACAGGGTGATGAAGCGGTCCACGGCGGTGGGAAAGCTCACGGCGAAGACGCCGAACTGGCTGGTTGTGCGCGGCGGTTTGAAGTCCAGGTTGAACGGCCCCTGGTAGCCGTGGCTGCGCAACAGGACCAGCACGTTGAGCCAGTCGAGCGGATTGACCAGGCCGATGCCGATATCGACGTCGTGCTTGAGGCGGTAGCCGTCGTTGATGTCGAAGTGAAAAAGCTTGCCGGCCAGGAGCGCGCGGGCGAGCGCGGCGCGCGGCGCGGCTCCCCACATCAGCTCGTGGAGATACTCGGGGTTCAGGCCGACCATCTCCGGATGGGACAGCAGTCCGGAGGCGATGAAGGCCAGCATGGCGTCGCTGGTGGGCAGCAGGATCTCGGCCTGCGGCTCGAAGGGCTTGGCTTCGAGACAATGCTGGAGCGTGGGCCGGCCGCGCCGGGCGGCGACTTCGATATCGCGCTCGCAGGCGGCATTCAGCGCGTCCGCATACCAGCGCAGCGTGGCGGTCTCCTCGATGGCGCCTTGCACGTAGTAGCCCAGCGTGCCCGGCCAGTAGACGGCGAAGCGGGCGCCCAGCTCGTGGCCGATATCGACGGTGTTGCGCACGCGGAACTTGGCGTACTCGCGGACTTCGGGCGCCTCGGCGGCGGGGCTGGCGGCCCAGACGGCATGGTAGAAAGTCTCGGTGGTCACCATGGAGCAGGCGACGCCGCTTTCCACCAGGGCCTTGCGGATCGAGGCCACGATTTCGGCCTGGCGGTCCTGGCCGAGCGCCTCGGTGGGGATGACATCGGTGTCGTGCGTGGTCCACCAGCCGATGCCGATCTCACCCAAATGGCGGATGACGGATTCAAAGCCAATGGGCGGGCGCGTGGGCGCGTGAAACAACGCCTGGCCCTGGTAGGCGGCGGCCCACTGCGGACCGGAGATGAAGTACTTGCGGCGCGTCTGGGGGCTGTAGGAGCCGCCGCAGGCCTGCATGAGACGGGATACCAGCGCCTGCTGCTGGTTTTCGGGAATGGGAGGCATGGTGAGTTATTGTTGTACCACAAAACAAAAATGCCGGGCAGGGGTTGGAGCAGCGGGGCTGGGAGCTGGGCTAGGGGCTAGGGGCTGGGGGCTGGGGATCGGATTCGGGCGTCTAATTCGTTTTCAGAATCGCTCTACTGTGCGGCACGTTTCCGTGCCGGGGCTGGGAGGAACCGGTTCCTTTCTCCTCTCGGGGAGGAGTGCAAGCCGCTATGGCCGCCTGGCGAACGTTGCACCACGCTGGGTCCGAACTTGTATGCCATCTGCAGAATGGCGCCGGACGTGGCTCCGAAACGAGTTGCCTCTCGGCGAGCGAGCAACCTTTTTTCAACTTCAAGGTAACAGGCGGGCAGGCGCGTCAAGAGGGGGGAAGGCGGTAAGTGATTGAGCCGCGTGAGAAGAAAAATGTGCGCGGCTGGTGACTGACTCTTGACCGGCGGAGCGTCACGCTGGCTCTCGTTCCGCCGATGCCGGAGACTCTCTGGTTGGATCTTGGATTTCGTAGCTGCTCTGGAGCTATCGCGCGCATCGCCCAAGACTGGAAACAATGTATCCGGAGATATGGCCCAGGTTCCGACCAATCGTCACGAGAAGAGGTCTCTTCGGGCGAACCGCCAGTGCGCGGCATATCTCCCGCTCATTTTGGGCGTGAACTGATGCAAGCCCTTTTCGCAGGAGTGAAAGCACATGTTCGTAGTCATCAGCGCCGACAACCTTCGTCGAAGACCACGAGGCTCGATAGATTCGGCTGTACTGACTGGCGATTCGGACTGCCCTGTCGAGAAGAGTCTGGACTTCCTCGTGTCCGAGGCCGCCCAGGGACTTGAGACTCCCGAGCCGCACGAGGTCAGCGTCATTATGGGCAACAGAACCATTACGCAACTTCACCAATCGGGACACCAATGGATCTGTTGTAGCGGACACACTATTGATTTCCTTTTCGAGAGAACCTGGATCAACGAGTATCCGATCGGTGGCGAGGCTCTCAATGTGCGGGTTGTCCTGCAAACGTTGCCTAGACTGGTCCTCCGAAAAGTAGCCCCGATAGGTCTGGATGGTCCGAAGAAATCTCCCCAGACTGAGTGCCTTTGGATCTTGATCATAGAGCCGACATAGACAAGACAACACAGCGTCGCTAACGCGCTGAACGTGAAGCCCCAGAATGCAGGAGCTTGGTACATCTCTACCTGATACTCGTCAGTTGCAGCATCCAACTGTTTGACCAAGCACCAATAGTCAGTGGCACGATGAGCCTGCCCCGCAACATAGTCCAAAAGCCTTTCGAGCTCCATATCGCAAGCGACAGGAATCGCCTTCATCATCATCCCCCAAACCTTGAGTTTAACTGAATGTAAGAGCTTTGGATGGACGGAAGGTCGGCGCTGCACCGGCCCCCGGATCACTCCCGTGATGTCCACATCAACTGGCCGCTTCCGCCCCGCCCTGCCCCGGGATCGGATATGCTCTCCTCATATGCGAACTGTGCTGGTTTTGTTGATGGCCGCGGGGGCGGCGGCGGGCGACGAGAAGAGCGCGCTGCTCGAGAAGATGGATGCGCGGGCGGCGCATTATGGCGACGTGTCGCGGAAGATCTGGGAGTTCGCGGAGCTGGGGTACCAGGAAAACCGGAGCGCCGGACTGCTGAAGTCGGAGCTGCGCGCGGCCGGGTTTGCGTTGGAGGAGAACATCGCGGGTATCCCGACCGCGTTTACGGCCACGTGGGGGCAGGGCAAGCCGGTGATCGGCATCATGGGCGAGTACGATGCCCTGCCCGGACTTTCGCAGGACGACGTGCCGGACCGCAAACCGCGCGCGAACGGCGCGCCCGGGCATGGCTGCGGCCATAACCTGCTGGGCGCGGCGTCGCTGTTTGCGGCGGTGACGATCAAGGAGTGGATGGCGGAGAAGAAGATTTCCGGCACCATTCGCTTTTACGGCACGCCCGCGGAGGAAGGGGGAGGCGGCAAGCTGTACATGATTCGGGCGGGGGCGTTTCGGGATGTGGACGCGGTGCTGAGCTGGCATCCGGGCGATCAGAACGGCGCGTCGCTGAAAAGCTCGCTGGCCATTCTGTCGGCGAAGTTCCGCTTCTATGGGAAGGCGGCGCATGCGTCGGCGGCGCCGGATGCGGGGCGGTCGGCGCTCGATGGCCTCATGATCATGGCCAACGCAGTCGAGTTTATGCGTGAGCACGTGCCGGACACGACGCGTATACACTACATCGTCTCCAACGGCGGGGCGGCGCCCAACATCGTTCCCGACTACGCGGAGCTGTTCCTGTACGCGCGCCATCCGAGCATGCCGGTGCTCGACAAGATCTGGGAGCGCATCGTGAAGTGCGCGCAGGCGGGGGCGCTGGCCAGCGAGACGCGCATGGAGATGGGGCTGATCGACAGCTCGTACAACACGCTGCCGAACGACGCGCTGGCGGCGCTGGCGGACAAGAACCTGCGGCTGGTGGGCGGCGTGACGTACACCAGGGAAGAGCAGGCGTTCGCCGAGGAGATCCGGAAATCGCTGCCCGACCGCGCGCGGCAGATCGGCAGCCAGGAGCAGATCGAAGCGCCGGCGGAAGGCGCGGGCCAGGCTTCGACCGATGCCGGCGACGTGAGCTGGACCGTGCCGATGGCGGCGCTGACCACGGCGACTTTCGTTCCGGGGGTGCCGGCGCATAGCTGGCAGGCGACTGCTTGCGCGGGTATGAGCATCGGCCGCAAGGGCATGGTGGCAGCCGCGAAATCGCTGGCGCTGACGGCGATGGACCTGTACACCGACCCCCGCCAGGTGGCGGCGGCGCGGGCCAGTTTCGAAAAGCGGCGCGCCGGGTTCGAGTACCGGTCGCGAGTGCCCGCCGATCATAAGCCGCCGCTCGATTATCGCGACGGCAAATGATCGATATATCCTACACGCTGCACAGCTCGAATGCCTGGCGGAGAGAGGTCAGGGGATCTTTCGAGGGCGTGAACTCGTGGGCGAAGAAGCCCTGGAAATCGAGGTCGGCGATGGCCTTGGCGATGGTGCGCCATTGCAGCTCCTGGGTCTCGTCGAGCTCGCGGCGGCCGGGCACTCCGCCGGTGTGGAAGTGGGCGATGGAGGGGATGTGTTCGCGAATGGTGCGGATGATGTCGCCCTCCATGATCTGCATATGGTAGATGTCGTAGAGCAGTTTCACCCGTGGGGAATCGACCGCCCGCACCACATCGACGCCCCAGCGCGTGTGGTCGCACTGGTAATCCTTGTGATCCACCTTGCTGTTGAGCAGCTCCATGCAGATGGTGACGCCGTGGTCTTCGGCCATCTTCTTGACGCGGCCGAGGCCGAGGATGCAATTCTCCTTGCCCTGCTCGTCGGAGAGGCCGCGGCGATTGCCGGAGAAGGTGATGACGTTGGGCACCTTGGCGGCGGCGGCGCGCGCGAGGTTCTCGCGCATCTCCTTTTCCAGGCGGTCGTGGTTCTCCCTGCGATTCCAGCCCTCGGGAATGGTGCCGGCGCCGGGCGTCATGGCGGGCACCAGGCCGTACCGGCGGATGGTAGGCCAGTCCTGGTAACTCACCAGGTCAATGCCGCTGAGCCCGATTTCCGCCGCCGCGCGGCACAGTTCGTCGAGCGGAATCTTGCCGTAACAACCGCGCGAGGCCGATTGCTTGAGCCGTCCGGCGGGGGCGGCGGCGGCGCGGCGCGCGGCCGGCAGGATGGCCAAGCCGCCGGCGATGGACTGAAAAGCGGATCGTCGGGTCATGAAACGCATGTTAGCAGACGGTAGCGGTCCGGGAGGCCGGTAATCGGTACGTAAAGCGCAGTGGATTTTCACCGCCGAGACGCCGAGACGCCGAGAAGCAGATGGGGCTCTCGGCGCTCCCGGCCACCGCGGTCTCGATACCCGTTGGCCGCAACCGCGAGTGCGCGTTGCGCAGCGATTCGCGCTGCTCCGAATCCTTCGAGTTGGCGCGCCGAGCCAGCCGGGCGCGCGGGGAACCTATGGACGCGGGTCTCCCCGGCGTCCCGGCGCCTCGGCCGTGGCAGGCCAGAGCGGGAGGCGTACCCCACTGTGATACTCTGAAACTTCCACGTGTGCCGGCGCGTGTCAGTGAAGCTCTGGTTCTGCGAACCTACCCGCTGAAAGAAGCGGACCTGGTGGTCAGTTTCCTCACCAGGGACCAGGGAAAGTTACGGGGTGTGGCCAAGCGGGCGCGCAAGCCGAAGAATCCGTTCGGCGCCGGGCTGGAGCGGTTGTCGCACGTGCGGATGGCGTACTTTCAGCGTGAAACCCGCGAACTGGTAAACCTGGATTCCTGCGAATTGATCCATTCCCAATTCGGGCTGGCGGCGGATTATTGGGCGGGCGTGGCGCTGGACTATTTCGCGGAAGTCTCCGAGCAGTTGTTGCCTTCCGCCGAGCCGAGCGAAAAGTTTTTCCGCCTGCTGGTGGCCGTGCTGGAGTCGCTGCAGCCGCCCGCCGGGGGGAACGGGCCCGCGCTACCGGGAAGCGTGTGGCGCGCCGTAACGTATTTTTCCCTGTGGGCGGTGCGGCTTTCCGGGTGGCTGCCGGAACTGCATGTCTGCCTCGGCTGCGGCAGCGTGCTGGACGACCCGGCGGTACCGCAGCGGGCCTTTTTTGCCCGCGGGCAGGCGGGCTTGATGTGCGGGCATTGCCGCCGCGCTCCGGGCGCGGGCAGTAGCTGGGAATTGAGCGGCGAATCGCGGGCGGTGGCCGCGGAAATGCTCCGGCTGCCGGTGACGAACCTGGCGCCGCGCGCGTGGGCGCAAGCCACGGTGGCGGACTTGCGGAGGTTTCTGGTGCAGCAGATCGAAGAGCACGCTGAGCGGCGCCTGCTGACCGCGCCGCTGCTGGAAGAAGGGAACTGAGAGCCGGCTCATGCAGTCTTTTCAGGAAATCGTCTTCAAGCTCAAGCAGTACTGGGCCGAGCGCGGCTGCATCATCCAGGAGCCCTACGATATCGAGGTGGGCGCGGGCACCATGGTAGCGGAAACATTTCTGCGCGTGCTTGGTGCGAAACCGTACCGCGTGGCCTACGTGCAGCCCAGCCGCCGGCCGGCCGACGGGCGCTACGGCGACAATCCCAACCGGCTCTACAAACATCAGCAACTGCAGGTGATCCTGAAGCCGGCGCCCGCCGACGCGATCGAGCAATACCTGGGCAGCCTGGAGGCCATCGGCATCGACCTGCGCCAGCACGACATCAAGTTCGAAGAGGACAACTGGGAGGCCCCCACCCTCGGCGCCTGGGGCATCGGCTGGCAGGTGATGCTGGACGGCCTCGAGATCACGCAGTTCACCTACTTCCAGCAGTGCGGCGGCATCGACCTGGAGGTGGTTCCGGCGGAGCTCACCTATGGGCTGGAGCGGCTGGCGGCGTTTCTGCAAGTCAAGGACAGCGTCTACGACATCGTGTGGACCGAGGGCTTCTCCTATGGCGACGTGCGCTACCTGGACGAGCTGCAATACTCGGTGTACAACTTCGAAATGGCCGACATCGCCACCCTGTGGAAGCTGTTCGACCTGCACGAGGGCGAAGCCGCGCGGCTGCTGCAGGCGTACGATGCGAAATCGCCCGATAAGCGGCGCTTTCCGCTGCTGCCCGCTTACGACCAGGTGCTGAAATGCTCCAACCTGTTTAACACGCTCGATTCGCGCGGCGCCATCAGCGTCACCGAGCGGGTGGGCGTGATCCAGCGCGTGCGCAAGCTGGCGGTGGGGGTGGCGCAGGCCTGGGTGGATCAGCAGCAGGAGCAGGCCGCCGAGGTGGCGCCATGAGTCTTCCCTTCCTGCTCGAAATCGGCACCGAAGAGATTCCGGACTGGATGATACCGAACGCGCTCGAGAACCTGCGCCTGCTGTTTGAAAAGCTGGAAATTCCGCACGAGTCGGTCACTATGGATGCGACGCCGCGCCGCCTGGTGCTGCGCGCCGATGGGCTGGCCGAGCGGCAGGCGGATAGAGAGGAGCGCGTGATGGGCCCGGCCAAGTCGGCGCCGGCGCAGGCGGTGGCGGGGTTCGCGCGCAAGCAGGGATTGAAGCCGGAAGATCTCTCGATCGCGGCCACACCCAAGGGCGAGTATTACAGCTTCCTCAAGCGCGTGGAAGGGCGCCGGACGGTGGACATACTGGCGGAGGCGCTGCCCTCGCTCATCCTTTCCATCTACTTTCCCAAGACCATGTACTGGACGGCAAAGGGCGGGCCGCGCTTCATCCGGCCGATCCGCTGGATGGTGGCGCTGCTGGGGGAGGCCATCGTTCCGTTCGAAATCGCGGGGGTGCAGGCGGGCGCTTTGACCTCGGGTCACCGGCGGCTGGGGGCGCGGGAGATCGCCGTCACCACCGCGGATTACGAGCGGCGGCTACGCGATCATTACGTGATCCTCTCGTCCGAGGAACGGCGCAACAAAATCCGCAGCGAGCTGGCGGGCCTCCGCGTGAAGCCGGACGCGGCGCTGCTGGAGACGCTGGTCTATATCACCGAATACCCCACGGCCATCGCCGGCAGCTTCGACGCGCAATTTCTGGAGCTGCCGCAGGAGGTGCTGGTCACGGTGATGCGGCACCACCAGAAATACTTTTCGGTGGAAGACGAGCGGGGGAACCTGGCGCCGCATTTCGTGGCGGTGATGAACATCGATCGCGACCCGGAAGGCTTCGTGCGCCGCGGCAACGAGCGCGTGCTGCGCGCGCGGTTCAACGATGCGCGGTTCTTCTGGGAGACCGATCAGAAAAAGAAGCTGGCCGAGCGCAAGCAGGACCTGGCGCACGTCACGTTCCAGGCCAAGCTCGGCTCGTACCTGGATAAGGCGGAGCGCATGGCGGCGCTGGCGCTCGACCTGGGAGGGGACGAGCACGCCGTCCGCGCGGCCCGCTTGGCGAAGTGCGACCTTACCACCGAGCTGGTGAAAGAGTTCACCGAACTGCAGGGCGTGGTGGGCGGGCTCTACGCGCGCGCGCAGGGCGAGCCCGAAGCGGTCTGGCAGGCGATCTACGACCACTACAAGCCGGAGAGCATGGACGATGCGATTCCGCGCCATCGCACCGCGCAGATCGTAGCCCTGGCCGACAAGATCGACACGCTGCGCGGCTGTTTCCGCGTAGGCCTGATCCCCACCGGCTCGCGCGATCCGTTCGCGCTCCGCCGCGCCGCCCAGGGCGTGGTGAAGATCCTGGTGGAGGGCGGAATCGAACTGCCGCTGCGGGACCTGCTGGAAGAGAACCAGGCGCTGATCGACTTCTTCGCCGACCGCGTGAAGTTCTACTTCAAAGACTACCGGGGCTTCCAGTACGACGAAATCAATGCCGCCATGGCCGCGGGCTGGAGCAACCTGGTGGACTTGCAGTCCCGCCTCGCGCGCATCCAGAGCCTGCGCCCCACGCCCGATTTCGAACCGCTGGCGGCCAGCTTCAAGCGCATACGGAACATTCTGGAACAGGCGAAGTTTTCCGGCCAGGGCGCGCCGCTCGACGAAAGCCTGCTCGAGGCGGGGCCGGAGCAGGAGCTTTACCAGGAGTACCGGCGGATCGCCGGGCAGCCCATCGAGAACGTAATTTCCCGGCTGCGGCCCAAGGTCGACCTGTTCTTCGACAAGGTGCTGGTGAATGCGCCGGACGCGCGCGTCCGGCAAAACCGTTTGACCCTGCTCGGCACGCTGTTGGCGGAGTTTTCCACCATGGCGGATTTTTCGGAAATCGTCACCAATTCATAGGAGCAAAGCATGAAGAAGTACGTTTACTCATTCGGCAAAGAAACCGCCGATGGCGATGGGAAGATGAAAGACATCCTCGGCGGAAAGGGCGCCGGGCTGGCCGAAATGTGCCGGGCGAAGCTGCCCGTGCCTCCCGGCTTCACCATCTCCACGGAAGTCTGCAACATTTACTTCCAGAACAAAAACACCGTTCCCCCCGAAATCGACGGCCAGATGCTGGATGCGCTGCGCACGCTCGAAGAGCGCATGGGACAGAAGCTGGGCGACGTGGCCAACCCGCTGCTGGTGAGCGTGCGCTCGGGCGCGAAGTTCTCCATGCCGGGCATGATGGACACCATTCTCAACCTCGGCCTCAACGACGAAACCGTGAAGACGCTCGCCGCCAAGAGCCACAATCCGCGCTTCGCCTACGATTGCTATCGCCGCTTCATCCAGATGTACGGCAACGTGGTGCTGGAGGTTTCGAAGCACGATTTCGACGCCATCTTCGACGGCCAGAAGAAGAAGGCCAAGGTGAAGCTCGATACCGGGCTCACGGCGGAAGATTTGCAGCAGGTGATTGCGGGCTATAAGACGCTGGTGCAGAAGAAGACCGGCAAGCCGTTCCCGCAGGACGCGCTCCAGCAGCTCTCCGGGGCGCGCGACGCGGTATTCGGATCGTGGTTCACCAATCGCGCCGTCCACTACCGCCGGATGAACCAGATTCCCGACGACCTGGGCACCGCCGTCAACGTGCAGGCCATGGTGTTCGGCAATCTGGGCGAGACCTCGGCCACGGGCGTGGGCTTCACCCGCAACCCGGCCACGGGCGAGAAGGCCTTCTACGGCGAGTTCCTGGAGAACGCGCAGGGCGAAGACGTGGTATCGGGCGTGCGCACGCCGCACCCGATTTCCGAGCTCGAAAAGTGGAATGCCGCGGTCTACAACCAGCTTCGCGAGATCACCACCATGCTCGAGAAGCACTACCGCGATATCCAGGATTTTGAGTTCACCATCCAGGACGGCAAGCTGTTCATGCTGCAGACGCGCAACGGCAAGCGTACCGGGCCGGCGGCGGTGCGCATCGCCGTCGAGATGGTGGGCGAGAACCTCATCTCGAAGCAGGAGGCCGTGCTGCGCGTGGATCCGCAGCAGCTCGACCAGCTTCTGCACCCGGTGCTCGATCCGAAATCGAAGCAGTCGCTCGCGCTGCTGGCGAAAGGGCTGCCGGCCTCGCCGGGCGCGGCGGTCGGCACCATCGTGTTCACGGCCAACGACGCCGTGGAGAAGGCGAAGAAAGCGCCCGTGATCCTGGTCCGCAAGGAAACGGTTCCCGACGATATTCACGGCATGGAAGTGGCCAAAGGCATCCTGACCGCGCGCGGCGGCATGACCAGCCACGCGGCGGTGGTCTGCCGCGGCATGGGCACGCCTTGCGTGGCGGGCGCCGAAGCCATCACCGTGAGCGAGCAGAAGAAGGAAGTCACCGTCACCGTGGACGGTAAGACGCGGACGCTGAAAGAAGGCGACTGGATTTCGCTCGACGGCTCCACCGGCGAAGTCTTCGCCGGGCAAGCCAACACGCTCGACGCCGACCCCTCCTCCGGTGTTCTGAAATCGTTTATGGAATGGGCCGACGGATTCCGCGGCGGCTTCGGCGTGCGCGCCAACGCCGATATTCCGCGCGATGCGCAGGCCGCCCGCCGCTTCGGCGCCGAGGGCATCGGCCTGTGCCGCACCGAGCACATGTTCTTCGCCGAGGGCCGCATCGAGCACATGCAGGCCATGATCCTGGCGCGCGACGAGAAGAGCCGCCGCAAAGCGCTGCTCAAGCTGCTGCCCATGCAGCGCGACGATTTCGCCGGCCTGTTCACGGCCATGGATGGCTTCCCGGTAGTCATCCGCACGCTCGACCCGCCGCTGCACGAGTTCCTGCCAAAGCGCGAGGACCTGATGGTGGATGTCGCCGTCCTGCCCTACGCCGATATCAAGAAGAAGAAGCAACTGGCGGCCACTTACGAGAAGTTCGGCGCCGAGGTCAAGAATCTCAAGACGGTTCTGGCGGAGTTGTTGAAGCGCGTCGAGGAGCTGCACGAGTTCAACCCCATGCTGGGGCACCGCGGCTGCCGCCTGGGCATCACCTATCCGGAGATTACCGAGATGCAGGCGCGTGCCATTTTCGAAGCCGCCGTCAAGGTGGCCAAGAAGGGCGTGAAGGTGATTCCCGAAGTCATGATCCCGCTCATCGGCGGCGTCAAGGAGCTGGAGAACCAGAAGAAGATTGTGGTGGAAGTGGCCGAGGCGGTGCTCGCCAAGGCGGGCATGAAGGACCTGAAGTACATGGTCGGGACCATGATCGAGATTCCGCGCGCCGCGCTCACGGCGGATTCGGTGGCCACCGCGGCCGAGTTCTTCAGCTTCGGCACCAACGACCTGACGCAGACGGGCATGGGCCTTTCGCGCGACGACTACACCAAGTTCCAGGCGGACTACGAGAAGAAGAAAATCTTTGCCAACGACCCCTTTGCCGTTCTCGACCAGGAGGGCGTGGGCAAGTTGGTGAAGATGGCCGTGGAGCTGGGGCGCAAGACCAATCCCAAGCTGGAAATCGGCATTTGCGGCGAACACGGCGGCGAACCCAACTCGGTGCAGTTCTGCTACCGGGTGGGAATGAACTACGTGTCGTGCTCCCCCTATCGCGTGCCCATCGCGCGTCTGGCGGCCGCGCAGGCGGCCATTTCGAGCGATAAGTCCGAAGCCATGCGGACGGCGTGATCGCCGCTACTTGGCTGGATCCACGCAAATCGCAGCGCCGTCAAAAGAGAACGACCCGGAGATGCTCACCGTGAGATTCGAACGGACGGTGAGAATGCTTGCCGGACCGGCCGGAATGTCGCAAGGCGGCAATCCGGCCGGAATCGCGGGTATGCGAAAGTTAACCTGATACAGGCCGACGAATCCCGGAGTCAAGCCGGCGAAGAGCAGCGATGGCTGATCAAGAGTCGGATCATCGGCGCGCTGCGGTGCAGCGTTCTTACGAAAATCGAAACCAATCAGGAGAGGATGCGAGCCGGGAGTCTGTGCGACCACAAGCGGCGGCACTGGCGCAGCCTCACCCGTCTTGGCGGCCGGCACAGTGGCCCCCAGGCCGAAAGCGTACATCACTAGCACTTCGCCGGCCTTCGCCGGGTTGCCCGGGGTGACCAGGGCGCCGCCGTTGCCGTGTGTGACTATGGGTCCGCAGACATTTGAGAACGGCAGCAACATGTCTCCTGGCTGTACATAGCCGCAGTTGGTGATGATATGGATTCTGTCGAAAACCGACGCCAGTTCAAACGCGCTGCCGGGAACGCCATTCTCCGACACAACCAGAACGGCCTGGCCCGAGGATTGATCGAAGCGTGGGAAATGCGGGAGTAACTCCCACGGGATCTGAACCGTAACTTCAGCCAGAAGTACTTGGCAACCGGGTAGGTTGAAGCCGCCGAAGCAGGTACTCGACCGTGGACTTACACTGAGTAACGGGACGGCCACCGGCGCCTCAGTTGTTTGATGCAGGCTGACGGAGATACCTGCAAGGGTGGTGGGCAGCGGTATGGTTTCAGCCTGTACGGGAAGTGTAAGGCTCGCTCCGACCCCTTGCACAAGAAGAACTATGACTTGCCCAGGTGCGACCACAACGTTATAGGGACTGTTATACCCGGCTGCAACAATGAAGTTTCCCGATTGCGCCACACACGCTGGTGTCCAAAATGCCAGCAACAGCGCGAACACCGACTGGAGATACCGTTTTGCACTCGTCATGACGCCTCTAATTCTAGCCCATCCGATGTCTACCTGCCGACCGGGGGCACGCCCCAGGTTTCAGGTGGCAGCGGTCGTCCGATGAGTTGTAGCTCGGCTTCGGAAATCGGGACATAGTTGGGCTTGAAGTTTGGTATATTCGGGACCCGCTGGGGGTCCTGAACGAAACTCTGGAACAACATGGGTATCTGAGATGGCGGTGGCGTCTGGGCGATAAAGGGTGTGGAGGCTGCGGAGTAGATGTTCGATGCAATGTGCTGGAAGTCACCGGCAGCGAAACAATTTAAGAACAATTGTACAGAGCAGCGGGCCTCGCTCTGGTTGTTGGCGGACGTCCAGGATTTCGGATCAATAACTATGTTGTTATTGGTAGTGGCGCCAATCGCCGTGCCACCGGGCGGGAAGAAAATAGCTTGGGTGATCAGAGGCAGCGTCAGGGACGCCGGATTCGGCGCCGTGGCGTGGTAGGTGTAGTACGAAACCCAATACTGGCCGTTGCCTGCTACCGACACGCCCTGTAGAAACTGGTCGTCCGGCCCCTTATTAACAAGCCCGCAGCCCCGATCAGAGCTACAGACCTCAATATTATTGAAGCCTCCGTTGTTTACAGCGAAACCCACGATCCATAGACCGTTTGTGAATCCCTTGGCATCAGGATTGGGAGCATAGAAAATCGGCCCACAAGGTGGCTGTTGCTGGTTGTTCGCGCAATTGCATGGTTGGTTTGGATAAGGGCAACTGTTTGAGTATTTTCCGAGCGAATTGTTTTGCGCGGGCCATGGAATGTTCGTCACCAAGATTGGATTGCTCCAGATCACGCCATCAGACGATTCAAAACGATTGATAGCCGTAGGGACGAATGACGTGCCACTGAGGGTCGGCACGAACAATTCAAAACGGTAGTCGGTTGCCACCAGACGGCTCAGATTAGCGCTGCCCGCCGGCACCAGCTGACGTGTAGCATTCTGAAACCCGGCACATGATCCGTCGGACATGATCGTATAGTACTGGGCAGAAGCCGACACCGCACCCACTATCACGCGCCCCGTCGCGTCCGCGGCCACGGACGGGTAGTCCCACCCCACACTCGCAGGCAAAACCGCCGGTTGACACATTACCCATGAGGTTCCATTCGCGTCTGTAGAGAATCCGTACCAGACGGCGTGGGTAGTATTCGGCACATTGTCCAGCATGACAAAAACGAAACGTGTATGATAAGTGTCCCAGTTCAGAACAAGGTCCAGAAATGCGCCGGGAGGTGGCACCAAATGGGTGGGAAGACCCCACGTTGCGCCATTCCAGGCCGAAACCCAGTTTTGGTTGCGTTCTTCGTTCCAGCCTTGGACCCAGACAGAATTGACGGTGGAAGCAGCCGCGGTTGGCTCCCACCGGCGGTTTGAGTTACCGTTGTTGCTGACGGCGTTTGTGGAGTTAAGGTAGATTACCCCCCCACTCCGAAGAGAAGCGTTGCGCAGAGGAAGAACACCAGGATTCGCGTAGTCATGGCTGAGTGGCTCCTGTTTTGGGATCAGAGAAACTGAACCAGCCAGTACTATAGGGCACAATCTCACAGAAGTCTAGAATAAGATCACCGTATAAGGTCTTAAGAGATGAAAAGATGGGAAATGTATTTCGCGGACGCGTTCACCGTGAGCGCGCCCCAAACAGGAAGTCACACCGTGAATGGCAAGACGCAGACGCCGGGTTGTACCGGGACCCGGAAGGTTCGAAAGCAGGCACTGAGAGGCGAACCCACACTGAGCAGCGCCATTTTCGAAGCCGCCGTCAAGGTGGCCAAGAAGGGAGTGAAGGTGATTCCCGAAGTCATGAGCCCGCTCATCGGCGGCGTCAAGGAACTGGACAACCAGAAGCAGATCGTGGTGGCGGTGGCCAACGAGGTGCTGGCCAAAGCCGGCATGAAGGACTTGAAGTACATGGTCGGCACCATGATCGAGATTCCGCGCGCCGCGCTCACCGCCGATTTGGTGGCCACCGCGGCCGAGTTCTTCAGCTTCGGCACCAACGACCTGACGCAGACGGGCATGGGCCTTTCGCGCGACGACTACACCAAGTTCCAGGCGGACTACGAGAAGAAGAAAATCTTTGCCAACGACCCGTTCGCCGTCCTCGACCAGGAGGGCGTGGGCAAGCTGGTGAAGATGGCCGTGGAGTTGGGGCGCAAGACCAATCCCAAGCTGGAAATCGGCATTTGCGGCGAACACGGCGGCGAGCCGAACTCGGTCCAGTTCTGCTACCGGGTGGGTATGAACTACGTGTCGTGCTCGCCGTATCGCGTACCCATCGCGCGCCTGGCGGCCGCGCAGGCGGCCATTTCCGGCGACAAGTCCGAAGCCATGCGGACGGCGTAACGGCGGGTCAGTGGGGCGGGCTTGCCGCCGCCCGCCCCGTGCCGCAGCTTTATTTTTCCCGCAGTTGTTTGGAGCGCTCGAGCATTTTGCGGCCCTCATCGGTGCGGCCCGCCTGCATGAGCGCCTGCCCCAGAATGTAATGCGCGGAGGAGTTCTGCGGGTCCATCTTGATGGCCTGGCGAAGCATGCCTTCCGCGTTGGCCAGCTCGTTCTTTTTCAGATAGGCCTTGCCCAGCAGAATGTAGGGTCCGCTGAAGTCGGGGTTGAGCCAGACGGAGCGCTGGAGAAACGGGATGGCGCGGTCCCAGTCCTCGCGGCGGGTGTAGGCGTCTCCCATTTTGTAGTACGCCATGGCGAAATTCGGATTGATCGCCAGCTCGCGTTGAAACTCGGCGATGGCGCGATCGATGTCGCCGCGATACACGGCCAGCTCGCCCAGCAGGTAGTGGGCTTCGGGAGTACGGGCATCCAACTCGAGCGCGCGGTCGAGCTCCTTGACGGCGAACTCTTCAAACTCCTGGCGGACCATCATCTGGGCGGTGAGCAGGTGCGCCGCCGCGGAATCGGGTGGCACCGCGAACATGTTGGCGAAGGCGGCCACGGCCTTGGCCGGTTCGCGCTGCTGGATATAGGCGTTGCCGAGCATGTACCAGACTTCATTGGTGCGGATGCCGGCAGCCACGGCTTTTTCCAGCCACGAGATCGCTTCCGGCATATGAGCCGAGAGGTAGTAGCTATGGCCGAGGAAAAAGGCCGATTGCCGGTAACTGGCGCTCGACGCCGCTTCTTTCCCGGCCGCACGGGTGAGCGCCTCAATGGCCTTGGGGTAGTCGTGGAGGCGGTAGTACAGCACTCCGGTGGCATGCGCCACTTCGGGAGCGTTGGCGTCCAGTTGCGCGAGCACCTGCTGGGCCTGCGCGGTCTGTCCGGCGTCCAACAGGCGAATCGCTTCCTCGACCGAGGGCGGGTTCTGCATGCAGAACGCCAGCCATAACGCGACCCACATATTGGCCAGTATAGTGCGGGCGGCCTATCCCCCGGTGCGCGGATGGAGCGCGACCAGTTGCGAGGCCAGGGGAACACCGCCGGCGACTTTGATGCGGATGACCGCTTCGAACGGGAGGATGCCGCCGGACTTGGACGTTCCCGCCTTGGACAGCAGAAGCTTGATGTCGCGCTCGCGGCAGACATACTCGATGGCGGCCTGCGTTCCGATGGTAGTGGTTCCGGCCAGGATGAGCACCCAACGTCCGGAGTTGACGCCTGGCACCAGGCCGATCAGCGCGTAGTCCTCGGTGATGGGCACGGTCTTGGAGCCCATGAAGGACCGATCCTCACCCGCGCGGGGGGAGAGATTGACGATTTCTAAATCGCCCTTGCGGGCGCCCGAGTCCGCCAGGCGGAAGACGAAGTCCTGGGTGGTGGGTATCTCGCGGAGAGTGAGGTTTTCCGAAGGCGAGCCGGCGAAGATGAGATCGTTATTCTGGGTGTCGTCGAGCGACAGCAGGCGGCCGCGTTTCACGCGGATGCCGTGTTGCAGCGAGGTGAAGACGCGATCCAGCTCGTGAATGCCGAGCACTTCGCCGACCCCGGTGTAGTGATCGAGGATGGCGCTGCGCGAGTCGCGGGCGGGGTCGAAGTAGCGCATGCCCGTTTCCGGGCGGCCGACAAACTCGGCATTGCTGAACACCACCAGGGGGTCTTCGGGCTGATCGACGAAGCCATGCCAGAAAGCCTGCACGGCCGCGGGCGCGGCACTGGCGGGCGGTGCCGGCGCGGCCAACTGGGCCCGCGGGCGCTGTGCGATCACATAGACCAGCGCCGCTAACAATCCCAGACATGTTATCGAAAGCACTAACAACGCCAAGGCTGGGGGCCGGGGCGCGATCGGCATGGGCGGCACCGGTGCCGATCCCGGGACCGCTTCGACGGCGGGCGCGGCCGGAGGGTTTGCGTGCGGGGCTTCGATTACGGCTCGCGGATGAATGCTGAGCGAGTAAGATCCCTTGGGGATGTCGAGAATCATCTCGTCCTCGAGGCCTTCGAGGGCGTAGTACTCCGCCAGCTTGGAACGCAGGCGGCCGGTCTGCACGCGAACGGTTGCGTCCAATCGGGGATCGAAGTCAGCCGGCCGCCCGAATACTTCGGTGGCGATCTGATATTCTTTGATGGGCTCGCCGGGATGAGCGACAGATCGTTCCGCGAGGAAGCGCAGGAGCTTGCACAGCGACTCGGAACCTTTCAGAACGTTACTGCCGACCAGCCTGTCCACGTGGGAAAAAAGCACCTCACGCGGCGCTGGAGCTACCCCTGTAACCGACATTGGAACAAAGCGTAACAGCTTCTCGAATCGATTGCAAGCAAGGAGTTTAACCTCTGAAACAGGATGATACCTGGGATCTGCTTTGATCCCATCGGAAAAACCCTTAAGATATCGGTAACGGGATGCGGTGCGGTCACACCATCTGCGGTCTCCTGATTTGCTGTTCGCTGGCCTGCGCCCAAGGCGCGGCTGAATTCGTAAGCCAGGGCCGAAGCCTGAAAGCGAAGGGCGACGCCGTCAACGCCCTGCTGGCTTTCGAGAAGGCGGCCGCGCTGGACCCGAGGTCGGCCGCGATTCAGGACGAGATCGGTTTCTTGCTGGCGGCGACGGAGCGCCAGGCGGAGGCCATACCTCATTTCCAGAAGGCGATCCAACTCGATCCCGGTTTTGTCTCCGCCCATTACCACCTGGGGGTGGCGTACTGGCTGGCTCAGGATCCGAATCGGAGTATTCCCGAACTGGAGACAGCGGCGCGATTGGCCCCTAAGGAGGCGGAATACCGGTATCGCCTGGGGCAGGCTTACAACGCCGTCAGCCACCATGTGGAAGCGGCCCGCGAATTGGAGCAGGCCGTGGCACTGCAGCCCATGAACGCCGCCATGTGGAACGAACTCGGGCTGGCGCGGCAATCGTCGGGCGATGTGGCGCGGGCGGTGGAGGCGTATCGCCGCGCCGTGGAGCTCGATCCGAAGAGTCTGGATGCGCGCAACAACCTGGGCATCAACCTGGTGAACACGCGTCAGGCCGATGCCGCGCTGGAGCAGTTCCACAAGGTGCTGGCGCTCGACCCTTCCAATGTGATGGCGCGCATCAACATCGGGTTCGCCTACCTCCAGAAGGCGGAATTGGACAAGGCCGTCGGCCAGTTTCGCGGCATCATCGCCGATCATCCGGATCTGCCGATTGCGCACTACGATCTGGGGGTGGCGCTCAAGGAGAAGGACGATCTGGAGGGCGCGCAAAAGGAGCTGCAGCGCGCGCTCGATCTCGATCCTAACCTCGCCGAGGCGCATTATACGCTGGGAATTACCTGCTGGCAGACAGGCGATTTCGAGAGCACCGCGGCGCACATGCAGGCGGCGGTAAAACTTCGGCCGGATTACGCGGAAGCGTACTTCATGCTCGGTACCGCCCTGAAGCAAAAGGGGGATCTGGACGGTGCCGTGCCTGCTTTAAAGGAAGCTATCCGCCTGAATCCGGCCGACCCTGGACCATTCAATACCCTGGGACAAGTGCTGCGCCAAAAAGGGGACCTGGAAGGGAGCAAAGCGGCCTTCGCCGATGGCGCACGCGCCAAGGCGGCCAAGGATGCGCAACAGGTGGACCTTCTGCGGCGCAAGTAACTGGAGCCCCTCGCGGCTCTATGTAAATCCATATTGTCGAACGGATTACAAGCCAAGCCGTTCGAACGTGATGTTGATTACATTCGCAGTTTACATCTCGCGACCGACTAATCTGAATCTAGTAGAGCCAACGGTCTCGTAACTGCCCGTTCCGATCCGTAACAACCACTACAACTTATTGCAACGGTTAGGATTTCCAGGTTTAACCGTATCAAACCAAAAAAGACCTTGCGTAACTGCCGAAAAGATTTCAAAATGGCCCGAGCTTTAGAGGGGGGAACCACATGTTCACGTCAGGACATAAAGCTAGTCGATTTGTGTTACCGCTCGCTTGCCTGGTAGTGCTGTTTTTCGGAACAGCAAGCGCTTTTGGCCAGCAAATTTTCGGGAGCATCTTCGGTACGGTAACCGACGCTACCGGGGGCGCCATTCCAAACGCAAAAGTAACCATTTCGGACCAGGACAAGGGAACCAGGTCCGAAGTCACCACCAACGATTCCGGAAATTTTCAAAAGAACCAACTGATACCCGGCACCTATATGATTGAAGTCGAGGCGGCCCACTTCCGGAAGGCGGTCGCCAAGGACGTCCGGGTAAGCGTCGACCAGTCGGCAAAGGTCGATTTCGGGTTGCAGGTAGGCGAGGTGACACAACAGGTTGAAGTAACGGCCGTCGCTCCGCTGCTGCAGTCGGACCGGGCGGACGTGGCGACCACCTATAGTTCACAACAGCTCACCAACCTCCCCTCCTTCGACCGGAACTTCCAGGCATTCGAGTTGCTGGCGCCGGGCGCGCAGCGGCTCGGCTGGAATCACGCCTCGAGCGAAAACCCGCAGGGCAGCGAGCAGATCCAGGTCAATGGTCAGCCGTTTAGTGCGACGGGATACGAACTGGATGGCACCACGAACCAGGATCCGATTCTGGGGATCATCGTAATCAACCCCAATATCGACGCCGTTACGGAGGCGAAGATCTCGGGGACGAATTACGACGCGGAGTTCGCCTATACCGGAGCGGGCGTGGTGAACGCCTCCACCAAGAGCGGCACCAACGAGTTGCACGGTTCGGCGTTCGAGTTCTTCCGCAACAACTCACCGGGTTTTCAGGACTTCGCCCGCAACCCGTTCACGCAGAACAGCGGATCGGTTCCGCCCACCAAGTGGAACCAGTTTGGCGGCTCGCTCGGCGGACACCTCATCAAGAACAAGCTGTTCTTCTTCGGCGATACGCAGTTGACGCGGCGGCGCGACGGCTCGACGGTGAAAACCTCGGTGCCCACGGCGCTGGCGCGCACCGGCAATCTCAGCGAATACCTGAACGGCGGCAATAACCAGCTTTTCGACCCGACCACGGGCGACCCGGTGACTGGCCTCGGGCGGCACCCCTTCGCCAACAACGTCATCACGCCGGGTCTGTTGAGCCCGCAGGCATTGAATGTTCTGAAGCTCATCCCCGGTCCCAACGCTCCGGGCGACCCCGGCGCGGCTTATCGGAACAACTACATTGCCAGCGGTTCCCGGTTGTTCGACGTGAATAACTGGGACACGCGGTGGGATTACTTCATCAACGACAAGTCGTCGCTTTTTGGCCGCTACAGCTATCAGGCGTTCAATCAGCAGGCGGACGGGGCATTCGGAAGTCTCGCCGGCGGTCAAGCCCTAGACAACGTCAATTTCGCGGGCGTGTCGGATGTGCGAAATCAGAGCATTGCCCTGGGCTACAACCGGACGTTCAGCCCCACGCTGATTACCGAGTTTCGCTTCGGTTTCATGCGCTACCGGGTAGTCGTAACCCCGAACGGCTTGGGCACCAGCCCGGCGAAGGACGCCGGTATTCCCAACCTGAACAACGATAATTTCTTCACGTCCGGTCTGCCTTACTTCGATCTGACCGGCGACGCCGAGGAGAAGTTCGGCTATAGCCTCGGCGCCAACCAGTGCAACTGCCCGCTCAATGAGCGCGAGCAGCAGTTCCAATGGGTCAACAACACCACCAAGATCATGGGCAACCACACGATCAAATTGGGCGCCGACCTCCGCTATGCGCTCAACCTTCGCGTTCCGAGCGACTCCCATCGTTCTGGGGAACTGTATTTCGATTCTGGGATTACGGCGAATGTCCTGTCGGCCAACGGCAACACGGCGGGCGGCCTTGGTCTAGCGACCTTCCTGCTGGGTGATGTCAGCCGGTTCAACCGCTACGTCAGCAGCAGTACCGATGCACAGGAACGCCAGAAGCGGTTCTTCTGGTATGGCCAGGATACCTGGCGCATTACGCCCAAGTTGACCTTCAACTATGGCGTGCGGTGGGAAATGATCTTCCCGGAGACGGTGAACGCCCCGGGCAACGGCGCGACTCTCAGTCTGGTTGACGGGTTGCTTCACGTCTTCGGCGTGGGCCAGACATCGAGTCACGGCATCCAGAACATGAACTGGAAGAATTTTGCCCCGCGCGCAGGTATCGCTTACCAACTGACTCCCAAGACGGTAATACGTGCCGGCTACGGCTGGTCTTATTCCCTGGGCACCTTCGGGACGAGCTTTGGCCACAACGTCACGCAAAACATTCCGGTGCTGGCAAACCAGCAACTGAATACTCCCAGTGCATTTCTCGGTGTGTTCACCCTGGCGCAGGGTCCGCCCAGCCCTGTGATCCCGGCGGTCAATACAACCACGGGCACTCTACCATTGCCCAAAGGCATCGATGGTAAGGTTCGTCCGGAAGACATGCGCCTGCCGCGCGCGGAGGCTTACAACCTGACCGTGGAACACCAGCTCACTAGCAGGTTCGTGGTATCGGCGGGATATGTGGGCAACGTGGGACGACATGCATTCAACCTGCCCAGCGGCCAGTTGATCAACGTCAACCAAGCCAACTTTGTGCCCGGCGTTTCCAACTCGAACCTGTTGAAGCCTTTCTTCGGCAAGTTTGGATGGGACCAGAATATCGACTTCTACTGCGATTGCGCCAACACACGATACGACTCCTTGCAGATACAAGCCACCATGCGCAATTACGATGGATTGACTCTGCAATGGAATTACACCTACCAGAGGATGGTCGGCAACAATGGCGACAGTTATACCTTCCTGTATAACCGCCCGCTAGGATACGGCAACAGCGATAGCTTGAGCCACCAGTTGATTACCGTGCCCGAAAACTGGGAGATCCCGTTTGGCCGCGGTAAGAAGCACGGCGGCAGTATGTCGAAAGGAATGGATCTCGCCTTGGGCGGATGGCAGATCAACGGTGTCACCTCGTATACCAGCGGGCGGCCGTTCAATCCCAACATCGGGAACTTCCCGGCCGGCGCCGCTCGTCCCAACCAAGGCCCCGGCGGCCGTCCCGATGCCGGCTCCGCCGATGCCTTCTCGGTGGGGGGAGCCACGGGCGACCGCAACCACTTCTTCGGCGGGATCTACAAGGTTCCAGGCGATCCCAGCAGCGGACTGAGCGGCGCCTTTGCCTTCCCGGCCGACAACACCTTCGGCAACATCGGCTACAACAACTACTTCGGCCCCCGCTTCTTCCAGCAAGATCTCTCGTTGTCCAAGAGTTTCGCGCTTAAGGAGAGACTGCATATGGAACTGCGCGCCGAGGCATTCAATGTGTTCAACCACACCAATCTGGCCGATCCGAATTCGGACGTGACCAGTCCGCAGGTTGGTCAGATCACGGGCATCTTCGCGCCGGTGGCGACGATGCGCACGTTCCAATTCGCGCTGCGGTTCAACTTCTAATCGCCAAGCGAACAGCAACGGGAGTCACAGGGGAGCGGGCAACCGCTCCCCTTTTTCTTGTGGGACAGGCCGGGAGGCCTGCCCTACTTGGGCCGCTGGCGGCGTACGAACTCGGGATCGACCGCGGAGGCCACCGCCAGGGCCCTCCGGGCTTCCTCGGGCTTGCCTTGCTGCTCCAATGCCAGGCTCAGATTGTAGGAGATCTGCGCCGACAGCGGATTGATCTCCAGGCCCTTCTGAAACGTTTGGATGGCCGCTTCGCCTTGCCCTGCCGTCAACAGCGCCGCGCCCAGGTTGAGATAAGCCGGGGTGATATCGGGCTCCAGGGCGATGGCCTTGCGGTAAGCGGCAATCTCTTCCGCTGTTCGCGCCAGCGCGCCATAAGCGATGCCCAGGTTGTACCACGCCGGGGCATCGGCGGGATAGAGGCGCGTGGCGTACTCCAGGATGCTTGCTGCCAGCGCGCCCTCGCCCGCTTCGCCGCGGCTCACGGCCAGGAAGATCAGCGCGCGCAGGAAGTGCGGATAGATGCGCAGCGCCTCCAGGTTCTTCGCCGCCGCCCCGGCGAGCTTGCCTTGGCCCTTGAGATTGGCGGCCTCTTCCTGCGCCCGCCCGGCTTGCCACAGGAAGTCCCGCGGCATGCGCCGGAGAATGGTGAAGCTGCCGTTGACTTCCAGCACCGGGCTGATTTCCCCGGGCGCGAGGCGGGCCGCGGCCGCTGACGATTGCGGGTCCATATCCTTGAGCCACTTCTCGCCCGCGTAGCCGCCGGCGGAGGCGGAACCGTCGGTGGAGTACTTTCCGGCGAGATCGAAGAATGGCGCGCCGCCATCGAGCTGCTTGCGAATGTCATCGGCTGTGGCGCGCTCGCCGGTCACGATCAGCCACAGAAACTCGCGGAGCGGTGGCCGCCGGCTGCGCCACTCGGCCGGCTTGGCCGCGGGCACTGCCACGCCTTGCTCGGGATGCACGCGGATCCAGTGATCGGCCATGCGGAACGAGCCCTTGGTCACCTCCGGCATGTGGCAGCCGTTGCACTGGTCTTTCTGATTGACGGGACACAGCGCCGCGCGATTCGGGACTTGCGCCCCGTGGCACGCCAGGCACGCCTTGACTGCAATCGCGTCCAATGCCGTGGCATCCCGATGGGGGTCGTGACAGTTCAGGCAGGTCAGCCCGTGACCGCTCTGGACGAAGCATTCGGAATTTTCGAGCGCGGTCACCTGGTTGGAGATCAGCAGATCGTCGGGGAGGGGGTCGGCTACGCGGCTGAAGCCCGAGTGGCACTGCGCGCAGATTTCCAGGCTGCGGCCGTTCGCGAGTCTGGCGGGGTTCACGATCCCCAAGCCGCCTTTCCCGCCATTAGCGACCGCGGCCAGGTGCGGCCCGCCCGGTCCATGGCAGGCCTCGCAGCGCACGCCCGATTCGTTCACCTCCTGGTGGGTGTTCAGCCCGTGGCAGGCCAGACATTTCTTCTCGAATCCGGGGCTGAGCACGCGGCCGAGCGCGGTCTCGTAGGAGGACGGCTTTTCCACGGGGAAGCCGGCGGAGAGCACCAGACGCTTCTCCGTGGCGCTGTACAGGTACCGCGTTTCGACGAGCGGGGCGCGCGAGAGGGGCACTCCGCCCAACTCCGTGAGGCGCGCCAGGAAGCTGAGGCCGTGACGGCGGCCGCCCACGATGGTTTCGACCGGCAGGGCGAGCGCATCGTGGCCGGGCATTCCGACCTCGAAGGAGAAGCGATCCAACTGGCGGCTCAAGCGGTACGCGATCTCCGGCGCCGGACCTTCGCGAAACTGGGCGGAATAGTCCGCGGGGAGGATCGAGGTAGTTGTGCCGTGCCAGGTGAGGGCCATATTGCTGTGCGCCTGGGAAGCGGCAATCTCGCGATGACACCTGGCGCAGGCGGCGGAGCCCACATAGGCCGGATCGGCTGCCGGGAGGGCGGATGGCAGCAATGCGATTCCCAGGGTGAAAAGGAAACCTCTCATCGCTTTCCAGCCAGAGAATCGACCACCAGCTTGAGGTTCTTGCGCGCCGGCTCGCTGGCGGGGTTGAGTTGCAGGGCGCGCTCCAGGATTTCCTTGGCTTCGCTGAGCTTGCCCTCGATGGCGAGGGCCACGCCGAGGTTGGTGTAAGCATCGGCGTCATCGGGCTTCAGAGCGGTCAGCTCGCGAAAATCGGCCGCCGCTTCCTTGATTTTGCCGCTGCCGGCCAGCCGATGCGCTCTGGCCTCCAGGGTTTCGGCCAGCTTCGATCGCGCCCGGTCATCGCCGGGCTGAAGCCGCAGTACCTCGCGCAAGTGCGGGATGGCCTCGTCTCTCGCGTCGCGCGACAACAGCAGGCCGGCCAGATTGTAGTGGGCATCCGGGTAATCGGGCCTGGCGCGCAGCGCCGCGCGGTAACACGACTCCGCCTCACCAAGCTGATTTTCGAGCTGGAGCAGTGCGCCCAAGGTGTTCAGCGCGACCTCGTCGCGCGGGCGTATGCGGACCGCCTCGCGCAATTCCAGGAGGGCGCCCGCCGGGTCGCCCTCGGCCTGGAGAGCGCCGCCGAGGTTGAAATGGGCGGTGAAATCGCCGGGGTCGCGGAGGACGCGCTTGCGCAGGAGCGCCTCCTGGATGGCGAGACGCCGGTCGCCGGGGCCGCGCGGCAACACCTGCAGCCACAGGTGCCCCATTTCGTCGGTGGCCCGGTCGCCGGCAAGCACGCGCCGCGGCGGATGATGCGGATTTCTCGGATTGCCCTCCGAATTGTCGTAAAGCCAGCGCATGGAAATAGTGGTGCCCTGGGGCAGGAATACGGGCGCTTCATAGCGATAGACGCCTTGCCAGTTGAGGTCCCAACGGCTGATATGGATGAGCGGCTTCTGCGATCCGTCGGGCAGCGTGGCGAATCCGCGAACCTCCTTCCCGAGGTAGTGGGCATGCGGGTAGACGGCAAGCAGATCGACGTCCACGGGGAGGGTGAAATCGTCCGCCACCGCGAAATCGGCGCTGCCGGGCGGGATGTCGATGGCGCGGTCGTTCTCGAGCTGAACCAGCAGGGGAAGAAGCCGCGGGGGCTGGGCGGTGAAGTAGATGCCGAGGGAAGGCTGAACAGGTTCCGGTTTGCCGGAGGGCTGAAGGTGCATGTTCAGGACCATGTCGTTGCCCTGTTCGAGCTTCCAGGCCATGCCGTCGGGCTCGCGGGTGAGCACCGATCCGGGCTTCCAGAACAGGAAATGGCTCTCGGGGTCGCGCAGGCCGGCCTCGATCTTGAGATCCATGCCGGGGAATCCGGGCTGCCCATCCTGGCCGTCGCGCCATCGCGAGGAGCGGTTGCGGTCCACCAGCAGGTTGGCATGGTGGACCACGCGCGCGTTACCCGGACGGATTTCGAGCGCGCGGATGTAACGCGTGCCAGCCAGCGGGAAAGCGAACAGGAAGTTGCGATAGACGTCGGAGCCTTCGGCCGGCACGGTATAAGGGCGGGACGCCTTGAGGACCAGGTCGGGCTCGCCGAGTTGCCAGCCCTCGGTGAATTTGGGAGCCGCGGGCAGGTCCGCCGCGTTGCCTTCGAGCTGTCCCTGCTCGACCCAGTGCTCGAGCAGGCGGATCTGTTCTTCGCTGAGCCGGCGCTCTCCGGCGAATCCGAAGCCGGGTTCGGGCAGCCAGGGCGGCATGTAGCGGGCCCGCGTGACGGCGGCGATCTGCCGCCCGCGTTTCTGCACGTCGCGATAGGAAAGCAGGCTGAAGGGCGCCACGGCTCCGGGATGGTGACAGGGAGCGCAATACTCGAAGACCAGGGGCGCGATGTGTTTATCGAAGGTGATGGCGGCTTGCGGACCGGCCGGCGGCCGGGCCTGTCCCGAACAAGGCGAGCCCGCCAGGGCGAACCACAGAGCGCACATCGCGGCCAATCGCGACACGGGAATATATGAAGGGTACCGCAGAAAGTGGGAGGCGGGCGGAGCCGCGCCCCACTCAGAAACCGGGCGGCCGCGCGGCGGCCACGGCAAAGGCGCGTTCGAGTGCGATGCCGGCGCGCGCCAGCGTGCCCTCGTCGAAGAGCCTTCCGATGAGGGTGACGCCGTGCGGCACGCGGCGCGGCGGCGAGAACTTGGGGAGCGGATGCGCCGGGTCGGGCGCCCAGTCGCTGCGCGCCTCGGACACTTCCACGAAGCCCGCGCGCAGGGTGAGCGAGGGATGCCCCGTGAAATTGGAGATGGTCAGCATTTCGTCGCGGAGGGAGGGCACCAGCAGCAGATCCACCTGGGAGAAGACGCGGGCCATCTCCAGGGCCACCTTGCGCCGGAAGCGGTCGGCCTGCACGAAGTCCGCGGCGGAAAGGAAGCGGGCCTGGCGGAACAGGTTGGGCCAGGCGTCGGGCACCTGCATCCGGAGCTGGTTCAAGCCGCCGCTGAGGGTGAGTTCCTCGAACGCGGCCGCCCCTTCGGCGAAAAGGATCAGATTGAGCGAGGCATAGGGCCAGTCGGGAATCGCCACCTCCACGGGGGCCATGCCCACCTTGCGCAGGGCGTCAAGCGCGGCGCGGTCCACATCGGTGGCGGGGCTCTCCTTCATCCAGGCGGGGAAGTAGCCCACGCGGAGACCGGCCGCGGGCGCGCCGGCATCGAAGTCCAGGCGGCTGGGTACGCTGGACACATCGCCCGAATCGGGCCCGGAGATGGCCTGCAGCACCAGCATGGCGTCCTCGACGCCGCGGGTCATGGGGCCGAGCTTGTCGAGCGACCAGCACAGCGTCATGGCGCCGGTGCGCGGCACGCGGCCGTAAGTGGGCCGCAACCCGGTGAGGCCGCAGCGCATGGAGGGGCTGACAATGCTGCCGCCGGTTTCGCTGCCGATGGCGAAAGCCACCAGTCCCGCGGCGGTGGCGGCGCCCGGGCCGGCGCTCGAGCCCGAGGATCCTTCCTCGAGCAGCCAGGGGTTCATGGTCTGGCCGCCGAACCAGATATCGTTGAGCGCGAGGGCGCCCAGGCTCAGCTTGGCCACCAGCACGGCGCCCGCGCCGGCGAGGCGCTTCACCACGGCGGCGTCTTCGGCGGGCACGCGGTTGCGGAAAGGCTCCGCACCGTAGGTGGTGGCGATGCCGGCGGTGTCGACCAGGTCCTTGGCGCCCCAGGGAATGCCGTGCAGCGGCCCGCGGTAGTGGCCCGCGGCGATTTCGCCGTCGGCCTGTTTCGCCTGTGCCAGCGCCAGGTCTCGCGTGAGCGTGATCACGCAGCGCAGCTTGGGATTGAAGCGCTCGAGGCGCTCCAGGTACAGGCTGGTGAGCCGGGTGGAGGTGAGCTTGCGCTCCTCGATCCAGCGCGCTAACTGGGTGAGCGGCGCGAAGGCCAAATCCTCATCGTTCGCGGGCAGCGGCACGGCGGCGGACTTGCTGCGGACGAACCGGTCGCGCTCGGGGCCCGCTGACTGGCCTGGGAGTACGGCGTCCCAGCGCGACCACGGCGCGACCTGGGGCTCCAACGCCACCTTGTGCGGGCCGGTGCGCCGTTCGTAGAGCGGCGCCATGGAATTGCTCCAGTTGCCGGCCGCCGCGGCCCGCTCGGAGGCGCTCAAATCGAACTGCACCAGCTTCTCCGCTTCGGCGAACGTGGACGGCGACACCTTCGGCCCCACGGACGGCGCGGTGCCAAACGCCGATGGCGCTCCGGGCGGCAATGCGGCGGGCTTCTCGGCCGCGTTGCGGCACGCGGCCGCCACGCCCGCCAGGGCCAGAGGCGCTTGCTTCAGGAACTGTCTGCGCGATTTCGACATGGCTGCTCCGAATCACATTGTAGCGGGCGCGGCGCTGCGTGAACATGCGAGTCCGCGCGACCGAGCGGCACCGTGAAAACGCGGCTCGAAACTACTCGCCCGCGCACGGCTCTGTTTGTGCTACGGAAGCGGTTTGGGCCGCAGGAAGACGAGCGCGGCTACAAAAGCCAGGCAAACGGACAGAAGCACAATGTCGCCAGGATTGGTAAAGATCGTTGACCGGAGGCCGCGCGCCAATTCGACCGCATCGCGCACTGTGGCGTAGAGGTAGATCGTTGAATCGGTGGCGCAAATCGCCAAGACGAGGAGCCAACCAATGAGAGTGGGATCGATGGCCTGAAGCAAGAATATTGAAGCGAGCACGGCGTATGGGGAGAAGGATCCGTACTCAATCGCAAGGAGCGCGAGGACGGCGAAAAGGAGACCCGCCACTACGAAGAGAAAGCGCGCCGGTTGCTGCCGGCGCTCGAACACAACGCGTGAGACTTGGATCAGCACTGACACGAAGTAGAGTAAGGTCGGTTTCGCTCCCATCATAGCCGCTATGCCCTGCCCGATTCCTTTCTCGGAAGCACTCGGCAGCCGGGTACTTCCGAGTAAAATGCAGAGCTCGCCGCCCGGTCACGAGCCCACCGGATACGGCCAGATCGGGTGCGTGAACAGGCCGCCGTCCACCCACAGGGTCTGTCCGGTTATGAAGGCGGCGTCTGCGCCCGCGAAGAATGCCACGGCGCGCGCCACGTCGAGCGGCTCGCCCACGCGCCCGAGCGGCGTCAGGGCGGCCCAGGTGCCGGCGTAATCGCCGGTCTCCCGCCTGGTGCGCTCGATTTCGATGGCGCCCGGGGCCACGCAATTGACGGTGATGCCGTGTTTGCCCAGTTCCATGGCCGCGACCTTGGTGAGCATTTCGATTCCGCCCTTGCTGGCGGTGTAGGCAACCAGGTTGGGGAAGGGCGCCTTGTTGCAGCCCGAGCCGATGTTGACGATGCGGCCGCCGCCCGATTGTTTCATGCGGCGCGCGGCGCGCTGCGTGCACAGGAAACAGCCCTTCAGATTGGTGGCGATGACGCGGTCCCATTCGGATTCTTCCAGTTCCAGAAGCGGTTTCCAGACCTGCGTTCCGGCGTTGTTGACCAGGATGTCCAGCCGAGGAAAGCGCTCGCCGAGTTCGCCGAACATGCGATCGACGGCGGCGGAGCCGCCCACATCGGCCGCGACCGCGAAGGACTTGCGGCCGAGGGCGGAGATGGCGGCCGCGGTGGCTTCCGCGCCGGCGCGATCGGAGCGATAGTTCACCGCCACGTCCGCGCCCGCGCGCGCCAGTTCGAGCGCGATGCCCTGGCCGATCCCTTTGCTGGCCCCGGTGACCAGGGCGGTTTTCGATTCGAGCGGAAGAGCCATTTTCGTAGAATACAGGTTGTGCATCTGCAAGCGGAAGCGAGCGACGCGGGCAAACGCCTGGACCACGTGCTGCACGAGCGGCTGCCCGCGTTCAGCCGCTCGCGCATCCAGCAGTGGATCCGCAACGGGCGCGTGCTGGTCGACGCCGTCCCCCGGCGGGCATCGCACCTGATGCGCGCCGGCGAAGCCATCGAGGTGGAGCCCGCGGCAGCGCCGCCGCTCCACGCCGCTCCGGAAGCGATTCCCCTCCAGGTGTTGTACGAGGACGAAGATGTGGTGGCCATCGATAAACCGGCGGGCATGGTGGTCCACGCGGGCGCCGGGGTGCATTCCGGCACGCTGGTCAACGCGCTGCTGCACCGCTTCGCCACGCTTTCGGGCGTAGGCGGCGCGCTGCGGCCGGGCATCGTGCACCGGCTCGACCGCTTCACCAGCGGCGTGCTGCTGGTGGCCAAGAACGACGCCGCGCACCAGCGGCTGGCCGAACAGTTCTCCGGCCGGCAGGTGGAAAAGACCTACCTGGCGCTCGTGCACGGGCGGGTGAAGGCGGAGAGCGGGCGCATCGAGCGGCCCATCGCGCGCGACCCGGTGCGGCGCACGCGCATGACGGCGCGTCTGGGGGCGGGGCGCGCCGCCTGGAGCGAATACCGCGTGCTGCGGCGGTTCGAGCGCTTCACCCTTTTGGAGGTCCACATCGGCACCGGCCGCACGCACCAGATCCGGGTGCACCTGGCGAGCATCGGCCATCCCGTCGCCGGCGACACGGTCTACGGAGCGCCGGCGAAAATCGAGGGCCAGCCTCCGCTGGGCCGCTTTTTTCTGCACGCGCAACGGATCTGTTTCCGGCAGCCCACGAGCGGCGAGCGGGTTGCGGTGGTGTCCCCGCTGCCGCGCCCGATGGAGCTGTGGATGGAAGCGCTCGGCTCCACGGTATAATCAAGTACATATGAAATTCCGGCTTCTGGTGCTGGCGACCGGTGTGTTGGGTATCGCCTGGTGGGCCGCCGGGCAGGCCGCGACTTCACAAAAACCCGATCCGGCCGCGCAGAACGACGAGCCCACGCGCTTCTCGCTCGACGTGACCCGCGTCAACATGCTCTTCACGGTCATGGATAAGAAGGGCCGCTTCGTCACCGACCTGCGCAAGGACGATTTCGAAATCATCGAAGGCAAGAAACCGCAGGTGATTCAGGAATTCACCGCCGAATCCGATCTGCCCCTGCGCCTGGGCATCCTCATCGACACCAGCAACAGCATTCGCGACCGGTTCCGCTTCGAGCAGGAAGCGGCCGCCGAGTTCCTCAAGAGCGTCATGCACGCGAACGTCGACAAAGGCCTGGTGGTGAGCTTCGACACCAGGGCCGAACTGGTGTCCGACCTGATCGACGACCCCTACAAGCTGGAAGCGGCCATCCAGAACCTGCGTCCCGGCGGCGGCACCTCGCTCTACGATGCCCTGTTCTTCGCCTGCCGCGACAAGCTGGCACAGGAGCAGCCCAGGCACAAGTTCCGCCGCGCCATCGTGATCGTCAGCGACGGCGACGACAACCAGAGCCAGTACACCCGCGACCAGGCGCTGGAGATGGCCCAGAAGGCCGACGTGGTGATCTACGCTATCTCGACGAACATCACGCGCGTCGATACGGAAGGCGACAAGGTCCTGAAGTATTTCACGCGGGAGACCGGCGGGCGCGCCTTTTTTCCCTTCAAGGTGGAGGACCTCGAGCAGTCGTTTGAAAACATCGCCAACGAGCTGCGTCACCAATACATCATCCTGTACCGTCCGGAGCCGCTCAAAACCGACGGGCTGTTCCATCCCGTGGAGTTGCGCGTGAAGGCCCGCAAAGACCTGATCGTGCGTGCCCGGCAAGGGTACTACGCGCCGAAGATGTGACCGCGGGGCGTCATTTTTTCGCGGGGATGGTCCACAGGTAGATGGTGCGGCCGTCCACGGTCTCTTCCTTATCGGGTTTCCAATCGTCCATGCTGAAGCTGTGCGAGACCACGCGGGTGCCGGGCTTGAGATCCTGGAGGAGCTTGGGCCGCAGGCGCAGGTTGATGTTGGGCAGGAGGTAGAGGGTGACTACGGAGGCATTGTGGATGTCGGCGTCGAAGAGGTCGTTTTCCTCGAACTTCACCAGCGGTTCGACGTGCGCCTTGCGGGCGTTGTCGCGGGCTTCCTGGATACGTTCGGGATTGATGTCGATGCCCACGCCGTGCGCGCCGTAATCCTTGGCGGCGGCGATGACGATGCGCCCGTCGCCGCAGCCGAGGTCATAGACGGTGTCGCTCTTCTTGACGCCGGCGAGCTTGAGCATGGCGTCGACGACGGGATTGGGGGTGGGGACGTAGGGGACATCGGGAGGATGCCTGGGCTGGCCGTTCTGGGCGGCGGCGAAGGAGACGGCAAGCACGGCGGCGGCTAGATGGCGGGATCGCATGGTGACCTCCGTTGAAGAGGTTAGCGCATTCGGCCGCCGGAGGCCAGACGGGGGTAGTGTCCGTAGAGGACGCAGATGGGCGATTCCGGGCCAATTGCAGCGCTCATTCCTAGGTAAACACGGAGTGCCTTGCGCCCACTGGGCCGGCACACGGTCCGCCATCCGCGTATCGGCGTTACTTCGATGCTGCGGGCGCAGCCATATCAGGGTAACCGTATCAGCAGATCCGAAACTCCTTGACACGCCTTCCCGCCGGCATCATAATTCCACTGGGGGCCCGCGACGAGCCTGGGGAGGCGGCGCCTATGGAGTCGTGGAGGTTTCGCGCTCGGGTACTCACCGGAAAGCGGAGGGCCGGCGTTGCGGCCGTTCTGGCGAGCGCCTTTGTGTCCGTCCTTTCCGCTCAGCCGGGCCCCCTGCCGGCTACCCGCCTGTTCAGCGCCTCGGGCGCTGCCTGGGGCGGCATCGTGGCCTTCGATTCGGACCAGACCAGCTACTTCAACCTCACCGCCAACTCGTGGTTCTGCAACGCCGTCCTCTCGGGGCCCAACTATAAGGACACCTATCCTTCGGTGTCCAACAACGGGGTGGTGGCGTTCCAATCCGGGCGCGGCGCGGACGGATTCCGCATCTTCGTCATGAACCTGGACGGCAGCGGGCTGCGGCAGATCACCTTCGGCACGGGATTGCAGGACCCTTTGAGCCAGCAGGACCTGTATCCGGCCATCGCGCGCGACGGCACGAAGGTGGCGTTTCTCAGGCGAACCACGCCCGACATTCCCGGTAAGGACATATACGTGATCGGGGCCGATGGCACCGGCCTGCGCCGAATCACCACCTATCAGCCCGACCCCGGCGGAAAATCCTATAGCGGGATCGAAAGCGTAGCCTGGAACCAGGACGGGACGAAGCTGGCCTTCCGCGGGCTGCGCACCGGCAACGGATCCCTGCGGCAGGTTCTCGGCGTCATCAATCCGGACGGCACCGGCGAACAGCACCTGCTGGATTGGGGCACCACCGGCTACACGTCGTACCTTCTCGACTGGTCGGCCGACGGAAGGAAGATCCTGTTCGCCCCTGTCCAGGATCTCAACCTGTACCACATCCTGGACTATCCATCGGGCACGCAGACGGGCATCGCCGCGAGCGCGCTGGGGCAGGCCTGCGCGAATCCGGGCTGCGTCCGTCTGTCTCCGGATGGTGCCTGGCTGGTGTATCAGCAGACCTTTGCCACGGGCTCGTCGCCCACCTTCATCCGGACTGATGGAACCGGGCTGGCGGTATTGCAGAACCTGAGCTTCGGGATTGGGGAGCCGCTGTTCTGGGCCCCGCATCCGGCGGTGGCCGATCCCGCCGGATTGGAACTTTCGCCCAACCCGCTGTACGTCTGGACCGGTCACAGCGAGACCGCCATCGCGCATCTGCGCGACGCTGCCGGAAACGTGCTGGCGCAAGCCGTGGCCGGCTGGCAGATTCCCCAGGTCAACGGCTATGCGCCGCGCGTGAGTTCCACCGGCGAGGTCTTTGCGGGCACGCAACTGGGAGACTGGGAATTGGATGGCATCAATGGCGGCATGGGCGGCACCTCCATGACCGGCAGCCTTACCATCAAGGTGCGGAATGCGCCCGTCCTGGCCATCGAAGGCAGCCACCAGGGAGATTTCCGGACGGGCTCGAGCGCGGTCTACACCCTCAAGATCTCGCACGCGGGCGACTCCTTCACCGCGCCCACCGCGGGGATGGTCGCCGTAACCGACACTCTCCCGCGCGGTCTCAACGCCACGGCCATCGGCGGCGCGGGATGGAGCTGTGCGCTCCCCACGCTGACCTGCACGCGCTCCGATGCCCTGAGCCCGGGCGCAAGCTATCCTCCCATCTCCGTGACGGTGGCCGTGAAGTGGATGGGACGATTGTGGATCACCAACCAGGTGAACGTATCGGGAGGCGGAGCAGCGGCGGCCGGCGCGGGTGACGTAACCACCATCTCCGGGCCGCCCCACATTGTGAGGAGATCGCGCTGAGGATGCTTCCCGGCGCGGTGGTCATTCGGCAGACGCAAGGAGGTCGAGTATGTTGCGTCGTTCGAAGTTACTGGTGCTCGCGGCCCTGCTGGGATCGTCGTGGGCGTGCAATACGCGGTATTCGGCTTCGGCCTTCCACCTGCCCGCCGATGGCGATGTGGAACGAGGGAAAGCGGCCTTCCTGGCGCTGGGATGCAACTCCTGCCACCAGGTAAGCGGCACGGACCTGCCGCAGCCGGCGGTTCAGCCGCCGGTGCCGGTCGTCCTCGGGGGCGACGTCAATGAAAGATACAGCGACGCGTTTCTGGTGACGGAAGTGATCGATCCATCCCGCAGGCTGGCGCCGTATCCGCGCGAGCAGATCGCCGTGGACGGCCGGTCGCGCATGCCGCACTACGCGGACCGGATGTCGGTGCGCCAGTTGACCGATATCGTCGCTTTCCTCCAGGCGCAGTACCGGGTCCGTCCGCGCCTGCCGCAATACGTCTACTACTGAGCGGCGGAGGGCGCATGCGAGCGGCCGTATCCTGGGCGATGCCGTTGCTGCTGATCGCGGAAGGCCTGGCTGCCGGCGACCCCTTCGCCCGGGAGCGCGGACAGATGGTCGAGTTGATTGCCAGCCGCGGCGTGCGCGATCGCGAGGTCCTGCGGGTGATGGGCGCCACGCCGCGGCACCTGTTCGTGCCCGCCGCCATACGGGCCCTGGCGTATATCGATCGTCCCTTGCCCATTGGCTGGGACGCCACCATTTCCCAGCCCTATATCGTGGCGCTCATGACCGAACTGCTGCGGCCGGAGAAGAAATGCCGCGTGCTGGAAATCGGCACGGGGTCGGGCTACCAGGCGGCGGTGCTGGCGCAGTTGTCGGAGAAAGTCTACAGCATGGAGATTGTGCCGGAACTGGCGGCTTCGGCGCGCGAGACTCTGGGCCGGCTGGGATACGCCAACGTAACGGTGCGCCAGGGCGACGGCTATAAAGGATGGCCGGAAGAAGCGCCGTTCGACCGCATCATCCTCACCGCCGCGCCACCGGAGGTCCCGCGCACGCTCATCGATCAGTTGTCGCGCGGCGGACGCCTGGTGGCGCCCGAGGGATCGGGGTTCGAGCAGGAGCTGGTCCTCATCGAAAAGCGCGCCGACGGGAGCTTGCGGCGGAGTTCCAAGGCCGCCGTGACCTTCGTCCCCATGAGGCCCGGCGGAAAGTAGGCCTCCCGCGCCGCCCGTAGCACTTCAGAGGCTCTACCGTGCGGGGGCGGGAAGCGGTCCGTGCTATTGCGCTATGGGAAGGGCCGTGGCCACGGGCGGCGCCTCGGTTGGCGGGGCCTGGAAGGCCAGGACGAACTGCTGCATGAGGCGCTCGGTCAAACTCATGCCGCACGATTTCGCCTCCGTGAGCGCCTTCCGGTTGTCCCAGTGGTCGTGCATGATGCGGTAGCAGGCGATGGCGGTGCCGGTGCGGTCGGCGCCGCGGCGGCAATGCACGAAGACCGGGCCGGCGGCAGAGTCATGCAGGAGGGCCAGCAGGCGGGACATCTGATCGGCCGTCGGGGCGTTATACCCGCTCCAGGGCATGGCTATGTAGCGCATGCCCGCGGCTTCGACCTTCCGCTGCTCGGAGGCCGAGCGGCTGCGCAGATCGATTACCGTCTTTACGCCCAACCGCGCCAGATTGCGGAATCCTTCGGCGCTGGGCTGCGCTCCGCGGTAGACCTGATCGTTGACCTTGTGAAAATTGGGTACGCCGGAAAGTTCGGAGCCGGCCGCGGTCAAAACCGATGCCAGGCTTAGGGTGAAAAGGATAGCGACGGCAGTTCGCCGCCCTACCGGGGAAATCCTGAGGGACGTCATCGCCTAAAAGAAAGACGGCTGAGCCGGCCATCGGGTTTCCCTGATGCGAAGCCACCCTTTAGTACGACTTCTCACAGTTTGAAGAGTTCGCGAAGGCGTCTGGTCTGGACGCGGCTGACGGGGATTTCGGTGTGCTTGCGGTCGTCCATGCGGAGCTGGTAGCTGGATTTGAACCACGGCACCACTTCCTTGATGCGATTGATATTCACCAGGTACGAGCGGTGCACGCGCCAGAACAAGTCGCGGTCGAGGTTGGCTTGCAGGTCCTCGATGGTGCGGTAGTTGGAATGGCCCTCGAGGGCGGTGGTCACCAGGGTGATCAGGCCGTTGTCGATGGTGGCGTAGATGACGTCCGCGGCATCGACCACAAAGATCCGGTTATTCGCCTGTACCAGCAGCTTGTTGCGCGGCGGCGGCCCGGCGGGACTGGGGCCTCTGGCAGCGGACTGCCCGTCCGGCGTCTTCTTGTCCTGGACCGCGCGCCGAGCCCGTTCAATGGTCTCCGCCAGCCGGCCTTTTTCGACCGGCTTCAGGAGGTAGTCCATGGCCTCCAGGCGAAAGGCCTCCACTGCGTACTGGTCGTAGGCGGTGACGAAAATGAAGTGGGGCAGCTCGATTTCCTGCTCGCGCAGGCGGCGCACCACGCCGACCCCGTCCAGGCCGGGCATGTCGACATCCAGAAACACCAGATCGGGCTCCAGTTTCCGGATCAGGTCCACGGCCTGCAATCCGTTGGAACCGGTGGCCACTACCTCCACTTCCGGGAAATCTTTGAGCAGGTAGGAGAGCTCGTCGCAGGCGAGTTGTTCGTCATCGACTACGACGGTGGTGAGTGTGGCCGTGGCACGGTCCCGCATCGAGTTGGTATTATAACAGTTTCGATCAAAAGGAGATCGCATTTGCCCACTCAAGACAGCGTCCAAATTGCGCCCGCCGAAGGCAAGCTGGGGGTCCTCATCCCCGGCATGGGCGCGGTGACGACGACGTTCATCGCCGGACTGGAAGCGATCCGGCGCGGCATCGGGAAACCGATCGGCTCGCTGACCCAACTGGGAACCATCCGCCTGGGGAAGCGCACGGAGGGACGCAGTCCCGCCATCCGCAATTTTGTGCCGCTGGCCAAGCCGGAGGACCTGGTAGTGGCCGGCTGGGACATCTTTGAAGACAACGCGTACCAGGCGGCGGTCAAGGCCGGCGTGCTGGAAATGCCCCTGCTCGAACAGTTAAAGGAGCCGCTCGCGGCCATTCGGCCGATGAAAGCTGTCTTCGACCAGGATTACGTCAAGCGCCTCCACGGGCCCAACGTGAAGACGGAGGGCTCCAAGCGGGACTACGCCGAGATGGTGATGGACGACATCCGCCAGTTCCAAAAGCGCACCGGGGTTGCGCGCATGGTCATGATCTGGTGCGGTTCGACGGAGGTATTCCACGAGCCGGCCGCGGTGCACGCCACGCTCGCGGACTTCGAATGCGGCCTGCAGAAGAACGACCCCGAGATCTCGCCCAGCCAGATCTACGCCTACGCCGCGCTGAAAGCGGGCGTGCCGTACGCCAACGGGGCTCCGCACCTGACCACCGACATGCCCGCCCTGCTGGAACTGGCGCGCAACATGAACCTGCCGGTCTGCGGCAAGGACTACAAGAGTGGGCAGACGTTCATGAAGACGCTGATCGCGCCCGGGCTGAAGTCGCGGCTGCTGGGCGTGAGCGGGTGGTTCTCGACCAACATTCTGGGCAACCGGGACGGCGAGGTGCTGGACGACCCGGGCTCCTTCCGGTCGAAGGAAGTGAGCAAGTCCTCGGCGCTGGAGTACATCCTGCAGGGCGAGCTGTACCCGGACCTGTATAAGGACGTGTACCACAAGGTGCGCATCGAATACTATCCGCCGCGGGGCGACGCCAAGGAAGGCTGGGACAACATCGACATTTTCGGGTGGCTGGGCTACCCGATGCAGATCAAGATCAACTTTTTGTGCCGCGATTCCATCCTGGCGGCGCCGCTGGTGCTGGATCTGGTTTTGTTCCTGGACCTGGCGCAGCGCGCGGGCATGCGCGGCGTGCAGGAGTGGCTGTCGTTCTACTTCAAAGCGCCCATGCACGCGCCCGAGGTTTATCCCGAGCACGACGTCTTCATTCAGCTCATGAAGCTCAAGAACACGCTGCGCTGGATGCGGGGCGAGGACCTGATCACCCACCTGGGCCTGGAATATTACGACTAAACGCTGTATCTTTTAGAGACGCGCCAGAAGGCGGGGCAGCGCAGCGAGATGTTTCGCCGCGCCAATGCGTCTTATCGTTCTTAGGAGCCTATGCGAGTACTGGTCATCGGAGGAACTCTGTTCATCGGCCGCGCGCTGGTGGAGGAGTTGGTGAAGGAAGGCCACGAAGTGGCGGTACTGCACCGCAAGCCGAAGCACGACCTGGGGCGGCGGGTGGAGAACATCATGGCCGACCGCGGCGATGCCCACGGTCTGCGCGAAGCCCTGGCGGGGCGGCGTTTCGAGGTGGTGTTCGACAACGTCTACGACTGGGAGCATGGCACCACGGCCGAGCAGGTGGAGTCCACCGTGCGCGCCGTGGGCGGCCGTCTCCACCGGTACATCTTCATGTCCAGCGTGGCCGCCTACGGGGACGGATTGAACCACAAGGAGAGCGACCCGCTGGCGCCGGGATACCACGCCGAGCCCTACGTGCGGAACAAGGCCGCCACCGAGCGCCAGCTTTTCCGCATGCACGTGCAGAACGCGTTGCCGCTGGTAACGTTCCGGCCGCCGTTCGTCTATGGGCCGGGCAATCCGTTCTATCGCGAACAGTTTTTCTGGGACCGCCTGCGCGCCGGCCGCCCGGTGATCATCCCCGGCGACGGCCACCGGCTGATGCAGTTCGTATATGTAAACGACCTGGTGCAGGCTATGCTGCGGGCCATGGCAGAGCCCCGGGCTGTGGGCGAGGCCTTCAATATCGGCGACCCCAAGCCGCTGACGCAGGTGGAATTCGTGGAGAAGCTGGCGCGAGCCGCCAACGTGGAGCCGGTGCTGGCGCGAGTGCCGCGCGACGCCATCGTGCAGGCCGGCGGCAACGCCATGGAGGAGCCCTTCTACTTCGGCGAGTACTATGACGTGCCGCCCATCACCGAGTACATAGGGAAGGTGACGCGGCTGTTGAAGATCAAGCTGACGCCGCTCGAGGTGGGGTTGAAGGAGACCTGGCGCTGGTACACGCGCAACCACAAGCCGCGCACCGCGGGCTTCGAGTTCGACGACAAGCTGCTGGCCTTGGCCAAGGCGGGCTCGCCCACCAGCGTGTAGGGGGGGAGGTACAAGATATACTGAAATAGCTGGTCCTAGAGAATGCGCTTGCTTTCCACATGGCCAGTGAGACGGAGGCAAGCTAATGTGTGTTGAAGAGAGGGTGCGCTTACTGCTCGAAGCTCCGCCTAATAGCTGGATCGCTCTTTCCGGCGACGAATCCAGGTGCGTGGCACATGGGGCCACCTACGCCGAAGCCGTCGCGAACGCAGAACAGGAGGGAGAAAGCGACCCGGTGCTAATCAAAAAACCTGAAACCTGGCATCCGATGGTGTTGCTGCCTTGCGCATAGCCTACAAGGTTTTCCCGGTCGTACAACCGTCCGCCGAAATGCCCGATGATACCTTTACCTGGATGCACTTCTTAACCGTCAGCCTCATCATTGGCCACGCCCCGACGAAGAAATTCGAGGCCGTTGTGGATTCCGGTTCATGTACCTGTCTTTGTTCATGCTGATATCGGAAAAGCCCATGGACTGAAACTGAAAGAGGGCCTAAGAGGTTCTCTCGGTGGGGTTCTTGGCGGAGCTAGGGGCGAGGTCTAGTACCACGAGGTCAAGCTCTGTATTGGCGCACATATGATCCCCATCAACGCCGGGTTCTGCGAAGCCCTGTCTGTTGCTGCCCTGCTGGGAAGGCATGGATTCTTCGAGCACTTCACAGTGCTCTTCGACCCCGCCAGCACGCCGCCAGGATTCGAGATCGACCGCCTCCACCGGGTCTAGCCGCGTTTCTTCTTTCTCAATACTTGCTTTACCGGTCCAGCCGTGACATTGACATCATTGCGGAGGACGGCCTTGCCGGTCCGCAGGTCGCCGCGGCATTATCGGGTCTCCTGAGCGGCGGACAGTCGCAGTTCCATTGCCAGCGCGCCTTCCAGTTCCAGCAGGCGCTTTTTCAGCGGGAGGCCGCCGCCGTAGCCGACCAGGCTGCCGCCGGCGCCGATCACGCGGTGGCACGGGACCACGATGGGGATAGGGTTGGCTCCGTTGGCCGCTCCCACCGCGCGCACGGCTTTGGGCGACCCGATGGCGGCGGCGATTTGCGAGTAGCTGCGCGTTTCGCCATAGGGGATGGTCACCAGTTGGCGCCATACACGCTTCTGGAAATCCGTGCCCTGGAGGTCGAGCAGCAGGCGGAATTCGCGCAGTTCACCGGCGAAATAGGCCCGCAACTGGCGCACCGCTTCCCGCAGTACGGGATTGCCGTCGTTTCGGACACCGCCCGGCGCGGACGCATCCCATGTGATGGCGCGCAGGCCCGACGGGCTGGCAACCAGCAGCAGATTCAACCCGTCTACCACGGTAGCCTCGGCGAATTCGAGCACTATGACAGTGTGTCATAATACGGTGCTGTCCGGATGCGCAGCACAGATTCTAGCACCGCTGTTTTTTCGATGCGGCCGAAAGGAATCACCTGATATAATTGAAAACATTCGCCTCTATGCCCTTAAAGCCTTTTGCACGCAATGATGGCGCGGACAAGAAAATCTTCCTGCTCAAACCGCGGGGCTTTTGCGCCGGGGTGGTCCGGGCGATCGATGTGGTGAAGATCGCGCTGGATCTGTACGGTCCGCCGGTGTATGTCCGGAAGGAGATCGTACACAACAAGCACGTGGTGGACGAGCTGCGCGAGGCGGGCGCGATCTTCGTGGAAGAACTGGACGAAGTTCCGGCCGGGGCGCGGGCGATCTTCAGCGCGCATGGCGTGGCGCCCGCGGTGCGCAGGCAGGCCAAAGAGCGGCGGCTCGATGTCATTGACGCCACCTGCCCGCTGGTCACTAAGGTGCACCTGGAAGCGGTGCGGTTTGCGCGCGATGGTTACAGCATCGTACTGATCGGGCACAAGGACCACGATGAGGTGATCGGCACGCTGGGCGAAGTGCCCGACCGCAGCTACCTGGTGGAGACGGTGGACGACGTGGACACGCTGGAGCTTTCCGACCCCACGCGCGTACGGTACCTGACCCAGACCACGCTCAGCCTGGACGAAACACGCGACATCATCACGCGGCTGAAGGAGCGGTTTCCGATGGTCGAAGGGCCGCCCGCGCAGGACATCTGCTATGCCACGGAGAACCGGCAGATGGCCGTGAAGGCGGTATCGGCGGCGGTGGATCTGCTGCTGGTGGTGGGCTCGCAAAACAGCTCGAACTCCAAGCGGCTGGTGGAGGTGGGCGACAATTTCGGCGTCCGTTCCTACCTGGTGAACGACCGCAACGACGTCGATGCCGCCTGGCTCGACGGGGTGAGGAACGTGGCCGTGACGGCCGGAGCTTCGGCCCCCGAGCACCTCGTATTGGAGCTCATCGAATTTCTGCGCGGGATGGGATTCCACCAGATGGAGGAGATTGAACTGGTGGATGAGGACGTGCGTTTTTCGTTGCCCGCGGAGTTGACCGTCTCAATCCGATGAGCGCGACATTTCAAGTGCGGAGCACGCTGGAGCCGGCCGCCGAACACGCGCGGCGGCGCGCGGCGGAGTATCTGGCCGGCCTGGCAGCGCGCGATGGGCACTGGTGCGCGGAGCTGACCGCCGACACCACGCTCGAGTCCGATTACATCCTCTTCCAGCTCTGGCTGTATCCGCCGCAGGACGGGCGGTGGGAGCCGGAAACGCGGCCGTCCATCGACAAGGCGGTGCGCTCGATTCTCGACCGGCAGCTTTCCGACGGCGGGTTCAACATCCACCGCGGCGGGCCGGCGGAAGTCAGCGCGTCGGTGAAGGCCTACTTCGCGCTGAAGTTGGCGGGCATGGCGGCGGACGATCCGCGCATGTCGCTGCTCGGGCGCCGCATTCTGGAGCTGGGCGGCATCCAGGCGGCCAACAGCTACGTCAAAGTCAACCTCAGCCTGTTCGATCTCTATCCGCGGCAATACTGCCCCAGCATTCCGCCGGAAGTGGTGCTGCTGCCGTTCGACTTTCTGTACCAGATGTCGGCCTGGACGCGCGCCATCGTGGTGTCGCTCGGCATCGTGCATGCCGCCAACCCGCGGCGTCCGGTTCCCGCGGGCTTCAACCTGGATGAGATCTGGCTGCCGGGCGTGAGCCCCGCGTTTCACTGGGACTACCGGTGGCTCACCTGGCACAATTTCTTTCTGGCGGTGGACCGGCTGCTGAAATGGTGGGAGCGCCGCGGGTCGCGCGCGCTGCGGCGAAGGGCCATCGAGAAAGCGCGCGACTGGATGGTGGAGCGGCTGCACCATTCCGACGGTCTGGGAGCCATCTATCCGCCCATGATGTACTCGGTGATGGCGCTCGACGTGTTGGGCTACGCCGCGGACGATCCACTGCGCCAGGAAGCCTTGCGCCAGTTCAACAGCTTGTCGGTGGACGACGGCCGCCGGTTCTTCTTCCAGCCGTGTTTTTCTCCGGTGTGGGATACGGCCATCGCGGCCTACGCGCTGGGCCAGAGCGACCCCGAGAACCCCGCGGTGGAGCGCGCGGCCGATTGGCTGCTGGCGCGCGAGATCCGGCGCAAGGGCGACTGGTCGGTAAAGCGTCCCAAGACCGAGCCCTCGGGCTGGGCCTTCGAGTACGCCAACGAGTTTTATCCGGACATCGACGATACCGCCATGGTGGTGCTGGCGCTGAGCGAGGCGCGGGCTGCCGACCGGGCGGCGCAGAGAGCCTGCCACAAGCGGGCGCTCGACTGGCTGCTGGACATGCAATCGAGCGATGGCGGATGGGCCGCCTTCGACGCCGACAACAACTGGGAATTTCTGCGCAACGTGCCCTTCGCCGATCACAACGCCATGCTCGACCCCACCTGCCCGGATATCACCGGGCGTGTGCTGGAAGCGCTGGCGGCGCACGGCATGGGGCGCAACTATCGCGCCGTGCGGCGCGGCGTGGAGTGGCTGGTCCGCCACCAGCAGGCCGACGGAAGCTGGTACGGCCGCTGGGGGGTGGCGTACATTTACGGCACCTGTTTCGCCCTGCGCGGGCTGGCGGCCTCGGGCGAGAGCGACCGCGAGGTGCACGTGCTGCGCGCCGGCGAGTGGCTGCGCTCCATACAGAATGCCGACGGCGGGTGGGGCGAAAGCTGCGCCAGCTACGACCGGCAGGTTTACACCGGCGCCCAGAGTACGCCGTCGCAGACTGCGTGGGCCATCCTGGGGCTGATCGCCGGGGGCGATGCCGACAGCCTGAGCGTGCGCCACGGCATCGAATATCTGCTCGAAACCCAGCGCCCCGATGGGAGCTGGGAAGAGGAATTGGCTACCGGGACCGGGTTCCCCAAGGTGTTCTACCTGAATTACCACTTGTACAAGGATTATTTTCCGCTGCTCGCGTTGTCTTCCTTCGTGAAGGCCCGGGCCAACTCGCTTGGATAAGTTTATGAAATTTCCCCTCGCCATGACCGCCGGCCTCGCGCGCTACATTTTCAAGAACAAGCGGCACCCGCGCCCGGAGTGGCAGAAGAACGCCGCCGCCGCGCCGGACGCCGCCAACCCGTTCCGCATCCTGCCTCCCAAGACCGGCGAGAAGCGCCGGCCGCATCCCATGATTGGCAAGCGGTTTCCGATCGTGCTCATGCTCGAGCCGCTGCACGCCTGCAACCTGACGTGCACCGGCTGCGGGCGCATCCGCGAGTACGAAAGCACCATCACGGAGCGCGTGCCGCTCGAAGAGTGCCTGCTCGCGGTGGAGGAATGCGGCGCCCCGGTGGTCTCGATTTGCGGCGGCGAGCCCATGATGTATCCCCAGATCGGCGAGCTGGCGGCGGGCATCCTGGAGCGCAACCGGCACATCTACCTGTGCACCAACGGCATGTTCATCCGCAAGCGCCTCCACGAATTCTCGCCCGACTGGCGCTTCTACTTCAACGTGCACCTGGACGGCATGGAGAAGACGCACGACATCTGCGTGGAGCAGGAGGGTGTGTTCCGCAAGGCCATCGACGGCATCCGGGCCGCCAAGGCCGCGGGCTTCCAGGTGTGTACCAACACCACCGTCTACAAAGAGACGGACATGCGCGAGATCGAGGAGCTGTTCGAGTATCTGAAGCAATTCGGCGTGGACGGCCACCAGATCGCGCCGGCCTACGGGTATTCGGCGGTGAACGACCGCGAAATATTCCTGACGCGCGACGATGTGCACGAGAAGTTCAAGGACATCGACCGGCTGGCGAAGAAGTACGCCCTGCGGCAGACGCCCATCTACCTGGAGTTTCTCAAGGGCGAGCGCGAGTTGCCCTGTACGGCCTGGGGCAACCCCACCTACAACGTGAAGGGGTGGAAGGGGCCGTGCTACCTGATCACCGACGGGCACTACAAGACCTTCGAAGGCCTGATGACGCAGACTCCCTGGGAGAGCTACGGCCACGGCAACGATCCGCGCTGCGAGCACTGCATGGTGCACTGCGGGTTCGAGCCCTCGGCCGCGCTGGGCATCAACGTGGGCCTGGCGGACAATTTGAAGATGCTGGCATGGACGCTGCGCTAGAGGCATTCCTGCCTGTGTAGGGTTCGATTCATGAGCATCCATATCGAGCTGACACCGGATCTCGAAGCCGATCTGGCAGCCCAAGCCGCCAAATCGGGAATCGCGCTCTCCGATTACATCCGAACTGTGTTGCTACACCACGTCGCCCCCGCAGAGATCCGCCCTCTGACCCTGACTCCTGCTGAGCGTGCGCGGGCCTTTGAGGAATGGGTACGCGAATTTCCTTACCGCAGGACAAAGCCCCTCCCTGATGAGGCCATCCAACGTGAGAGTTTTTATCGTCCAGACGACGAGTAGCGGATGGATCATCTGGTGGACACAAACGTCCTTTTGCGTAGCGTAGATCGCACTCACGCGATGCACAAGGAAGCCGTTGCGGCGCTCACAACGCTGCTCAACGTTGGGGAGGCGCTTTGTTTCACACCGCAAAACATGATCGAATTCTGGAGCGCCTGCACGAGACCGGTGGATCGCAATGGATTAGGGTTGTTACCCCGTGAAGCCGATATAGAAGCGTCACGTCTGGAGAAGATTTTGACTTTGCTGCCGGACAATCCCTCGGTATATCCGGAGTGGCGGCGCCTGGTGGTGGCCCATGGCGTTTCCGGCGTGCAAGTCCATGATGCCCGACTGGTTGCCGCCATGAGTATCTACAACGTCAAGAACATTCTCACGTTCAACGGCCGTGATTTCGCACGGTACCCCAATATCGGTGTATCCATCCGCACGATGTCTTGAAGAGTAACTCGACATAGCTGAGAAACGTGACTGTCTGTATGGTTGAAACACTACACTTTGGAGCGGCGCGGACCTTTGGCGAATCGCAGCTTGCCGGCTTCGTTTAGAATCTGAATGAAACCCGCCCTGGTCACCGGCGCTTCCGGGTTTCTGGGATGGCACGTGGCGCGCGTTCTTCTGGAGCGGGGCTACGCGGTGCGCGCGCTGGTGCGGGCGGGAAGCCGCGTCGATTCCCTCGATGTGGAGCTCGTCACCGGCGATCTGCGCGATGTGGCATCGGTCGAGCGCGCCACCCGCGGGTGCGGGCTGGTTTTTCACGTTGCCGCCGATTACCGGCTGTGGGCCAGAGATCCGCGCGAGTTGTACCGCTCCAATGTCGAGGGCACGCGTCATGTGCTGCAGGCCGCGAAGGACGCGGGCGTGGAGCGCGTGGTGTATACCAGCACGGTGGGCGCCATCGGCATCCCGCACGATGGCATAGGCGACGAGACCACGCCGGTCGCGCTCGAAGACATGGCGGGCGACTACAAGCGCTCGAAGTTTCTGGCCGAGCAGGCGGCGCTGGAATTTGCGCGCGCCGGATTGCCGGTGGTGATCGTCAACCCCACGGCGCCGGTGGGGGATCACGACGTGAAGCCGACGCCCACCGGCAAGATGGTGGCGGATTTCCTGGCGGGCGCCATGCCGGCGTTCATCGACACCGGTCTCAACGTGGTGGATGTGCGCGATGTCGCCCAGGGGCACCTGCTGGCCTGCGAGCGGGGCAGGGTGGGCGAGCGGTACATCCTGGGCTCGGAAAATTTGACGCTGGCGCAGATTCTGCAGAAGCTGGCGGCGATTACCGGCCGGCGGGCACCCACCATGCGGCTTCCCTATGCCGTGGCGTACTGCGCCGGGGTGTGCAGCACGGCGTGGGCCGGCGTGACGGGCGTGCCGCCGCGCGTGCCTCTGGAGGCCGTGCGCATGGCCCGCAAGAAGATGTGGGTGACGCATGAGAAGGCGCGGCGCGAGCTGGGCTTCGAGCCGCGTCCGGCGGAGGCGGCACTGCGGCGCGCGGTGGAGTGGTTCAGCCGGGCGGTGGCGGCATGAAGCTGCTGGTAGTGGCGGCCGACCGCATGGAATGCAGGGGCATTCTGGCGCGCGCCCAGCGGCAGTGCCCGGCGGCGGTGCGCGCGGATTGGGCGCGGCTGGTGCGGCTGGGCGGCCATGAGATCCTGCTGGTGGCCAATGGCGTGGGGGCCAAACGCGCGGCCGCGGCGGTGGATGCGGCGATCGAGAGCTTCCGGCCGGACGCCATCGTCAGCACGGGGTTCTGCGGCGCGCTGGCTCCGGAGCTGGCGGTAGGCGACGTGGTGGTCGGCACGGCGATTGCGGGCGCAGATCGGAATTATCCGGGCCGGCCGGTGGCCAGCCGTCTGGCGCACCATAGCGGCACGGTCTGCTCCATCGACCACGTGGCGCGGAGCGCGGAAGAGAAGCGGCGCCTGGGCGGCGGGGGAGCGATCGCCGTGGAAATGGAAGCCGCGGGGGTGGCCGCGCGGGCGCAGGCGCTGGGCCTGCCCTTTTACTGCGTGCGATCGGTAACGGACCTGGCCGGAGAGACCATGGTTAACGATTTCAATTCGGCCCTCCGTTCCGACGGCCATTTCGATACAATGGTTATTCTTACGCGTATTTTGCAGCAACCGTCGCGCCGCTTGCCGGAACTGTTCCGGCTGCGAAAACGTTGCCGCCGGGCAGCGCACACACTGGGAGAGTTTTTTGCCGATTGCCGATTGTGACTTAGGCGCCATCCCCGAAACCATGCACGCGGCGGTATATCGCGGCCGGAGTGTGGTCAGCGTGGAGGAAGTGCCCACCCCCGAGATCGGACCGGGCGAAATCCTAATCCGCGTGGAAGCCTGCGGCATCTGCCACACCGATCTCAAAAAGATCGAGCACAACCTGCTCGAGCCGCCGCGCATCTACGGGCATGAGACGGCGGGGGTGGTGGCGGCGGTGGGCGCGCGCGTCGCGCGGTTCCGGCCGGGCGACCGGGTAGTGGCCTTCCATCACATTCCATGCCTGGAGTGCTTCTATTGCCGGCGCAAGAACTTTGCGCAGTGCGCGGTGTACAAGAAGGTCGGCATCACCGCCGGCTTCGAACCGGCAGGCGGCGGATTCGCCCAGTATGTCCGCGTGATGGACTGGATCGTCGAGCGCGGCGTGGAGAAGATCCCCGACGGGGTCTCGTTCGAGCGCGCCACGCTGGTGGAGCCGCTCAACACCTGTCTGAAGGCGGTGACGCAGTGCGACCCGCAGCCGGAGGAGTTCGTGGCTATCCTGGGGCAAGGGCCCATCGGGCTGATGTTTACCATGCTGACGCACCGCACCGGCGCGCGCATCGCGGCCACCGATACCATCGGCGAGCGCCGGGAGATTGCGGCGCGCTGCGGCGCGGAGTTCGCGTGGGACCCGCGCACCGTGGATGTCCCCGCGGAAATCAAACGGCTCACCGGCGGGCGCGGCGCCGACCTGGTAATTGTCGCGGCATCGGCCGCGGGGATTGTGGATCAGGCGATCGCCTGCTCGCGCCCCGGCTCGCGCATCCTGCTTTTCGCGCAGACCTCCGCCACGGAACGGATCGAGGCGTCGGGGGCCGACATCTGCGTGGGCGAGCGCACCCTGTTCGGGTGCTATAGTGCTTCGGTGGAACTACAAAGCGAGTCCGCGCATCTGGTATTTGGCGGCGAACTACCGGTGGAGGAGCTGATCTCTCACCGCCTGCCTTTGGTTAAAATCCGTTCAGGATTCGATTTGGCATTGCATCCAGGACCTAAATCGTTGAAAATAATCGTTCAGCCACAGAGGTGGTCATAGTGAAGAACCGCATGATGGCGGCTGTGCTTTACGGCAAGGAAAACTTGCAGGTGGAGCCGGTGGCCGTACCGACAATACAAAGCGGAGACATCCTGGTACGGGTGAAAGTGGCGCTGACCTGCGGTACGGACGTCAAAGTCTTCCGGCGGGGATATCATGCGCGCATGATCGTTCCCCCGGCGGTATTCGGGCACGAGCTGGCCGGCGACGTGGTAGCGGTGGGTGAGGGCGTCCAGAAGTTTGCCGTCGGGCAGCGTGTGGTGGCGGCGAATTCCGCGCCCTGCGAGGAATGTTTTTTCTGTAAGCGGGGACTGCAGAACCTGTGCGAAGACCTGCTGTTCAACAACGGCGCTTATGCGGAATACATCCGGATTCCGGCGCGCATCGTGGAACGGAATACCTATCCGATTCCGCGGCAGGTGGGGTATCAGGACGCGGCGCTGGTGGAGCCGCTGGCCTGCGTGGTGCGAGGTTTCGAAGAGAGCGCGCCGCGGGCCGGCGATACGGTGGCCATTGTGGGGCTGGGCCCCATCGGGCTGATGTTCGTGAAGCTGGCCAAGCTGTACGGCTGCCGCGTGATCGCCGTGGGGCGGCGCCAGACGCAGCTCGACCGCGCGGGCGTGCTGGGCGCCGATGAGCTGATCGTGGGAAGCGACCACGCCAGCCCGGTACCGGTTATCCGCGGCCTGACGCACGGCCGCGGGGTGGATATCGCCATCGAGGCGGTGGGCAAGCCGCAGACCTGGGAGTGGGCGGTGAACATGGTGCGGCGGGGCGGGGTGGTGAACTTCTTCGGCGGCTGCCCCAACGACAGCACCGTCAGCCTCGATACCGCGCTGCTGCACTATTCGGAAATCACCTGCAAGGCGAGCTTCCACCACACGCCGGCGTACATTCGCAAGGCGCTCGACCTGATCGCGGCGGGGGACATCACGGCCTCGTTTTTCGTCAACAGCGAGGAGCCGCTGGCCAACCTCCTGGAAGTGATGCGCCACCTGATGAGCCACAACGGGCACCTGAAGACGGCGATCGTTCCGTAGGAGGCGCGTGCCTCTTCCACCAGTCGAATTCGCGCGCTCCGCCGAGGCGCTGGGTAAAACCTATTCGCCCGAGGAGGCGCGCGCCTATACGCGCTGGCTGGCCACCCATCACTACGAGAACTTCCACGTGGTGAGCTTTCTGCTTCCCAAGCGGCTGCACCAGGATTTCTACAACGTCTACGCCTATTGCCGGTGGGCCGACGACCTGGGCGACGAAACCGGCGACTGTGCCGAAAGCCTCCGCCTGCTGGCCTGGTGGCGCGAGGAGCTGGACGCCATGTACCAGGGCCGCGCCACCCATCCGGTGTATGTCGCGCTCGCCGACACCGTCAAAAAGTACGGCATCCCTAGCCAGCCGTTCGCCGATCTCATCGCGGCGTTCGTGGCGGACCAGACCGTGACGCGCTACCGCGACTGGGACGAGCTGTTCGGCTACTGCCGCTATTCCGCCAACCCGGTGGGCCGCCTGGTGCTGTACCTCTGCGGCTATGCGGACGCGGAGCGGCAGCGGCTCTCCGATGCCACCTGCACGGCGCTCCAGCTCGCCAATTTCTGGCAGGATGTGACTGTGGACTTGCGCCAGGACCGCATCTACCTTCCGCTCGCGGTCATGGAGCGCCACGGCTACACGGCGGACGAACTCCTGGCGCGCCGTTTTCGGCCGGCATTCCGCGAGGCGATGCGCGAGGCGGTGGAGAAGGCGCGCGGGCTCTTCCTCGAGGGCCTGCCGCTGGCGCGCATGGTGGACCGGCGGCTGGCGCTCGATATCGACCTGTTCAGCCGCGGCGGCCTGCGCGTGCTCGAGAAGATCGAACGGCAGGGCTACGACGTGCTGGCCGCGCGCCCGGCCGTTTCCAGGGTGGAGCGGGTGCGGCTGCTCCTGGGATCGCTGGCGCGCGCCGCGTTTTCGCGAGCGGCGTGATGCGCGCCGTGGAGCAATCCTACCAATACTGCCGCCGCGTGGCGCGCCGCCGGGCCAAGAACTTTTACTACTCTTTCCTGCTGCTGGCGGCGCATCAGCGCAAGGCCATGTGCGCCATCTATGCCTTCATGCGGCATTGCGACGACCTGAGCGACGAACCCGGCGCCACGCGCGCGGCCCTCGACGGCTGGCGCGCGGAGATGGAGAATGCCCTCGACGGCCGGTTCAGCGGGCATCCCCTATGGCCGGCGTTCCATCACACGGTGCGCCGCTTCGGCATCCCGCACGAATATTTCCGGGCGATGATCGACGGCGTGGTTTCCGACCTGGAGCCGCGCCGCTTCGCGACTTTCGACGAGCTCTACCAGTATTGCTACCAGGTAGCGTCGGTGGTGGGGCTGACCACCATCCATATCTTCGGCTTCGACACGCGCAGCGCGCTGCCGCTGGCCGAGAAATGCGGCGTGGCGTTTCAGCTAACGAATATTTTGCGCGATATCCGCGAAGACGCCGCCCGCGGCCGCATCTATTTGCCCGCCGAGGACCTGCGGCGCTTCGGCGTGACCGAAGACGAATTGCGCGCGGGCCGGCGCAGCGAGGCGTTCCTGCGCCTCATGCGCTTTGAGGCGGCGCGTGCCCGTGCGTACTACGACGAATCGCAGCCGCTGCTGGAGCTGATCCATCCCCGCAGCCGGCCCTCGCTGTGGGCGCTGATTGCGATCTACTCGCGGCTGCTGGAGCGGATCGAACGCCGCAAGTACGACGTGTTCACGCGGCGCGTGCGGCTGTCGCTGCTGGAGAAGTCGTGGATTGTGGTGCGGGCCCTGGTTTCGTGAGATGTCGAAGGTGCGCTCCGCGGGCGCTGCGCAATGGTCCTCGGCCGGCGCCGGTTTCCGGCCGGCCAGCATCAGGCTGACGACGAAGCGCTCGAGCGTGCTCAGAGAACTGCGCGCGGTTTTCAGATCCTGGAAGGAACGCTCGAAATTCTGCGCCGAGCACAAGAACCGGGCATACATCGGCGAAGTGTGGACCGCGCTGACGGCCGACGCCAGCGCCAGGATACCGACGATGTAAGCCTTGCGAATCATCTTACTGCTAAGACGAACAGCCCCGGAGGAAAGTTAGCTTTGCATGCCCAGAATTCGGTTTCGAGTGCGGTAACCGCACGCTTACGCTCGCGGCTCGGCAACAAGGTCTTGCTATAATAAGAAAGGGTTTACTGGGAAGCTGTATGCCGATTTACGAATACAATTGCCTCCGCTGTGGCGAGACCTTTGAGGTCAGGCAGAAGTTTTCCGATGAGCCGGTCGTGGTACACGAAGGCTGCGGCGGCGAGGTGGAAAAATTGATTTCCCGGTCGTCCCTGCACTTCAAGGGCAGCGGGTGGTACGTCAACGACTACGGCCGCGGCAAGTCCGCGCGTGACACCAACGGGAAAAAACCGGAAGCGAAAACCGAATCCAAGAGCGACTCGAAGGGCGAATCGAAAAGCGACTCGAAGAGCGAATCCAAGCCGGAATCCAAGAGCGACTCGAAACCGGCGCCCAAGAGCGAATCGAAAACCGAGACCAAGCCCGCCAAGCCGTAGCTGCGCTACCTGCCTCAGTCGTTTCTTAACGCCTCCGCCGGCGCAATCCTGGTGGCGCGCCGCACGGGCAGGAAACTTGCCAGTGTAGTCACCGCCGCCAGCACGGCCAGCACCCCGCAGAAGGTCGCGGGAGGGAACGCGCCTGCGCCGTAGGTCAGATCCGGCACGTCGGGGAACACCACCGCCGAACGCCACACGCCGCGGAACAGCAGCCCCGCGCCCGCCAGCAGCATCAGGCACGCCGCCACCTTCGCGCTTAACAGCAGGCCGCGCCGGCGGCGTCCGCTGGCGGCCTGCTTCAAGCCGGAGCTCACGTCGCGGCGGCTGGCATGGAATGCCGGCCCGATGCCGATGGCGATTCCGGTGACAGCGGAGAGCGCCGCCGTGTAGGCGAATACCCGCCAGTCCGGGGAGACGTCGAGATAGATGTTGAACTGGCCGCCGGAGATGCGCGCCACGATCTCGCCGAGCCGCAGGCGGAGCCATTCGCACGCCCACAGCGAGAACAGCAGACCGCCGATGCCGCCGGCAACGCCGTGCAGCAGGCTCTCCGCGCACAATTACCGCACCAGGTGGAAACGGCCCGCGCCCAACGCCAGGCGCACGGCAAACTCCCGTTCCCGCCCGGCATGCCGCGCGAACAGAAGGTTTACCAGGTTGATGGAGCCGATCAGCAGGATCAGGCCCACGGCCACGCCCAGGATCCCGCATACCGTTTGAAAAGTGGCAAAGCCCCCCGAATGCGTTTCGAAAAAGGTGGCCTCGTGCGCCGCCAGATGCGCCGCCAGGCCGTTCACCAGCGGCCATGTGCGCCCCAGCACTTCCAACTCGGCCGACGCCTGCGCGAGCGAGGCGCCGGGGCGGCGGCGCGCCAGCACCTGCCACTGGGCGGCATTCTCGCGGGCGAGCGCAGTCGTACCGGGGAGGATTTCGGATTCCATGGAGAGGGGAATCCACAGGTCGGGCATTTCCGGCGGCAGGCCCGTGCCCGCGAAGCGTTCCGGCGCCACGCCGACGATATCCAGGGCCGCGCCCTGCACCCACATCGCCTGCGCCGCCAGCGAGCGGTCGCCGTGCAGCTTACGCCGCCAGAAATCGTGGCTCGCGATGGCCACGGCGCGATCGTTCTCGAGGAATGCGCGGCCGATGACGGGCGTCACACCGAGGGCTTCAAAGTAGTTGCTCGAGACCAGGCGGACATGCAGCACCTCGGCGTCGCTTGCCTTTGCGCCGGGCAGGCGGCCGGCCGCGGTCTCCTGCCGGGAAGTGGCGAGCACCGCGTTGAATGAGCCCATCCGCTCGCGGATCTGCGTGAATTGCGCGTGGGAGAAAGCGTCCAGCGGCCGCCCATCCTGGCTGCCTTCGATGCGTACCAGTTGTTCGGGTGATCGGGCCGCGATGGGCTTCATCGCCACCGACTGGTAGATGGTGAAGACCACCGTGTTGATGCCGATCGCGAGCGCCAGGGTCACGACCGCGACGGCCGCAAACCCTGGCGACTTGACCAACATACGCACCGCATAACGTAGGTACATTCCCGCCGCAATGCAAGTTTCGAGCCAGCGGGAAGGCTGCGTTTTCAGCGCGGCAGACGCGGGCGCGTGTCCGCCTGTGGGACGCGGTGTGTGCCGGTGGCGGAACACCATTCTCGGCTATCATCAAATTCATGCGCGCCCTCCCGATCCTCATGGTGGCCCTGGCGGCGGCCGCGGCGGCCCAGCCGATCGAAGATGCCCTGCGGGCGCGGATCGGCGATTTCCGCGGCACGGTTTCGGTATACGCGAAAAATCTGGACACCGGCATGGCAGCCGGCATTCGCGCGTCCGATCCGGTCCGCACGGCGAGCACCATCAAGCTGCCCATCATGCTCGCGGTCTTCGATGCCGTCGCCCGCGGCCAGGCGAAGTGGACGGAGCCGCTCACCGCCAGCGCCGCCGATAAGGTGTCCGGCTCCGGCATCCTGGGCAGCGAAATCTCCGACGGCGTGAAGTTGCCGCTCGCCGATGTCCTGCACCTGATGATCGTGCTCAGCGACAACACGGCCACCAACATGATCCTGGAGCGGTTCCCGGCCGACGCGGTCAACGCGTACCTGGACGGGATCGGCATCCGGAGCACGCGCGCGCTGCGCAAAATCCGCGGCGATGGCGCTCAGCTCAAGGCCCCGGAGGGCTGGTCGGCGGCCGGAAAGCTTCCCGAGAACCAGAAATACGGCTTGGGCGTGTCGACGCCGCGCGACATGGTGGCCATCCTCGAGAAACTGGCGCGTGGGGAGATGGTCAGCGCCGCGGCCTCGCAGGAGATGATCGCGATTCTCAAGCGCTGCCAGGACAGTACCGGGATCCGCCGCCGCATGGGCAGCCTGGCAGTGGCGAACAAGACCGGCGCGCTCGACGCGTTGCGCTCCGACGTGGGAATCGTGTACTCCCAGGGCGGCCGCATCGCCATGGCCATCACGGTGGATGGCATGCCCGAGACCGATTACACGCCCGACAATGCCGGCTCTCTGCTGATCGCGGACCTGGCGAAGATCCTGGTCGACGGGCTCGCCAGGAAGTAACCGGAGCGTCACACAAATTCCCCTTGCCCCTCGCGCCGTTTCGATGGACACTGAAGGTTTGAGCTTCCAAAGGAGACGCCAAGTTGGAGAGAAACGGCCGCAAGGGCTCGCTGGTCATGGAGCCGACGGAACGATGGTCCCCCGAGCTGGCCAGCGATCTGTACGACGTCGCGAGCTGGGGTAAAGGATATTTTTCGATCGGCGACAACGGGCACGTCCGCGTGCACCCGGAAAAGGACCCCGCCCGCTCGATCGATCTCAAGCAACTGGTCGATACCCTGGTGCTGCGCGGCATCGGCCTGCCCATCCTGATTCGATTTGCCGACATCCTGAAGCACCGGCTGGGGGAGTTGCACAGCGCTTTCGCCACGGCCATCGCCGAGCATCGCTACCAGGGCGGCTACAGTTGCGTGTACCCCGTCAAGGTCAACCAGCAGCGGCAGGTGGTGGAAGAGGTCCTGGAATTCGGCAAGCCGTTCCACTTCGGCCTCGAGGCCGGCTCCAAACCGGAATTAATGGCCGTGATGGCGCTGGCCGATAACGACACCCCCATTGTCTGTAATGGTTTCAAGGACGACGAATACATCGAGATGGCCATGCTGGCCCAGAAGGTGGGCCGCAAGATCATCCCCGTGGTCGAAAAATATACCGAGCTGCACCTGATCCTGAAATACAGCCAGCGCGTGGGCGTGCGCCCGTCGATCGGCCTGCGCGTCAAGCTGGCCAGCCGCGGCTCGGGCCGCTGGAAATCGTCGGGCGGCTACCGCTCCAAGTTCGGCCTCTCCGCCACCGAAGGCATGCGCGCGCTCCAGGAACTGAAGGACCTGGGGATGGCCGATTGCCTCAACCTGCTGCACTTCCACCTGGGCAGCCAGATCACCAACATCCGCCAGATCAAGGGAGCGGTGAACGAGGCGGTGCGCGTGTACGTCGACCTGGCGCGCGCCGGCGCCGGCCTGAAGTATCTGGACGTGGGCGGGGGACTGGGCATCGACTACGACGGTTCGCAGACGGACTTCGAATCGAGCGTCAACTACACCCTGCAAGAGTACGCCAACGACGTCATCTATCACGTGCAGAACGTGTGCGACGAGGTGGGCGTGGCGCACCCCACCATCGTGACGGAAAGCGGCCGCGCCATCGCCGCCTACCACAGCGTGCTGGTCTTCAACGTTCTGGGCGTGTCCGGCATGGGCGAAGCCGATGTGCCGCAGGAGCCGCCGACAGACGCCGAGCAGCCGCTCATCGACTTACAGGAAACTCTCCGCTCGCTTACCGCCAAGAACCTGCTCGAGAGCTATCACGACGCGCAGCAGGCGCTCGACCAGGCGCTCAACCTCTTCAGCCTGGGCTACCTTTCGCTCGAGCAGCGCTGCATCGCCGAGAATCTCTACTGGACCATCTCGCGTAAGATCCAGAGGCAGGCGCGGGAGCTGGACTATTTCCCCGAAGAGCTGGAAGGCATCGACGCCATGCTCTCGGATACCTACTTCTGCAACTTTTCGCTGTTCCAGAGCATGCCCGATAGCTGGGCCATCAAGCAACTCTTCCCCATCATGCCGATTCATCGCCTGGAGGAAGAGCCTACGCGCCACGCGGTGCTGGGCGATATCACCTGCGACTCCGACGGGAAGGTGGACGCTTTCATCGACCGGCGCGACGTGAAGCGCACCCTGTTGCTGCACAGCTTCCAGGGCGGCAATTATTATTTGGGCGCCTTTCTGCTGGGCGCCTACCAGGAGATCCTGGGCGACCTGCACAACCTGTTCGGCGACACCAACGCGGTGCATGTGCGCCTGAGCCCCACCGGCGAGGTGATGCTCGATTCGGTGATCAAGGGCGACACCGTCCGCGAGGTTTTGAACTATGTCCAGTTCTCCTCCGACACCCTGGTGCAGCAGCTTCGCCGTGACGTGGAGACGGCCCTGCGCGAGGGCCGCCTGAGCTACGAGGAATCGGGCGCGCTGCTCAAGTTCTACGAAGAAGGCCTGCTCGGCTACACGTACCTGGAGGACGTGCACGAGCAGTGAGCTGAGATCCCGCGTCCGCCGTTTGCTGGCGCGGCTGCTGTCTCGGCCCGTGAGCATCGAACGGCAATTGCAGACGATGCGGCGGGACTGGGACCAACGGGCGCGCCAGAATGCCTGGCACTTCGTTGCCACCGGGAAATCCGAATGGACCGCCGAGCAGTTCTTCGCCTCCGGCGAGCGGGCGGTGGCCGATTATATCCTCGGGGACCTGACCAACATCTGCCAGGGCAAGGCTGCCGGCGACATGCGCGTCCTCGAGATCGGCTGCGGCGCCGGACGCGTCACCAGGGCTCTGGCGCGCCTCTTTGGCGAGGTGCACGCGGTCGATATCAGCGAGGAGATGCTCGAACGTGCGCGCCTTTCGCTCGCCGGAATCCACAACGTGCATCTATACCGCAACAACGGCATGGACCTCGGAGTGGTGCCCGCGATACCGTTCGATTTCGCGTTTTCCATCATCGTGTTTCAACACATCCCCAGCCGCGAGGTGATCGCCAGTTACCTGCGGGAAGTCCATCGCCTGCTGCGGGCCGGCGCTCTGTTCAAACTCCAGGTGCGCGGCAATACGTCCGACTCCTCGGCGCCCGATGATACCTGGGTCGGGGTGGCGCTTTCCGAAGACGACGCCACGGCATTGGCCTTCGAGTGCGGCTTCGAGCCGCGCTATTCGACCGGCGCCGGAACGCCGGACTTCTGGCTGTGGTTCTTCAAAGCGGGGTAGGCCTCCCGGCCTGTCCCCATGGCCCGAAGGACCACCCAAGTTCTCCGCGCCGAAGGCGCTACTCGGGACTACCGCTGAAGAAAGGCTCCGGGATCGGTTCGAAAGGGGTCCAGCGTGCGCACCGAACCGTACACGCGGCCGGATTGGAAGTCTTCGCTCAACAGCCAGGAACAACCGAGGCTCTCGGCCGCCGCCAGTACGAGGGCGTCCCAATAATTCAGTTGGGCATGGTCCGCCCAATACCACCCCCGTTCGACCAGGCCGAGATGGAACCCCGCCGGATTCCAGAAGGAATAGAAGCGGGTGAGGGACCGAATGGCTCCCGGCGGAGCGCCGATCTTCCCGGTTGCGTTGGCATAGAACTCGTTCAGGACCTGCCAGCTCAGCCTGCCCGCACCCCGGGACCAAAGCGCATCCAGCCACCGCTGAGCGGACTTCTGCTTGGCGGCGTTCGCCGCGTCGACGCTATAGAGCAGGACGTTGGTGTCGACGAAGCAGAGCTTATCGGCGGCCATAGAGCTCTTCTCTCTTGAGCCGCTTGGAGGCGTCGAAGCCTTTGATGGGCTTGATCTTCTTCCATTTCTCGTAGGCGCGCCAGTAGTCGTCGGTCAGGCGCATCTGGTCTTCGAGCATACGGCCCACCAGCTTGGAAACAGACGTATTCTCCTCGGCGGCTTTCTTCCGGGCCCAATGCGCCGCCTCCTCGCTCACGGTGATGGTGATATTCTTCAACACGAAGTCAGTGTAACACGAGCCCTGTGCCCCGCGGGCAGGGCCGCCCCGGCCCTCACACCGGGAATCTGATAGCTTAGAAAAACCATGGCCACCACCGTTCCGCTAATCGGTTTCACGATCGGCAAGGGCTCGCCGCATCCCCTGGGCGCAACCCCAACGCCCGAGGGCGTCAACTTCTCGCTCTTTTCGGAAAACGCCACCGACGTCGAGCTGCTGCTCTTCGCCCGCCACGATTCCCCACAGCCCTACCAGGTCATTCGCCTGGACCCGTACGTCAACAAGACGTTCCATTTCTGGCACGTCTTCGTGGACGCGCTCGGCGCCGGAGCGCACTACGCGTATCGCGTGGATGGGCCTTTCGATCCGGCCGCCGGGCATCGCTTCAACGCCAACAAGGTGCTCATCGATCCCTATGCGCACGGCAATACCGACAGCGTGTGGAGCCGCGCCCACGCCTGCGGGCCGGAGGACAACGTCGCCACCTCCATGCGCTCGGTGGTCATCGACACCTCGCGTTACGACTGGGAAGGCGACCAGCCGCTCCACCATCCCATGGAGGAGACCATCGTTTACGAGATGCACGCGGCCGGGTTCACGCGTTCCCCCAGCTCCGGTGTGGCGCACCCCGGAACCTTCGCCGGCATCATCGAGAAGATCCCGTATTTGCGGGATCTCGGGGTGACCGCCGTCGAGCTCCTGCCGGTCTTCGACTTCGACGTGAAGGACGTGCTCCACGTGATCGACGGGCGGCGCCTGACCAACTACTGGGGATACAGCACCATGGGATTCTTCGCGCCGCAATCCGCCTATTGCGTCAGCCCGGAATCGGGCCACCACCTGCGCGAATTCCGCGACATGGTGAAAGCGCTGCACCGCGCCGGCATCGAAGTCATCCTCGACGTGGTGTTCAACCATACCGACGAAGGCAATCAACTGGGGCCCACCTTCTCGTTTCGCGGACTCGACAACCGCACCTACTATTTCCTGGTGCCCTGGGACAAGCAGTATTACATGGATTTCTCGGGCTGCGGCAACACCTTCAACTGCAACCACCCCATCGCCCAAAAACTCATCGTCGAGTGCCTGCGGTTCTGGGTGCGGGAGGCGCACGTGGATGGCTTCCGCTTCGACGAGGGGTCCATCCTGAGCCGCGGCGAGGACGGCGCGCCGCTCCCCCACCCCCCGGTGGTCTGGCAGATCGAGCTGGACGACGAGCTGGCCGACACCAAGATGATCGCCGAAGCCTGGGATGCGGCCGGGCTGTACCAGATCGGCCATTTTCCGGGGGACCGCTGGGCGGAATGGAACGGCCGTTTTCGCGACGACATGCGCCGCTTCGTCAAGGGCGAGCCGGGAGTCGTGGGCGCCGTGGCCTCGCGCCTGGCGGGCAGCTCCGATCTGTATCAGAACCGCGGCCAGTTGCCCGTCAACAGCATCAACTTCGTCAACTGCCACGACGGCTTCACGCTGAACGACCTGGTCTCCTACAACGACAAGCACAACGAGGCCAACGGCGAAGGGAATCGCGACGGCATCAACGACAACCTGAGCTGGAACTGCGGCGTGGAGGGCGACTCGAACGATCCCGCGATGGAGGCTTTGCGCAGCCGGCAGGTACGCAATTTCGCGGCCCTGCTTCTGCTCTCGCGCGGCGTCCCCATGTTCGTGGCCGGAGACGAGCTGCGCCGCACGCAGAAGGGCAACAACAACGCCTACTGCCAGGACAATGAAATCAGTTGGCTGGATTGGACGCTGGCGGAACGGCACAGCGGCCTGCGCCGCTTCTGGAAGCTCCTGATTGCCTTCCGCAAGCGACACCGCGCCCTGCGAGAAGGCGGCTTTTTTACCGGCGCCCTCAACGAGCGCGGCATGGCCGATGTCGCCTGGCACGGAACCGTGCTCGACAGCCCCGGTTGGGACGACCCGGAGGCGCGCGTGCTGGCCATGACCCTGGCCGGTTTCCGTGGCGATCCGGACCTGCATGTCATCCTGAATATGTACTGGGACAGGCTGGATTTCGAGCTGCCCACCATTCCCGGCAGGGTGTGGCTGCGCGCGTTGGACACCTCCCAGCCCTCGCCCTCCGATATCGCCGACTTCGGCCGCGAGCCCCCGGTTGCGGGCAAGACGTTCCCCGCCGAGGGCCGCAGCGTGGTGGTGCTGGTGAATCGCGCGCAAACGTAAACGACCCGAGGTGGGGCAGGCGGTGCCGCCTGCCCTGCGCCACCAAACACAGGGTAACGGGAGAGCGATTCCGCGTCTGCTAAAATGAAGGCGAGCCTGCCACTTCCCCCATGTTCACCGCGCCTGCCATCGCCGATGAAATCCTCGACCTGAAAAAGGAGCGGAATGCCATTCTGCTGGCGCACCATTACCAGGCGCCGGAGATCCAGGAGCTGGCCGACGTCATCGGCGACAGCCTGGAGCTGGCGCGCGCGGCGCGGAAATTCTCGGGCGACGTGATTGCGTTCTGCGGCGTCTGGTTCATGGCTGAAACCGCCAAGGTGCTGAACCCCGACCGCATCGTGGTGGTGCCCGACCGCGAAGCCGGTTGCAGCCTGGTGGATAGCTGTCCGGCGGCGCCCATCCGCGAATTCCGCCGCGCCCACCCGGATTACACGATCGTCAGCTACATCAATACCTCGATCGAGGTCAAAGCCGAGAGCGACATTCTTTGCACGTCGCGCAATGCCGTCCGGATTGTGAACTCCCTACCGCCGGAGCAGCCGATTCTCTTCCTGCCCGACCGCAATCTGGGCGGCTACGTGCGCCGCCAGACCGGCCGCGAGAACATGAAGATCTGGCAGGGCGCCTGCGTGGTGCATGACACCTTTCCCGCGCGCCGCCTGGTGGAGGCGCGCCTCGATCATCCCGACGCCCTGGTAGTGGCGCATCCCGAGTGCCCCGAATCGGTGCTGGCGCTGGCGGACTTCGTCGGCTCCACTTCGGCCATCATCGAATACTGCGCCGCCAGCGGCGCGCACGAATTCATCGTGATGACGGAAAGCGGTGTCCACCACTCGCTCCACCGCGCGGCGCCCGGCAAGCGCTTCCACTTTGTGGCCAACGAACACTGCAACTGCAGCGAGTGCCCCTACATGAAGCTGAACACGCTGGAGAAACTGCGCGACGCGCTGGACACGCTCGCGCCGCGCGTGGAGCTGTCCGGTGAGATCATGGCGCGCGCCCTTGCGCCGCTCGAGCGCATGCTCGCGGTAAAGTAGATGCCCCTCGCACCGCTGGTGGATTCCTTCGGCCGCGTGCACGACAACCTGCGCGTCAGCGTCACCGACCGCTGCAATATCCGCTGCTTCTACTGCATGCCGGAATCGGATGTGCAGTTCGTCGAACGCGGCGAAATCCTGGATTTCGAGGAGATCGAGCGCTTCGTGCGCATCGCCGTGTCGCTCGGCGTCACCAAACTGCGGGTCACCGGCGGCGAACCGCTGGTGCGGCGCGATCTGCCGGTGCTGGTGCGGCGGCTGGCGGCCATTTCCGGAGTTCGCGACCTGGCGCTCACCACCAACGGCGTGCTGCTGCCCGATCTGGCGGAGCCGCTGTACGCGGCGGGGCTGCGGCGCCTCAACGTGCATCTCGATACGCTCGACCGCGAGAGGTTCCGCAAAATCACGCGCCGCGACGAGTTGGACAAGGTGCTGGCGGGCCTCGAGATCGCCCGCCGGCTCGGCTACTCCCGGATCAAGCTCAACGCGGTGGCGGTCAAAGACCTGGTGGAGCCGGACATCGTGCCGCTGGCCCGCTATGCGCTAGCGAACGGCTTCGAGGTGCGCTACATCGAGTTCATGCCGCTCGACGCGCAAAACCTGTGGGACCGGAGCAAGGTGTTGCGGGCGGAGGAGATCATCGCGACGCTGTCGCGCGAGATCGCGCCGCTCACCGCGGTACCGGACCCGGACCCGCGCGCGCCCGCGACCGAGTACGAGTTTGCCGGCGGCGCCGGCCGGGTCGGCTTCATCGCCTCCGTAAGCCGTCCCTTCTGTCTCAATTGCAACCGCATCCGGCTGACCGCCGACGGCAAACTGCGCTACTGCCTGTTCGCCATTGAGGAAGACGACGTGAAGTCGCTGATGCGCTCGGGCGCCACCGACGAAGAGATCGCCGCCCTGGTCCGCCGCAACGTGGCGGGCAAATGGGAGGGGCATGAAATCAACTCGACGAAGTTCGTCGCGCCCCCGCGGCCCATGTATTCCATCGGCGGGTAGGCGGGATGTTTTCCACCGGCGGTGAAAACACGACGCCGGCCCAGCATCGAGCCCCACTGAAAATGAAAACCGCACCGGATGCGTCCCCAGACTTTCGGGACTGCATCCGGTGCGGCTCGCCCAAGTTGGGCTGGGATCCGGCGTCGGGCTATCTGGTTCTGAGCTTGATCCGTCCGTTCCTGGTCAGGTCCGCGTCCTATTTTTCCTCACCAGAAACGCCAGACAACTACCGCTACCTGTGACCCCCGGGTGAGATCGTTCGAAACCGTCTGGCAAAAAAACCCCTCTGCAACAACCAACAAGGGAAGAATAGTGAGCTAAAACTATTACAAACACCGGCTCCCGCAAGCACGCTGTTCCTTCGGCCCACTCGTCTTCCGCCTGCCTGTTGCAGCAGAGGGCAGGTTTGAAAGAAGTTACTTCGCCAATTCACAACTATGATCAGCAATCGGACACCCACGTGTCAATCTGGGCAAACCGTTTTAATTTCGGTATTTGTGCAAAAGTTGGCAAGGAGGAGTGGGGCATCGGCGGCGGGCGCTGTGTCGCTATGACACAATCGGAAGGAATGACCGCAAAACTGGTGCTGCTGGCGGCGATCTGCCAAGGTTTCCCCGTGGGGGCGCAAACCCCGGGCACAATCCCCGCCGATGAGCCGGTCACCGTTTCCGCCGAGCATCCCCGTCTTTTCCTCCGGCCGGCGCGGCTTCGCCTGCTGAAACGGGAACGCGAGCGGACCTCGGCGCGGTGGCAGCAGTTCGAGCTGCTGATCGCCGGCAACGCGCCCATGCCCGAGCGCGGATTCGCACAAGCGCTGTACTACCAGATTTCCGGGAACGCCGGGGCGGGACGGCAGGCGATTGCCTGGGCGCTCGGCTCGGGAAACAACCTGCGGCAACTGGCGCTGGTCTTCGACTGGTGCCAGGATCTTCTCAGCGACGCGCAACGGCGCGATTTGGCGGCGCGGATCCAAAAAGGCATGGCCGACACCGCGGCGGACGAGGGCATCCCCGCGGTGCGCTCGCGCGTGCTGGCGGCCATCGCCCTGTTCGACCACGTCCCCCGGGCGCCGCAGCGCGAGCTCGAGGGCGTGGTGCGCAACTGGTGGAACGGAAAGATGGCGCCGGGCCTCCGCGCCGGCCGGCACCCGGTGGCACGCGACGACGCCTATGCCCTGTTCGAGCTGCTGCATGCCATGCGCGACAATACGAACCTGGACCTGCGCGAGCAGGCGCCCCGCTATTTCAAGGATTTCCCCATCGAACACCTGGTCAGCTACTACCCCGCGGTCTACCAGGCGCCGGAGAACGAGTACTACATCGGCGCCATGCCCAAGGCCGGGGAGCCGGATCTGGAGCTGGCGGCCCTGTCGCGCGCGGCCGAGCTCGCCATGGTCGCCTACGACACCAACGCCGCCGAAAGCCAGGTATTGCAGGGGTGGCTGATGCACGACCGGCTGATCCTGCGCGGCACCTTCGGCGCGCCGTACGAGTTCCTCTGGGCGAACCCCTATCAGCCGGGGCTGAGCTATTACCTGGTGCCGCTGATCTACTACAATCCCGATTTTGGCACGCTGTTCGTGCGCTCGAGCTGGGAAGACACGGCCGCCTGGTTCGGGCATTTCGACGGCGCCATGCAGATTTTCGAGGACGGGCACCTGGCCAGCGTCAACGAGCAACGGGACCGGCCGCCGCTGTCGCTCAAGGAGGCCGTGGTCTGCTTCGGGCACACGGCGCGCAAGTTTCACGTTAAACTGGACGACGCCGCGGCGGTTTTCATCGTGGGGCTCGCGCCGCGCAAAACCTACCAGGTGGAGATCGACGACGAAGAGATGTACGAAGCCGACAGCGACTCCGGCGGAATCCTGGAAGTGGAAGTGCCGCCCGGCAAGGAAGTGGGCGTGCGGCTGAAGTAGCGGACCGGCCCCTCAGAACGCCCAGCGCCAGAGGCTGGCGCCCACGGTATAGCCGGCGCCGACGGCGCAGAACAGCACCAGGTCGCCCTTCTTCAGGCGGCCCTGTTCGATGGCGTCGCGGGTAGCCAGCGGAATCGTGCCGGCGGTGGTGTTGCCGTAGCGGTCGATGTTGATCAGCACCTTCTCGGGCGCGATACCCAGACGGTCGGACGCGGCGGTGATGATGCGTTTGTTGGCCTGGTGGGGAATCATGATGGCCACATCGTCGCCGGTGAAATGGTTGCGCGCCAGCAGGTCGCGGCAGACTTCGTACATCTTGCGGACGGCGTACTTGAACACCTGGCCGCCCTCCTGGTGGACGTAGTGCAATCGCTGGTCGACCGTTTCGTGGGAAGCCGGCAGGCGGCTGCCGCCGGCCGGCATCTTGAGGTAATCGCCGCCCGAGCCATCCACTTCACCCAGGAAATCGAGGTATCCGAGGCCGTTGTCGGCCTCGGTGGCGGGCTCGATCAGCATGGCGCCGGCGCCGTCGCCGAACAGGACGCAGGTGGCGCGGTCGGTATAGTCGATGATGCGGCTCATGGTGTCGGAGCCGATCACCAGCACTTTCGCGTGCGTTCCGGCGGCCACCAGGTGCGCGCCGGTGGTGAGGCCATAGACGAAGCCGGAACAGGCGGCAATCAGGTCGAACCCCCACGCGCCGCGCGCGCCGATCCCGTGCTGCACCAGGCAAGCCGTGGACGGAAACATGTAGTCGGGCGTCACTGTGCAGACAATAATGGCATTGACCTCGGCGGCATCGACGCCCCGGTGCAGCAGCGCGCACCGGGCCGCCAGAATGGCCATATCGGAAGTGGCCATGCCGGCTTCGGCGATGTGGCGCTCGCGAATTCCGGTGCGCTCCATGATCCACTGATCGTTGGTGGCGACCAGCGTTTCCAGGTCCTGGTTGGTGAGTATCCGAGGCGGCGTATAGCACCCCAGCGCAGTGATTTTCGCCCTTGGCAACTTTTCTCCTTCCTTAAGGATTCAGAGTAACGCATCCGGGTGTAAGGAGCGCAAGTTGGGAGGGCGGGATTCCGGCGCTGCCGGCCGGCGCGGTAATCTAAGGAGAGATGCGGAATGCCGACGGGGCACTCGACCTCCAGGGGTTGCAGACTTCGCTCTTTTTCGAGACGCCGGAAGAGATTTATGCGCGCGTATTCCGGGAGTTGAAACCGCGCACGCCGGTGCCCGAATTGCGCGTGGAGTTCTGCCGCTTCGCCAATGCGGACAGCTTCATCCGGCTGGAATCCGGGCGCCTGCACGTGCGCATCTCCGATCTGCTGGCGGGCGCGCCGGCGCCGGTGCTGGAGGCGCTGGCGTATATCCTGTTGGGCAAACTATACGCCAAGACCATCCCGCGCATGTATGCCTATCGCTACCGCCTGTTTTTGAACCGCCGCGACGTGCGGCGGCAGGCGCACCTGGTACGGCAGATCCGCGGCCGCAAGTTCCTCTCCGGCCCGGCGGGCGAGCACCATAACCTGGAAGAGATTTTCGAGGGGCTGAACCGCCGGTTTTTCGATGGACTGCTGGGCCGGCCGCAGTTGGGATGGAGCCGGGGGAGTTCGCGCAGCATGCTGGGGCACTTCGATCCGTCGCACAATGCCATCATCATCAGCCGCATTTTCGATCGGCCGGGAACGCCCCTGGTGGCGCTGGAGTACGTGATGTTCCACGAAATGCTGCACCTGCGCTATCCGGTGGATCACACCGGGTCGCGGCGCCGGGTGCACACCCGGGAATTCCGGGAAGCGGAGAAGAAATTTCCGCAATTACGGGAAGCCAAGGAGACGCTCAAGCGGCTGTAGGCAACTTGACCGTCGCCCGCGGCGTGGGCTATTCTGGGTGCAATCTGCGACTGCGACAATCCCACTAGCTACAGCCTGCCATGGAGGATGGATGAGTCCGCAAGAAGTGTTAGAGTTTGTCAAGAAAAACGATGCCAAGCAGCTCGATTTGAGGTTTACCGACATCCCGAGCCTGCAGCATCACGTTTCCTACCCCATCAGCGAGTTGGGACTGGACAGCTTCGAAGAAGGCTTCGGCATGGATGGATCGAGTATCCGCGGCTGGGCGGCGATCCACGAGAGCGACATGCTCCTCATTCCCGATCCGAACACGGCGTTTATGGACCCCTTCGCGGAAATTCCCACGCTGGTCATGTACGGCGACGTCAAGGACCCGATCACCAAGCAGCGCTACGAGCGCGATCCGCGGTGGATCGCCCAGAAGGCGGAGCTCTACCTGAAGAACAGCGGGGTGGCCGACACCGCCTACTTCGGCGCCGAAGCCGAGTTCTTCATCTTCGACAACATCAGCTTCGACCAGAACCAGCATTCCGGCTTCTATTTCATCGATGCCGAGGAAGGGCGCTGGAACTCGGGGCGCAAGGAAAACAACCTGGGCTATCGCCCGCGGTACAAGGAAGGCTACTTCCCGGTGCCGCCCACCGATCATTATCAGGATCTGCGCAGCGAGATGGTGCAGACCATGATCCAGTGCGGCCTCCACATCGAGTGCCACCACCACGAAGTCGCCACCGGCGGGCAGTGCGAAATCGATCAGCGCTTCGACAGGCTGGTGAAGTCGGCGGACAACATGATGCTGTACAAGTACATCATCCGCAACGTGGCCAACCAGTACGGCAAGACCGTGACCTTCATGCCCAAGCCCATCTTCGCCGATAACGGCAGCGGCATGCACTGCCATCAGAGCCTGTGGAAAGACGGCAAGCCGCTGTTCGGCGGGGATTGCTACGCCGGCCTGAGCCAGCTCGCGCTGCACTACATCGGCGGCCTGTTGAAGCACGCGCGCGGGCTTTCGGCGATCATCGCGCCCACCACCAACAGCTACAAGCGGCTGGTGCCGGGCTACGAAGCGCCGGTCAACCTGGCTTACTCGCGCCGCAACCGGTCGGCGGCCTGCCGCATTCCCATGTATTCGGCCAGCCCCAAGGCCAAGCGCGTGGAGTTCCGCCCGCCCGACCCCGCCGCCAACCCCTACCTGGCCTTCGCCGCCATGCTCATGGCCGGCCTCGACGGCGTGCTCAACAAGATCAACCCCGGCGAGCCGCTCGACAAGGACATTTACGATCTGTCGCCGGAAGAGATGAAGAGCGTGCCGTCCATGCCGGGTTCGCTCGATGAGGCGCTCGCCTGTCTCGAAGACGATCACGCCTTCCTCATGCGCGGCGACGTGTTCACCGAGGAGCTGATCGAGACGTTCATCGACTACAAGCGGAAGAACGAGGCCGAGGCCGTGAGGCTGCGGCCGCATCCCTACGAGTTCGCGCTGTACTACGACATCTAGCTGAAAGCGGATAGCCGACAGCTAAATGCAAGGCACCATCGTTCAGGTCAATATCTCTGCCGGCGGACTGCCGAAACGGGCCATGCGGGAGGGTTGGATTACACCGCTGGGCCTGGAGGGCGACCGCCATGCGCATCCCGAGATCCATGGCGGCTTGCGCAAAGCCATCCTGCTGATCTCTTCCGAGGTGGTCGAGGAACTGACCGCGCGCGGGTATCCGCTGTTCTATGGCGCGATGGGCGAAAATCTCACCACGCGCGGCATCGATGTGCGCAACTTGCGCATCGGCGACCGCCTGCGCGCCGGCGGAGCGCTGCTCGAAATCACCCAGCCGCGCGGGCCCTGCACGGCGCTTGATATCTACGGCGAATCCATCAAGCAGGAGATCTACGACATAGGTGTTCGCGCGCTGGACCACACTTCGCCGCGCTGGGGCATGAGCGGGTTTTATGCCAGCGTGGTCGAGCCGGGACCGGTGGGGCCGGGGGACGTCGTGGCCGTGGTGTCTCAGTTGGCCTGACGCGCGCTGGCCATGCCTACCGCACCGGGTCGATCGCTTAAGATAGAGCCATGGCGGGGCTCGAACGGCTTCTCACCGAACAGCAGAATACCGCTTCCGCGTCGATCGACGAACTGGGCACCGAAGACATGCTGCGGATCGTCAACGCCGAGGACCACAAGGTGGCGGGGGCGGTGGAGCGCGAGATTCCCGCCATCGCGCGCGCGGTGGATGCCGTGGTGGCGGCCATCGAGCGCGGCGGCCGGCTGATTTATATCGGCGCCGGAACCAGCGGGCGGCTGGGCGTTCTGGACGCATCGGAATGCCCGCCGACCTTCAACACGCCGCCCGAGATGGTGCAGGGGATCGTGGCCGGCGGAGAGGCGGCGCTCAGCCGCGCCACCGAAGTGACGGAAGACGACCCGGCCACGGGCGCGGGCGATCTGGCGGCGCGCGGATTTACCGGGCGCGACGTCCTGGTCGGCATTGCGGCCAGCGGCCGGACGCCTTATGTGCTGGGCGCCGTGGCGGAAGCGCGGCGGCTGGGCGCCGTCACGGTGGGCATCAGTTGTACTCCCGATTCGGAGTTGGCGCGCGCGGTCGAGATCGCCATCACTCCGCTGGTGGGGCCGGAGGTGGTGGCCGGATCCACCCGCATGAAGGCGGGGACCGCGCAGAAGCTGGCCCTGAATATGCTCACTACCGCAGCGTTCATCCGCCTGGGCTACGTTTACGGCAACCTGATGGTGAATGTCCAACCCAAGAACAGCAAGCTGATGGACCGCGCGCGGCGCATCGTGGCGCAGGCGGCCGGCATCACCTACGAGCGCGCGTGCGAACTGCTGGCGGCGGGCGGCAACAGCGTGAAGACGGCGATTGTGATGGCCAAGACGGGCGCCGGCAGGGAAGAAGCGGAACGCCGCCTGGCCGCCGCGGGCGGAAGAATAGCGAAGGCCCTCAATGGATAAGTTTGTGATCGCGGGCGGAAACGCCCTGAAGGGTGAGATCCCCACCAACGGGTCGAAAAACGCCGCGCTGCCGGCGCTGGCTGCGGCGTTGCTCACCGAAGAGCCGGTGGTGCTGCACCGCATTCCGCGCGTGCGCGATATCCGCACCATCGAGCGGCTGCTGGTGGATATCGGATCGCGGACGGAGGTGGACGGGGAGACCGTCCGCCTGCATACGCCGGCGATTGTCTGCCCCGAGGCGCCGTACGAGCTGGTGAAGACTATGCGCGCTTCGAGCCTGGTATTGGGCCCGCTGGTGGCGCGTTGCGGGCGCGCGCGCGTTTCCCTGCCCGGCGGCTGCGCCATCGGCGCGCGGCCCATCAACCTGCACATCTTCGGGTTGGAGCAACTGGGCGCGCGCATCAACCAGGCGCACGGCTACATTGAAGCGGAGGCGCCCGACGGCCTGCACGGCGCCGTGGTCCAGTTCGACCGCATCACCGTGACCGGCACGGAAGACCTGATGATGGCCGCCGTGCTGGCGAAGGGCGAAACCGTGCTGCGCAATGCCGCGCGCGAGCCGGAGGTAGCGGACCTGGCCGCGCTGCTCTCGAAGATGGGGGCGCGCATCGAAGGCGCGGGCAGCTCCACCATCCGCATCCAGGGTGTGGAGCGGCTGCACGGCGCCGAGCATACGATTATTCCGGACCGCATCGAAGCGGGGACGTTCCTGATTGCCGGCGCCATCACCGCGGGCGATGTCACGGTGACGGACTGCAACCCGGAACATCTGGGCGCGCTCGTGTCCAAGCTGCAACAGGCGGGGGCGGAGGTGACACAACCGGACACCGCCCGGCTGCGGGTTCGCGGCGGTGGAAGGCTGCGCTCGGTGGACATGACCACCGAGGAGTACCCGGGCTTCGCCACCGATCTTCAGGCGCAGTACATGGCCCTCATGACGCAGGCCGAAGGAATCGCCATCATTATCGAGACGATCTTCGAGAACCGTTTCATGCACGCGCAGGAACTGGCGCGCATGGGGGCGAATATCAGGGTGGACGGCCGGCAGGCCATCGTGGCGGGGCCGCACGAGCTGACCGGCGCGGGGGTGATCGCCTCCGACCTGCGGGCCAGCGCGTCGCTGGTGTTGGGCGCGCTGGTGGCGCGCGGGGAGACGGTGATCGACCGCGTGTACCACATCGACCGCGGCTATGAGAAAATCGAGGCGAAACTGGCGCGCGTAGGCGCGCAAATCAGGCGGGTGGAATGATGCGAGGCTTGTTCGGTACATTGCTGGGTCTTGCGCTGGCGCTCGGCGCGCAGCAAAAGGCCGCGGAGAAGAAGGACGCTACCATGGCTCACAATCCGGGATTCCTGAAGCTGGTGGACGACGCGAAGTCGCGGATCAGGCAAATCGATATCGCAGGCTACCAGAAGATGGTGGCGGCGCACGAGGCGCACGTACTGGTGGACACGCGCGAAGACAGCGAATGGGCCGCCGGCCACGTGGCGGGCGCGGTGCACCTGGGCAAGGGTGTGATCGAGCGCGACATCGAGACCAAAGTACCGGACAAGGCGGCGACGCTGGTGCTGTATTGCGGCGGCGGTTTCCGCTCGGCGCTGGTGGCGGACAATCTGCAGAAGATGGGCTACCGCAATGCGATCTCGCTCGACGGCGGCTGGCGCGCGCTGAAGGAGTCGGGGCTGCCGCTGGAGAAGTAGGCGGCAGCGCGGAGCGGCGAATGCGGTGATGCGCATGGACTCCAGGATATCGGCCGTGGTTCTTGCCGCGGGAAGCTCCTCGCGGATGGGAAGCCTCAAGCAGTTGCTTCCGCTCGACGGCCGGACGCTGCTCGAAAGGGTGCTGGAGAATGTGCGGGGATCCCAGGCCGGCGAAATCGTTCTCGTGCTCGGGCAGTCCGCGGAGGCGATTCGCGAGAAGATCCCACTCGATGGCGTAAGGGTCGTGGTCAACGAGGCGTATCGCGAAGGCATGGGAACGTCGCTCCGCGCCGGCATTGCACAGGTTTCGCCGGATGCCGATGCGGCGCTGGTGGTGCTGGCCGATCAGCCGTTCGTGAAACCGGAAACCATCGACCGGCTCATTCGCGCTTACCGGGAACAGAAACCGCAAATCGTGATTCCGGTGTACCGGGGGTTTCGCGGGAATCCGGTGCTGCTCGACCGCTCGGTGTTTCCGGAGCTGCTGGGCCTGACGGGCGACATCGGCTGCCGCGCGATCTTCGGCGGCCACACCGAAAATATTCTCAAATCGCCGGTCGACGATATAGGAGTGCTGCTCGACATCGACACTCCGGGCGACCTGGAAACGCTCGGCCAGGCCCACGCGAAGGGGGAATGGGGACCGGCGCTGCTCGAAGCGGCGGATCTCGCCGGGCGCGACGTCACCGGCGCGCCGCAGTTGGTGGTGGTCGGCCAGGAAGCAGTCGGCAAGGCGCTGGTGAGCCTCGGCCGGCTGATGAAGTTCACGGTGACGGTGGTCGATCCGCTGCTGACCATGGACCAGGCGCCCGGCGCGGACCGGATTTTGCGGGTGCTCGACTTTTCGCGATTGCCGGGGGAAAAGTACGTGGTCATCGCCAGCCGCGGCCGGTTCGACGAAGAGGCCATCGAGCAGGCGCTGGATCACGGCGCGGCTTACGTGGCGCTGGTGGCCAATCGCCGGCGGGCGCAGGAGCTGGCCGGGAACCTGCAGAGCAAGGGCGCCGGCCCGGAGAAGCTCGCGCGCCTGCACGCGCCGGCGGGAATCGAAATCGGGGCCGAGGGTCCCGAGGAAATCGCCCTCAGCATCATGGCGCAAATTATCGCGGAACGGCGCCGGGCGCGTCGCACTCCGTGACCACGGCCGCGCCTTCGTCTTCGGAGCCGCGGGCGGCTTTGAGCTTGAGCGGTTCGCCCGAGCCGCCCCGCCGCAGGGCCACCATCTGGCTGACGATGCTGAGGGCGATCTCTTCCGGCGTGGCCGCGCCCAGATCGAGACCGGCGGGCGCCCACACGCGCTCGAGCTTTTCCGGCGCGACTCCGTTGGCGACCACGTAATCGAGCACCAGGGCGGCGCGATGGCGGCTCGAGATGAGGGCGATGTAGGCCGCCTCTGCTTCAATCGCTTTTTGCAGCCACAGGTGATCGCCCTTGTGCTGCGTGGCGATCACCACGAAAGTCCGCGCATTGATGTGCGCCTCGCTCAGGTCGAGGTCGCCGGTTAAGATGCGGTCCGCATCGGGGAAGGATTTCCGATCGGCGGAAGGATCGTCCACGGTGACCGAGAAATCCACCATCCGCGCCAGCGCCCCCAGGGTTTCGGCGATGCGGCCATGGCCGACGATCAACAGCTCGGGCTGGGGCAGCACCGGATCAATGTAGACGTCCATAATCCCTCCGCACGGCATGCCGACGCCCAGGACCTCATCGGTCATGTCGAGGGTGATCAACCGCGGCCGCCGCCGGGCGATGCACTCGATGGCCTCGCGCCGGACGGCTCCCTCGGCGCAGCCGCCGCCGATCCAGCCCATGACGAGGCGGCCCTGGCCGTCGATGAGGGCCTTCGAGCCGGGCCGCGCGGAGGATGATCCTTCGACGCGAACCACCGTGGCCAGGGCGAAGGGTTTGCCTTCCGCCGCCAGCTCGCTTGTTTTCCGCAGGAATTCACCGGACATGCCCGTCTCTTTCTTTCCCTATATAATCTTAAACGCTTGCCGGGAGGAAACGCGCCGGCAACTTGTAAACAGCGAGGGCAACGATGATTCCTCCGGAGTTTGAATACTTGCGGCCGGCGACGATTCCCGAAGCCGTCTCTCTCCTGCAACTGCACGGCGACGACGCCAAAATTTTGAGCGGCGGCCAGAGCCTGATTCCCATGATGAAGCTGCGCCTGGCGCGGCCCGCCTGGCTGATCGACATCAACCATATCCCCGGCCTCGCGTACATACGCGAAGAGGGCGGGTACCTGAAGATCGGCGGATTGACGCGCGAGGCCGACGTCGAGAACTCGGAGCTGATCCGCGCGAAATACCCGATCGTTCACGACACGGCCCTGGTGATCGCCGATCCGCAGGTGCGCAATCTCGCCACCATGGGCGGAAACCTGGCGCACGGCGATCCGGCCAACGATCATGGCGCCACCATGCTGGCGCTCGAAGCCGAGCTGGTCGCCACGGGCGCGAACGGGCAGCGAACCATTGCGGTTCGGGATTTCTTTTTGTCGATCTTCACGACCGCGCTCGAGCAGGATGAGATTCTCACCGAGATCCGCATTCCCGTTCCCGCGGCGCGAAGCGGAGGTACGTACCTCAAGCTGGAGCGCAAGGTGGGCGATTTCGCGACCGCGGCGGTGGCGGCGCAGGTGACGCTGGACGCGAGCGGCGCGTGCACCAAAGCCGGAATCGGAGTGACCAACGCGGGCCCGACGCCGATCAAAGCCGGAAAAGCCGAGGCGTTTCTGCGCGGCAAGAGACTGGATGCCGCGAGCGTCGCCCAGGCGGCGGAGCTGGCGATGGGCGAATCGCAGCCCAGCTCCGATCTGCGCGGTCCGGCGGAATACAAGAAAGGTCTGGTGAAGGAATTGACCAAACGCGCGCTCACCCGCGCCGCGGAAAGGGCCGGAAGATAGGAGACGACCATGGCGAAGACCCATCACATACACATCCGCCTGAACGGCGTCGAGAAGGAAGCCGACGTGGCTCCGCGACTGCTGCTGATCCACTTCATTCGCGATGTCGCGGGGCAGACCGGCACGCATCTGGGCTGCGATACCACCAGTTGCGGCGCCTGCACGGTGCTGCTCGACGGGCGGCCCATCAAGTCCTGCACGTTTTTCGCGGTGCAGGCCGACGGCCGCGAGATTCGCACGGTCGAAGGGTTGGCGAGCGACGGCAAGCTGCATCCCATTCAGGAGGGCTTCCATCAGGAGCATGGCTTGCAGTGTGGATTTTGCACGCCGGGCATGATGCTGTCCGCGGTGGCGCTGCTGGAAAAGAATCCCAACCCCACGGAAGCGGAAATCCGCTGGGGCATCTCCGGCAACTTGTGCCGCTGCACCGGGTATCAGAATATCGTGAAGGCCGTGCAACACGCGGCCGCGAAAATGCAGAAAGGGGTATCGGCATGATGCAGACGTCGCCCGAAATCGGTGGCATGGGCCACTCGGTCAAACGCAAGGAAGACGCCCGGTTCATCCAGGGCAAAGGCACGTACGTCGACGACGTGCACCTGCCGGGGATGGTCTACGGCCACGTGGTGCGCAGCCCCTACGGCCACGCGCGGCTCAAGAGCATCAACATCGAAGCCGCCATGAAGGTGCCGGGCGCGCTGGCCGTGATTACCGGCGCGGACCTGGCCGCCGCCAACCTGGCTTGGATGCCCACGCTGTTCCACGACAAGCAGATGGTGCTGGCCACGGGCAAGGTTTTGTTTCAGGCGCAGGAAGTGGCGTTCGCCGTAGCCACGGAGCAGTATGCCGCGGCCGACATGGCGGAGTTAGTGGAAGTGGAATACGAAGAGCTGCCGGTGCTGGTGGATCCGCACAAGGCGCTCGACGCGGACGCGCCGATTCTGCGCGAGGATCGCGAGGAAAAGTCGAATCACATTTTTCATTGGGAAGTGGGCGACCGGCATGAAACGCAAAAAGCGATTCAGGGCGGCCCGGTCACAGCCAAAGTGGATGCCGTGTTTCAGCGCTGCCATCCGGCGCCGCTCGAAACCTGCGGCTGCGTGGCCGATTTCAACAAGGTGACCGGGAAGCTGACCATCTGGCTGACCTCGCAGGCGCCGCACGCGCATCGCACGCTATTCGCGCTGGTGGGAGGAATACCCGAACAGAACATCCGCGTCATCTCGCCCGATATCGGCGGAGGATTCGGCAACAAGGTTCCCATCTATCCGGGCTACGTCTGCGCGGTGGTGGCCTCGTTGACGCTGGGCCGCCCGGTGAAGTGGATCGAATCGCGCTCGGAGAACCTGCAATCGACGGGGTTCGCGCGCGACTATCACATGACCGCGGAAATCGCCGCCGAGCGCGATGGCACGGTGAAGGCGCTGCGCGTCAAGACGCTGGCGGATCACGGAGCCTTCAACGCCGCGGCGCAACCCTCGAAGTTTCCGGCCGGATTGTTCAGCATCTGCACCGGCTCCTACGATTTTCCCAAGGCGTTCTGCGAGGTGGACGGCGTCTACACCAACAAGGCGCCGGGCGGCATCGCCTACCGGTGCTCGTTCCGCGTTACCGAAGCCGCGTACCTGATCGAGCGGGCCATGGATGTTCTGGCCTACGAACTGAAGATGGATCCCGCCGCGCTGCGGCTGAAGAATTTCATTCCGCCGGACAAATTCCCGTATCAGTGCCCGCTCGGCTGGACCTACGACAGCGGCAATTATCCGGCGGCCATGAACCTGGCGCTCAAAATGGCGGGATACGACGAACTGCGCAAGGAGCAGGCGGAGAAGCGCAAAAAGGGCGAGCTGATGGGGATCGGCATCTCGAGCTTCACGGAGATCGTTGGCGCCGGACCCGCCCACACCTTCGACATCGTGGGCATCAAGATGTTCGACAGCTGCGAGATCCGCATCCATCCCACGGGAAAAGCGATTGCGCGGCTGGGAACGAAATCGCAGGGCCAGGGCCACGAGACGACGTTCCCGCAGATCATCGCGCAGGAGCTGGGCATTCCGCAGCAGGACATCGTGCTGGAGGAAGGCGACACCGATACCGCGCCCTACGGTCTGGGCACCTACGCCAGCCGCAGCACGCCGGTGGCGGGCGGAGCCACGGCGATGGCTTCGCGAAAAATTCGCGACAAGGCGCGGAAAATCGCGGCGCATCTGCTGGAAGTGAGCGAGGAAGACCTGGAGTGGGAGCCGGGCAAGTTTTTCGTCAAAGGCGCGCCCTCGAAAGCGAAAACCATCCAGGAGATCGCTTTCGCGGCTTACACCAACCTTCCGGCGGGTATGGAAGCGGGCCTCGAAGCGGTGCATTATTACGATCCGCCCAATCTGACCTTCCCCTTCGGCACCTATATCTGCGTGGTCGATATCGACAAGGGAACGGGCGAGGTCAAGGTGCGCCGCTTTATCGCCGTCGACGATTGCGGCAACATCATCAACCCGATGATCGTGGAAGGGCAGATCCACGGCGGGCTCACCGAAGGGCTGGCCATCGCCTTCATGCAGCTCATCGGCTACGATGAAAGCGGGAACGTCCAGGGGGGGAATTTCATGGACTACCTGCTGCCCACGGCGGTGGAGACGCCCAACTGGGAGACGGGCAAGACCTGCACTCCGTCGCCGCATCATCCCATCGGCGCCAAGGGTGTGGGCGAATCGCCCAACGTCGGTTCGCCCGCGGCGTTCGTCAACGCGGTGGTGGACGCTCTCTCGCACCTGGGCGTGCGCCACATCGACATGCCGGTCACGTCGTGGAAGGTGTGGCAGATTCTGCAGCAGCACGGGATCGCATAGTATGGCGGTACGCATCGAAAACACCTTCGAGGTCAGCGAGACAATCGGCGAAGTCTGGGCATTGCTGAGCGACCCGCGGAACGTGGTCGGCTGCGTTCCCGGCGCGAAGATTATCGAGACCGTAGACGACCGCACATTCAAGGGCGCCATCAGCGTCAAGGTCGGGCCGAGCCTGACCGAGTACAAGGGCGAAGTGAAAATCGTGCGGCTGGAGGAGCAGTTGCACCTCCTCGAGTTGGACGGGAGGGGGCAGGACGTGCGCGGCAAGGGCGGCGCGTCGATGAAGATGACCGGCTCGCTCGAGGCGCTCGACGGTGGCGGCACGCGCGTGACCGCGATCTCCGAGGTGAACGTGGTGGGGATGCTGGCGCAGTTCGGCGGCCGCATGCTGACCGACGTTTCGGGCGTCATCTTCAAACAGTTCACCGAACGGTTCCAGGAGAAGCTGAAGAATCCGGGCGCCGAGATTCAAGGCGCCGACAAGCCGATCAAAGGGGTACGCGTGGTATCGAAGGCGCTGGGTCAATCCATTCGCCGCGCCCTGGGAGGCTCCGACGAACCCCGATGATGTGCGCGATATCGAGGCCGTAGTCCGCGGCTTCGAAGCATCGGGATACGTGTTGGATCGGGCGCTGGCGACGGCGGTGTACCTGCTCATCCGGCTGGGCAAGCCGCTGTTGATCGAAGGCCACGCCGGGGTTGGCAAGACCGAGGTGGGGAAGGTTCTGGCATCGTTTCTCGGCGTGGAGTTGATCCGGCTACAGTGCTACGAAGGCCTGGACGTCAACTCCGCCGTCTACGAATGGAACTATCAGAAGCAACTGCTGGCGATTAAAATCCACGAGAAGACGGACGAAGAGACGATCTTCTCATCCGGGTTCTTGTTGGAGCGGCCGCTGCTGCGCGCGATTCGCGCTACGGACAATTCGCCGGTGCTGCTGATCGACGAGATCGACCGCGCCGACGAGGCGTTTGAAGCTTTTCTGCTGGAGCTGCTGAGCGACTTTCAGATTACGATTCCGGAACTGGGAACCATCCGCGCGCGGCACCGCCCGCACGTGATTCTCACCTCGAACCGCACCAGGGAATTGAGCGACGCTCTCAAGCGGCGCTGTCTGTACCACTGGATCGACTATCCGGTCTTCGAAAAAGAACTGGAAATTGTCCGGCTGCGCGCGCCGGGAGTGGACCGGGAGTTGGGCGCGCAAACCGTCGGTTTCGTCCAAGAGGTGCGAAATCTGAATCTGGCGAAGCCCCCGGGCGTAGCCGAGACGCTCGATTGTGTGCACTCGCTTCGCGCGCTGGGTAAGACGCGGCTGGACGCGGAAGCGGCGGAGGCTACGCTCGGATGCGTCGCCAAATCGGTCGACGATTCGGCGAAGATCCGGGCGGAAGGGATCGACCGGATCCTGGCGAGGGCCGCGCGGTGACGCAAGCGGGCGTAATCGGCTTCTGCCGGTTTTTGCGGGCCAACGGATTCTCCGCGGGCGTGACGGAATCGCTGGCCTCGGCGGAGGTGGTGCGCGCGGTACCGCCCGAGGACCGCGATGCGGTGCGCTGGGGCCTGCGCGCGGCGTTGAGCTCGTCGAAGGAAGAATGGGATTCGTTCGACCGGCTGTTCGATGCCTTCTGGAACAAGCTCCCGCAAGAGCAGAGACGGATGCAAACGAAGGTCACGACGGAGCCGCGGGGTTTCTGGGCCTTGACCGGTGAACCCAGCGACACGGCGCGTCCCTCGGACCGGGAAGCAAACCGCATCGCGGGCGCCAGCGTGTATGCGCGCCTCAAGAAAGCCGATTTCTCCGAGATACCGCAGAGCGACCAGCCGGCGCTCGACCAGCTCGCGCAGAGGCTGCTGAAACAGATGAGCTGGCGGCTCTCGCGGCGCCGCAAGGCTGCCGGATTGCGCGGCCGCGTGGATCTGCGGCGCACGATTCGCGCCAATATCAGCCGCGGCGGCGATCCCATCCAGTTGCGCTACAAAGAGCGGAGACCGCAGCAGGCGCGCGTGGTGATTCTGCTGGATGTCAGCGGGTCGATGAGCCTGTACAGCATGTTTCTACTGCGATTCGCCCACGCGCTGCACCGGCATATCGCGCGCGCCGACACATTCATCTTCAGCACGCGGCTGGTGAACATCGGCGGCATGCTGCGCTCGCGCAAGCTGGCGGAAGCAATGAAGGCGCTGGCCGCGTGCCCGGCCGACTGGTCGGGCGGCACCAGGATCGGAGGATCGCTTCAGGAGTTGAATGCGCGGCACGCGAGGCTGTTGTCGCGCGACACGGTCTTCCTGATTTTGAGCGATGGATGGGACACGGGAGATCCCGGGACGCTGGCCGCGGAGCTGCGCCGCATCAAAGACCGGGTGCGCAAGGTGGTGTGGCTGAATCCGCTGCTGGGTCTGGAGGATTACCAGCCGCTCACGCGCGGCATGGCGGCGGCGCTGCCGCATGTGGATGTGTTCGCTCCGGCGCATTCGCTCGAGAGCCTGCTGGCATTGGAAAAACATTTACGCTGGTGAAACATGTTTGACGAGTTTCTGGAAAAAGCCGCCTCGTTGCGAGCGCGGGGAGAAGCCTTCGCCATGGCGATGGTGGTGCGGTTCGAGGCGCCCATCTCGGGGAAGCCGGGCGATAAGGCGATCGTCGATTCCGGCGGTAGAGTCTGGGGCTGGATCGGCGGCGGCTGCGCCCAACCCACGGTGGTCAAGGAGGCGCTGCAGGCGATGCGCGATGGGAAGCCCCGGTTGGTGCGCATCAGCCCCAGGCCCAGCACCGCGGCCGAGGACGGCGTGGTGGAATACGCGATGACCTGCCACAGTGGAGGAGCCTTGGACATTTTCATCGAGCCTGTTCTACCGAAGCCGCAGATCGTGATTTTCGGGCGTTCCGTGGTGGCGCAGACGCTGGCGAGGCTTGGCGCGGCGGCGGGATATGCGGTCGCCGTGGTGGCGCCGGAGGCGAGCCGCGAGAATTTTCCCGAGCCCACGGAGCTTCACGATCGATGGGATCTGAGCCGGGTGCGCATGACGCCGCGGACTTTCGTGGTGGTCTCGACGCAGGGCGAGGGCGACGAGGAAGCGCTCGAACAGGCGCTGGGCGCGGAGGCGCCGTACATTGCCTTTGTGGCGAGCAGGACGAAGGCGGAAAAGACGCTCGACTACCTGCGCGGCAAGGGGATTGCAGCGGAGCGCCTGGCGCGGGTGACGGCCCCGGCGGGTCTGGCTATTGGCGCGGTATCGCCCGAGGAAATCGCGGTCAGCGTGCTCGCCGAAATCGTGCAGAAGGGCCGGAGCGCAGCGCAGCCCGCGGCGGTTGCCGCGCCGGTCGTGAACGCGGAAGCTAAAGACCCCGTCTGCGGCATGATGGTGGCGGTGGCCCGCGCGAAGCATACGGCGCAGTTCGAAGGGCGGACGGTGTATTTCTGCTGTCCCCACTGCAAGCAGGCCTTCGAGCAGAGCCCGCAATCGTACGCTATCGCATCGTCTGACGCATGACCCTGCTGGCCTGGTGTCGGCGCCAAATGGTAATGTCCTATTCGTGCCAAGTAGAAATGTCCTATTGACAGCGTTCAGGCTGGGGAGGTGCAAGAAGGACAACTACTGATGACACAAGCCGAACGGGACCGCCTGGTGGCCCTGAAAAAGGCGAAGAAGAAGCTGATCACGCAGAAGGAGGCA
>JAIQEX010000143.1 GCA_020073615.1 Terriglobia bacterium
TTACCCCGGCGGGCCTGCGCATTGCCCTGTTCTTCACGCGAACCTACGCGCGCCTGTTGCGTCCAAAACTCGCTCAAATCATGCCCGCTGGTCCACCCGGAGACTCTCCTCTCCGGGCCGCCTTCGATCGTCTCCAGACGGAGATTGACCGCTGCTGCAAGGAGGAAAAACTCGTCGCCTGAAAACTTGACTCATTTACATTACAATCTCTTGGGTAAGGACTCTAGCGAGGCGCACAACAGACCGGCCAGTTTCCAACTCACCGCGGAGGCGCGGAGTACGCGGAGACTACGCGGAGAAGGCGATATAGAACTGGTTATCTCCCGGAACTCCACTAACGCGCGCTCATCCGGAGCAGTTGCACGCGCTGCAACAATGACGGGGGAGGTTCACCCCGATGATTTTCTCCGCGTAGCCTCCGCGCACCCCGCGCCTCCGCGGTGAGTTGGAAATCTGAGGGAGAGGTCTACCCCTACGCGCCGTGGCATTTCTTGTACTTCTTGCCGCTGCCGCAAGGGCAGGGGTCGTTGCGCCCGACCTTTTGCCCGGCCACCACCTGCTTGGGCCCGCTCGAGTCGTCGCCGCCCGCAAACTGCAACCCCGCCAGCTCCTTTTCCTTCTTGCGCTGGATGTTGCGCGTGAAGTCCTCCATGGAGTTCTTGGCCGCGCGCTTCTGGTCCTCGCTCGCCTCGGCCGCGCCCGGGCGTAGCGCGGCGGGCTTGCCGTTGACCGCACCGGCGTCCTCTTCTTCCTCCTCGGGGTACGGCCCCACCGGCCCTTCGCCGCGGCTCACCTGCAGGAAGAACAAGTAGCGGACCGTCTCGTCTTCGATGCGGTCCATCATGGCCGTGAACAGCTCGTAGGACTCCTTCTTGTACTCCACCAGCGGGTCCTTCTGGCCGTACGCGCGATTGCCTATGCCTTGCTTCAATTCGTCCATCGACAGCAGGTGGTCCTTCCACTGGTTGTCTATGATTTGCAGCATCACGATGCGCTCGGTCTGGCGCATCACGTCGGGGCCTACCAGATCTTCCTTTTCCTGATACCTCTCCTTTAACCGCTCGAGGATCACCTCCGACATCTGCTCCCGGTTCAGGTCGGCCATCTCCGCCAGATCGATCCTGGAGCCGAACTGGCTGAGAATGTCGTTGCGCATCGTGGCCAGGTCCCAGGTGTCGGGATGCTTGTTGTCCGGGCAGCGCATGTCCACGTACTGATCGACGATGCCCTGCACCATCTCCCCCACGCGCTCTTTCTGATCGAGGCCCTCCAGCAACTGGCGGCGCATGGTGTACACCGCCTGGCGCTGCTTGTTCATCACGTCGTCGTATTCGAGAAGGTGTTTGCGGGCTTCGAAATTCTGCATTTCGACCGCTTCCTGCGCCTTCAGGATACGCTTGGTGATCATCTTGCTTTCGATGGGCACATCCTCTTCCATGCCCAGGCGCAGCATGAGGTTCTGCATGCGCTCGCCGCCGAAGATGCGCAGCAGGTCGTCCTGCAGCGAGAGGAAGAAGCGCGAGCTGCCGGGGTCGCCCTGGCGGCCGGCGCGCCCGCGAAGCTGGTTGTCGATGCGCCGCGATTCGTGGCGCTCGGTGGCCACGATGTGCAGCCCGCCCAGCGCCGTCACCTCGTCGTGTTCCCTGTCGGTCTGCTGCTTGAAGCGCGTGAAGTACTCGTCCCACTTCTCGCGGCGCACCCGGTAAAACTGGTCGTGGTGGGTGAAGTAGTAGAAGTGCTCGTCGGCCACGTACTTCACTTCTTCCGGCGACAGCCGCTCGGCCACCTTGTCCTTCAGGCAGGCGTCCTTGGTCATGAACTCGGGGTTGCCGCCCAGCAGAATATCGGTACCGCGGCCGGCCATGTTGGTGGAGACGGTGACCGCGCCCTTGCGCCCGGCCTGGGCCACGATCGCCGCTTCCCGCTCGTGGTTCTTGGCGTTCAAAACCTCGTGCCGCACGCCCATCCGCTTGAGAATCCCCGACAGCTTCTCCGACTTCTCCACCGAGATGGTGCCCACCAGCACGGGCTGCCCGCTTTCGTTGTCTTTCTTGATCTCCTTGGCCGCGTTGCGAAACTTCTCCTCCTCGGTGCGGTACACCATGTCCTGGTTCTCGATGCGGATCATCTTCTTGTTGGTGGGGATGACCACCACATCGAGGGTGTAGATCTTCTGGAATTCGGCCGCTTCGGTTTCCGCCGTACCGGTCATGCCGGCCAGCTTCTTGTACATGCGGAAGTAGTTCTGGAAGGTGATGGTGGCCAGCGTCTGGTTCTCGCGCTGGATCTTGACGCCCTCCTTGGCTTCCACCGCCTGGTGCAGGCCGTCCGACCAGCGGCGGCCGGGCATGAGACGGCCGGTGAACTCGTCGACGATGAGGACCTCGGGCCCTTCCTCGCCGTCCTTCACCACGTAATCGCGGTCGAGCTGGTAGAGCGTATGCGCCTTGAGCGCCGCCTCCACGTGGTGTTTCCACTCGATGGTGTCGAGGCTGTAGATATCGGCCAGGCCCAGCAGCTTGGCAGCCTTGTCGAAGCCTTCTTCGGTGAGCGCCACGGCCTTGTGCTTTTCGTCGATGGTGTAATCGCCGGTGGTGTACTTTTCGCCCGGTTCCTTGCCCTCGATCACCTCGCCGCGTTTCAGCTTGGGGATGATGCGGTTGGCCTTGTAGTACTTGTCGGTGGACTCCTCGCTGGGACCCGAAATGATCAGCGGCGTGCGCGCTTCGTCGATCAGGATGGAGTCCACTTCGTCCACGATGCCGTAGTTGAAAGGCCGCTGCACGCAATCCTCGATGCGGAATTTCATGTTGTCGCGCAGGTAGTCGAAGCCGAATTCGTTGTTGGTTCCGTAAGTGATATCGGCCCCGTAGGCCTCCTTGCGCTCGCCGTCGTCCAGGTCGTGGACGATCACGCCCACGCTCAGCCCAAGGAACTTGTAAAGCCGCCCCATCCACTCCGAGTCGCGCTTGGCCAGGTAGTCGTTCACGGTGACGACGTGCACGCCCTTGCCTTCGAGCGCGTTCAGGTAGCACGGCAGGGTGGCGACCAGCGTCTTACCTTCGCCGGTTTTCATTTCGGCGATCCGGCCCTTGTGGAGGACCATGCCGCCGATCAACTGAACGTCGAAATGGCGCATGTTGAGCGCCCGCCGCCCCGCCTCGCGCACCACTGCGAAGGCTTCCACCAGCAGATCGTCCAGCGTGGCGCCCTGCGCGATCCGGTCCCGGAATTCGGTGGTCTTGGCGGCCAGTTCGGCATCCGACAGTTGTTGCGTGGCGGGCTCGAGCTCACTGATGGCCGCCACCGTGGGCAGCATGGCTTTAATCTCGCGCTCGTTCTTGGTCCCGAAGATTTTCGCCAGGACGGCATCAACAATCATGAAAGGTCTCGGTACGGGGGGAAGTCCGCAAGTTCCATTTTACCCTGTATGTAAAGGAGACGAAGGCGGGCGGAGGAGGTTTAGCGGCCGAGACGAGACAATCCCCTGCGGCCCTGGTTTATGCACACAACCCGCACAGCTTTCCGACAGGCACTCATAGCTAAGCGGCTTAAATTGCGCGTAACAAGACTGTGGAAACAGCCCACGCTGGGCTCCTCCAGCCTCTTGCACAACACCGGCGTTTCCCCGACAATCTAACGAATGCTCTGTCACAGACGCCTATTCCCGCCCGGCGGCAATGGGGGCACGGCATGATCGTTAGCGAGGACATGCTCATCGACACCGTGGACGACCAGGATCGTGCCACGGGCGTTATCAAACGCAGCGAGGCACTGCTGCGGCACGTCGGTTTTCGCGTCGTCCATATATTGCTCTTTAACCACCAGGGCGACCTCCTCCTGCAGCAACTGGCTCTCACCCGCCCGCGCCATCCCGGCGCGTGGGGCTCATCGGTCGCAGCGTATGTGGCCGCCGGCGAAACCTATTGGCAGGCTGCGCAACGCCGCCTGCCGCAGGAACTCGGGGTCACCGCGCAACTGCGAGAGCTAGGGAAGACGACCATGTTGGACGAGGTCGCAAAGAAATTCATCACCGTCTACACCGGCAGTACCGACGGCGTCCCGCCCCCTCCGGAGCTTCGCCCGCGTTCCTTCGTGCCGGTTTCACGGGCCCGTTCTGGCGAGCGCTTTCACGCTCCCGTGAGTGCCGCTGGGCGGGGGAAAAGGCTAAAACCCCGCCGCACACGCGGGCGAACCTCCTCGCTATTGCACTCCTCGCTACTGCCATTCGCCGGCTTGCCGGCCTTTCCCTCCAGCCGGCGATTCGCGGGTCACAACGGGCAAAACTCCCGCTCTGGCACAAAAGCGGTTGCAACAGCCATGCCATTGTGAAGTTCCTGCTACTATCGGTTTATGCCGGGTCCCGCGCGTCTGTGGTCGCGCCGCTCGTTGCTCCTTTCCGGATTCGCCGCGCGCCTCATGGCCCAAAAGCCGCCTGCCGCTACCTTCCCGTCGGACTGGAAGCGCTATCCCGACCCTACCACCGAGCTCGAAGTCTACCAGCTCACCGATCCGGCCCATACTTCCACGCTGCCGGCTTATTACAATCGCGCCCTCGCGCGCTCGAGCGGCTGGATGCTGTTCTGCTGCGACCGCGGCGGCTCTCCGCAGGCGTTCCGCATGGACCTGAGGAACGGGCAGACCAGGCAGTTGAGCGAGGCGCAGGAGCTCGACGGCGCTTCGCTGACTCTTACCCCGGACAATCGCTCGTTCTGCAATTTCGCGGGCCGCTCCTTGTCGATCGCCACGCTCCTCACCCTGCGGTCGCGCGAGTTGTACAGTATTCCCGAAGGTTGGGAGCGCTGCCCCGGGTTGAGCGTGGGGCCCGACGGCACGCACGCCGTTTTCGCCGAGCGGCGCGGCGAAGGCTCGCGTCTGCGCATGGTCCCGCTGGCGCAGGGCGCGGCGCGGACGGTCGTGGAGACGCCGTTCGTGATGAGCGACCCCATCGCGCGGCCCATGCGCGCCCAGATCCTTTTCCGGCAGGGCGCCGAGGCGCTGTGGATGGTGAATGCCGACGGCAGCCAGAAGCGCCCGTTGAAACTGGCGTCCGGCCGCATCGGGCCGGCCAATTGGGCGGCGGATGGAAAGACCGTCCTCTACCTGAACATTCCCGACGACCCCGCCCAGTTGCGCGCCATCCGCGAATTCACCCCCGACACCAACACCGACAAGCTGGTGGCCAAGACCAGCCAGTTCGCGCATTTCGGATTCAACACCAACACCTCGGTCTTCGTGGGCGCCAGCCGCAATGCCGCTTCGCCTACCATTCTGCTCCTGCTGCGCGTGGCGCGGCGGGAATTCACGCTCTGCGAACACAAGGCCAGCCGCCCCGAAACGGTCGCCCCCCTGTTCGCGCCCGACAGCCAGCGCGTCTACTTTCAGAGCGACCAGCACGGCAAATCCGCCCTCTATGGCATGCACGTGGAGCGGCTGGTGGAAAAAATCGAAGCGGAGACCTACTGATGACCCTGCGCACGCCGGCCCTGTTCTGCCTCGCGGCCGCGCTCGTTTCGCGGCCCGCAACGGGCGCCACCCGCCTGCTGGTGACCGTCACGGAACAGAAATCGGGCGCGCCCGTGACCGGTCTGGCCGCCCAGGATTTCGCCGTCTTCGACGATAAGACGCCCCGCCCGGTGGAAGCGGCCGAGTTCACCCGCGACACGCTCGATATCATGCTGCTGCTCGATACCAGCCTCGCCGGAGGGATGGTGCAGCCCATGGCGGAGAATTTCGTGGCCCAACTTCAGCCCAAGGAGCAGATGGCGGTAGTGGCCTTCCACTCGTCGGCCGATCTCATCCAGGACTTCACTTCGAGCAAGGCCCTGATCATGAGCTCCATCGCCAAGGTCAAGTATGGCAACTCGCCGCACGTGCTCGATGCCCTCTACGCGGCCCTCGACGGCGGCTTCCAGAACAGCCCCTTCCGCCGCGTGATCCTGTTGCTCACCACTGGCGTCGAAGGCTACAGCAGGGTGGGCGAGCGCGAAGTCATCCGCCTGGCGCGCCGCAACCAGGTGTCCATTTATCCCGTTTACGCGGTGGGCATGGAGCGTGCGTTATTCGAGATGCTGGCGAAGCAGACCGGGGGAGCCTCGTTCAACCTGCGCGACATGCGGAAGTCGGGCAACACCCAGCCGGGCCCGCGCGTGTTCGACGTGCTGCGCGCCCATTACACGCTGTCCGTCAGCGGCAATCTCGGCCTCGGGGACAAGCTGCGAGTGGAAGTCAAGCGCCCCGAGAAGATGCAGGTCTCGGCGATGGCCCTGGAGTAGGCCCCAGCCACTTACCGCGCGGCTGCGTCCTTGGGCGTGGAAAGATAGCCCACGATCTGGTCTTTGCCCACCTGGTTGATTACCAGTTCGTACGGTGTGTGGCCGCCCTTGGCCGTGTAGAACTGCACCGGCTCGTTGATGCTCTTGTTTTCCTTCACCGTCAGCTTGTCGTCCGCCATCACGTCCACCGTGTAGCGGTTTTTCTTCGGGTCGGTCTTCTTGAGGTGCAGGGTGATGTCGCCGAAGCGCTGCGGCTGCTTGGTCTTGGCCAGCTTGATATCGAGATAGTTCCGCTCGCCCAGGCGCTTCAGCGCGGCCAGCTCGTTGGCGTTGGTGGCAATCAGCCCGCTGTGCACGCCCAGGTCCCCGGTTACCGATTTCAAATCGGCGATGGTCTTCTGCAATTCCGCCTGGGTGGCGGTCACCTGCGTCTTCACCCCGCCGACGTCGGTCGAGACATCGGCGATCTTGGCGTTGGCCGCGCTGGCGGACTGCTTCACATCGCTGATGTCGGAGGCGACCCGCTGCTGCACCTTGGCCTCTTCCGCCTGGATCTGTTTGGCGATGCGCTCGGTATTGGCGTTGGCTTCGATCTTGGCCTGCGCCGAAAGCGTCCGCGCCTGCGCCTGCGATGCTTTCAGCTCTTCCTTCAACGTCTCCAGATGCCGCAATTGCGAGGCCGTGGTTACCGAAGAAGCGTCCCGCAAATTGCTCAGCTCGGTCTTCAACGACTCAGTCGTCTTGGTCAGGTCCGCGCGCAGGTGGTCGATCTGCACGTACAGGTAAATGTTGGCGGCCACCAGGGCAATAATCGCCGCGGCGACCAGCGCCGTCATCAAACCCGAACGCGGCGCCTGCGGCTCTGCATATGTCGGTGTGGGACTCACGTTACGATGCTCCTTTAGCTCCTTCCAGTATAGATGGATACAGCAGGCGTTTCGGTTTCGCCTAAACCAGCTCAAAAGACTGGCCTGGAGCCGGTATGGCCACTTCCAGACCGTGGCGGGAAGCCAGCAGCCCGGCCAGCGTTTCGCTCTGCCGGGGCTCGCCGTGCACCAGGAAGACCTTGCGCAGCGACGGCGCCAGCGGCTCCAGCCAGTCCAGCAGCTCCTTCTGGTCGGCATGCGCGCTGAGCTCGTCCAGACTCGATATCTCCGCCCGAACGCGCATCGGTTCGCCGAATATTCGCACTTCCGGCCATTTTTCCACCAGCTTGCGCCCCAACGTGTCCTGCGCCATGAACCCGGTGATCAGCACGGTATTCCGCGGGTCCTCGATGTTGTTCAGCAGGTGGTGCAGAATGCGGCCCTGCTCGCACATGCCGGAAGCGGAAATCACCACGAACGGCCCGTGCAGATCGTTCAACTTCTTGGATTCGGAGGCTTCGCGAATGTACTGCAGGCGCTGGAACCCGAACGGGTCTTCGCCGTGCAGCAGGTACTCCCGCGTCTCCTCGTCAAAACACTCCGCATGATTCCTATGCACCGCGGTCACGTTCAACGCCAGCGGGCTGTCCACAAAAATCGGGATATTGGGGATGCGTTTTTCGTTGGCGAGCTGGTGCAGCAGCAGCACCAGTTGCTGCGTGCGGCCCACCGCGAACGCGGGCACGATGATCCGCCCTCCGCGCCGCGCCGTGCGGTTCACCACATCGGCCAGCTTGTTGACCACGTGCCCCACGTCTTTATGGAAACGCCCGCCGTAGGTGCTCTCCAGGATCAGGTATTCGGCCGGAGGCAGGGTCTCGGGATCGCGGACGATGGGCAGCCGCGGGCGTCCGACGTCGCCGGAAAACGCCAGGCGCACGCGCGAGCCGTTCGACGAATCGTGGATCACCAGGCAGGAGGATCCCAGAATGTGCCCGGCGTCGTAAGGCACATAGGTCAGGCCCGGCGCCAGTTTGTGCGGCGAATGGTACCCCACCGGCTGGAACAGCGGGAGCGTGCGCTCGGCATCGTCCATGGTGTAGAGCGGCTCCACCACCTGGTCGTCCCACCCCGCCCGCTTGCGGTGCTCCCGCCGCTTGTTCAGGAATTCGGCGTCTTTCTCGTGGATATGCGCGGTGTCGCGGAGCATCCAGTTGCACAGGTCGATAGTCGCCGGCGTGGCGTAGATCGGTCCGGAAAAGCCGTCTTTCACCAGCGTCGGCAGATTGCCGCTGTGGTCGATGTGGGCGTGCGAGAGGAGGACCGCATCGATCGACTGTCCCGCAAACGGCAGGTTGCGGTTCTTCTGATCGGCGTCCTTACGCCGCCCCTGATTGAGCCCGCAATCGAGCAGGTACCGCCGCCCGCCCGCCTCCACCAGGTGCATGGAGCCGGTGACCGCGCCGGCCGCGCCCCAAAACGTAAGCTTCATCTGCCGCCGATTCTCCGGAAAGGCTCATGGTAGCACCGCGGATACTTAAGGCAGAGACTTTCCACCGCCGAGACGCCGAGACCTAGCGTCTCTCTGCGCTATCGGCCACCTCGGCACCGGTACCTGTCGGGTGCAACCGCGAGCGCGCGTTTCCGATCCCTTCGGGTTGGCGAGCCGAGCCGGCCAAGCACGCGGAGAACCGATGGAACCGGTATCCCTCGGCGTCTCGGCGCCTCGGCGGTGACAGCTAATTGACGGATTTCGGCCTGGCATCCCGGTCTTTGCTTGGGGTTGGTGGACGAGATGGGATTCGAACCCACGACCCCGGCGTTGCGAACGCCGTGCTCTCCCAGCTGAGCTACTCGCCCACACGCTGTAGACAGTAATTACAATATAACAAATGGCGGAACAGCGGATCACCCGGCAGCTCGACAAAATGCGCCGCGATTGGGAGCAGCGCGCCCGCGAAAACGCGCGCTACTACGTGGCCACCGGCCAGGAACAGTGGTCCGACGAGGAATTCTTTGCATCCGGCGAACGCACCGTGAAGGAGGAGATCCTCACCGATCTCACCAATATCTGCCAGGGCAAGAACCCGAAGGACATGAAGGTACTCGAGATCGGCTGTGGCGCCGGCCGGGTCACGCGCGCCCTGGCCGGCCTCTTCGGCGAACTGTTTGCCGTCGATATCAGCCGCGAAATGGTCCGCCAGGCGCGCTGGGCACTGCGGGATTTTCCCGGCGCGCACATCTTCCGCAACAACGGCAAAGACCTTGCTGCCGTGCGCCGGCACTGGTGGCACCGCTTCGGCCTGGGCGGCGGGTTGCAACTCGATTTCGCATTTTCGTGCATCGTGTTTCAGCACATCCCCAGCCGCGACATCATCGAGAATTATGTCCGCGAAGTGAACCGCCTGTTGCGCCCCGGCGCGCTCTTCAAATTCCAGGTGCAGGGTGCGGCGGCAGAATTCGAGCCCGACGATAGCTGGGTGGGAGCTTCATTTACCGAACAGGAGGCGCGCGATATGGCGCGGCGCTGCGGTTTCGAGATGCGGTATCACCACGGCGCCGGGGAGCAGTATTACTGGCTCTGGTTCTTCAAGACCACCGAGGCGCCCCGGCCCGCGCAGCCGGGCCCGGAAGACACCCCGTAGGGGCGCGGCCGCCGTGGAGCACCTACGAACGCCCCGGCGGCTGTTTCTCCTTGCGGCGGCTCGCCCAATACTTCTTCATGCGCTCCGACACTTCCTGGCGCTCGGCGGCATTCATCGATTTGCGTCCCCGCCGCTTGCCTCCCCGCGACAACACCGGAACGGCGCCGGCGGTGCGTTGCAGCTCTTCGAGCGATACGATGACGCGCTCGAGTTTTTCCTTTTCGGCGTATAAGTCCTGAATCGCTTTGTATAGGTCCATTGCAGCACGGTATTCGACCAGCCCTGAACAGCCCGTATGGCCGACATGCGGTCAAATGTGATGTTACAACGTGTGCCGCTGAAATTCTAGAGAGAACACCGGCTAATGAGTTAAAAATGGCCAGCGAAGTACTATTTTCAAACCATACTTGGTAATGGCAAGGTATAGCACCCCCATCAGTAACAGTAGTACGCCGAGCCCGACGGGAAGCGCCTTCCGCCACGGGAATCTCCGGTGCTCGCGATGCAGCACCAGCAGGTAGCCGGCGAATATGCCCACGTAAAACAACAGGCACATGGGCACGGCGAATAACATCATGTTGAAGATGTCCGGCGTAGGCGTGACGATGGCGGCGGCGATGAAGATGATCAGGATGGCGTAGCGGCTGTGCCGCACGAGAAAGGACGGAGTGACAATTCGAAGTAATGTCAAAAAGAATATAATCACAGGCAGCTCGAAGACCAATCCAACTCCGAGCATGACATCCACGAATAAGTCGAAATAGTGGCTGACGGAGACCATGGGGATGACGTCTTTGCCCTTGCCGATCCCCAGCAGAAACGTGAGGCCGAAACGGAACGCCACGAAATAACCGAACAGCCCGCCCAGGATGAACAGCCCGGCGGCGGTGAGAATAAACGGCGCCGCCCAGCGCCGCTCGCGGCGGTACAGGCCCGGCGAAATGAAGGCCCATACCTGGTACAACACCCACGGCGACGCCAGAAAGATGGCGCACAGGATGGGCAGCTTGAACCAGATCACGTTGAACGTTTCCATGGGCTCGATCTGCGCCAGGTTGGGCACGTAGCCGTTATTCTTGAGGGCCGAGATGGCCGGTTGCTTGACGAAAGTCCACAAGGGGTCGGTAAACAGCAGGCTCACAACGGCCGCCACCGCAATTCCGACCAGGCATTTGATGAGGCGCGAGCGCAGCTCCTCGAGGTGCTCGAGAAACGACATGCGCAGCATGCCGTCCTCGTCGTCTTCCCCGGCGCCGGAGGGCGGCGGGGGTGGAGGCGGCGTCACCCCTCCACCACCCAAACGATGCCGCAGTTTTTCAATCGCCGTGACGGGCGCCGGCGCAACCCCGCTCGGGAGCGCGCCGGCCCCCTTCGCGTGTTCCGATGAGCTCATTCGTTTATGCGTCCTGCCCGGACTTCGTGGAAGCGGGCGCCGTGTGCTCGGCCGCCGCCGGTGCTTCGCCCAAAGACCCGGCCGGTCCGAGGACAGCTTCCGGTTCGCCGTGGGCAACCGTGCCCTCCGGCGCGACGACTGGCGGTAACTCAGCGCCCTCAGGTGCGGATGCGCTTAGGTTGACTGGTGTGGCTGGGGTGGAATTGTACTCCGACCCGTAGGAACCTTCGTAGGTGTTTTCGGCCGCGGCGTAGTCGTAATTGTAGGTGTCGGATTGAAAAGAATTGGTGATCTGTCTCAGCGGTTCGGTTTCCTTCTCCAAACCCTGCATTTCCCGCTCGAACGTCGATTTCAGCTCGTTCGACGCGCGGCGGAATTCACCCATCGCCTTTCCGATCGTCCGTCCGATTTCCGGCAGTTTCTTGGGGCCGAACAGGACCAGCGCCAGGACGAAAATAAAGATCATCTCCGGCCAACCCAGGGGACCCATCGGTGATCGTAACCTCCTTTAAATCTACTTCCAACCAATCATAACACGGGGCTGGGCGAACCCTCCCGCTTCTGGCATCATGGAAAAATGCCTGCGGATTGCCTGTTTTGTGCCATCGCCTCCGGCGCTGTGGCGGCCTCAATCGTCCTGGAGACGCCCGACGCGCTGGCCTTTCTCGATCACCGCCCGCTGTTCCCCGGCCATTGCCTGCTCATCCCGCGGACCCACTACGACAATATGCTCGATTTCCCCGCGAGCGCCCTCGGTTCCCTGTTTGCCCAGGCGCGGACGCTGGCCGTGGCCATGGAGGATGCACTTGCTGCCGAAGGCACGTTCGTGGCCGTCAACAACCGCGTAAGCCAAAGCGTTCCCCATCTCCACGTACACATCGTGCCGCGGCGCAGGAAAGACGGTCTCAAGGGATTTTTCTGGCCGCGTGGAAAGTATCGCGATGAATCCGAAATGGAAGCGGTGCGCGCGGCGCTGCGCACCGCGGTGGAGCGGCTACGGCCAGAAAGCTGATCGCTGATCGCTGAAAGCTGAGGGCTGCGTCACGGCAGCAGCGTCGCCATCACCTTCTCGCCCTGCTCGGCGCGGAACCGCCGCAGCTTCTCGCGCAACTCCGGCCGGCTGTTGGCCAGAATGGCCACTGCCAGCAGCGCCGCGTTGCGCGCCCCCGGCCCGCCGATAGCCAGCGTGCCCACCGGGACGCCCGCCGGCATCTGCACCGTGGAAAGCAGCGAATCCAGTCCCTTCAGCGCCGCGCTCTCCATGGGGACTCCCAGCACCGGCAGCAGCGTGTATGCGGCGCATACTCCCGCCAGGTGCGCCGCCCCGCCCGCCGCTGCAATAATCACTTCGATGCCGCGCGATTCCGCCGCGCCGACGTACTCCGCCGTCTGTACCGGCGTGCGATGCGCCGAAAGCACGCGGCACTCGTGAGGCACTCCGAAATCCGCCAGCGTCTCATCGGCTTGGCGCATGGCCGCCCAGTCCGATTTGCTGCCCATGATTACGGCGACCAGCGGCCCCGCGTCCGCCATCGGCTACTGCCCCTGCGCCAGCGTGAATCCGGGCTGCCCGTCGAAGGTGCGCAGCGTTTCCGTCATGGCGATGGGAATGCCTGCCTCGTGGATGCGCTGCAACAGGCCGATCAGCCGGCCCATCTCCGCCTGGCCGTCCGCCAGGAACCGGCAGCGGAAACTGTCGGTGCAGAATGTCTCGGCCATCCCGGCCGGCCATACCTTCACCCCCCGGTTGTCGATCATCTGCAGGCTGAGTCCCTCGCCCGCCAGTTTACCCACGGCGGCGGCCAGTGCGTTGGGATCGCGCGAAGGCCAATACACGAACACGTCGATGCCCTTCAGCTCCATGGCGCTCGAGGACACCGTCAGGGCCGCTAGGGGGGCCGCCGCTGGCCGCCGGGCGTAGGCCACCGGCTTCAACGTGTTCGGCTTCTGTCCCATCCGCTCGATCACCGCGGCGGCGAACTCCCTGGTGCCCACCTTTTTCGTGCTCACGCCCTCCGTGAAAATGTCGTAAGTATGAACCCCATCCTCGATGGTGCGCAGCCAGGCGTTGTGCACCTGCTCCGCCGCCTCCGGCTGGTTGATGTGCACCAGCATCAGGACCGCCCCCAGCAGCAGCCCCGAGGGGTTCGCCAGGTTCTGCCCCGCCCGCCGCGGCGCCGAACCGTGGATCGCTTCGAACATGGCGCATGCCTCGCCGATGTTGGCCGAGCCCGCCAGGCCCACCGAGCCCGCGATCTGCGCGGCCACGTCGGAGAGAATGTCGCCGTACAGATTCGGCATCACAATCACGTCGAAGGCTTCCGGCGAGTCGGCCATTTTCGCCGCCCCGATGTCCACGATCCAGAATTCGTTCTGGATGTCGGGATACTTGGCCGCGGTCTCATTGAAAACCTTGTGGAATAGACCGTCGGTCACCTTCATGATGTTGTCTTTGGCGAAGCACGTGACCTTCTTGCGGTTGTGCAGGCGCGCATATTCGAAGGCGTAGCGCACGATCTTCTCGGTGCCCGGCCGCGAGATGATTTTTATGCCGGCGGTCACCTCCGGGGTCAGTTGATACTCGATGCCCGCGTACAGGTCCTCTTCGTTCTCGCGCACGATCACCACGTCCATGCCGGGGTGCTTGGTGTCGATGAAGGGATGGTACGACACGCACGGGCGCACGTTGGCGTATTGGCCGAGCGTCTTCCGCGTGGTCACGTTCAGGCTCTTGAACCCGCCTCCCTGCGGCGTCGTGATCGGCGCCTTCAGGAACACCTTGGTGCGCAGCAGCGAGGCCCACGAGCTGGGTTCGATTCCCGAGCTGTTGCCGCGCAGGTAGACCTTTTCGCCGATCTCTATGGTTTCGATATCGAGCGCCGCGCCGGAGGCCTCCAGGATCTGCAGCGTGGCGGCCATGATCTCCGGGCCGATGCCGTCGCCATGGGCGACAGTGATGGGAGTTTTTGTAGGCATAAGGGAACATCCAGCATAGTTGGATCGCCCGGCACCGCGCAACCTACAATAAAGGGGTTGCCCTCCATGCCATCAGCCGCTACCAGCACCACGGGCGCGCCGCCGGCCCAAACGCGACACCTCGCCTTTGCGCGCTACGCCTGGGCCGTGCTGGCGTACAACCTGGCCGTGGTCCTGTGGGGCGCTTACGTGCGCGCCACCGGTTCGGGCGCGGGCTGCGGCAATCACTGGCCGCTGTGCAACGGCGAAGTGGCCCCCCATTCGCCCGCCATCGCCACCATCATCGAATTCACCCATCGCGCCACCAGCGGGCTCGACCTGGCGCTGGTGGCGGCGCTCGTCGTGTGGGGCTTCCGTGCATTCCCACGGCGCCATCCCGTGCGCCTGGGCGTCACCCTCTCGGCTGTTTTTCTGATCACCGAAGCGCTCCTCGGCGCCTCCCTGGTGCTGCTCGAGCATGTGGCCCGCAACGCTTCGGCGGCGCGCGCCTGGTCGCTCTCCACCCACTTGCTTAACACCTTGACGCTGCTCGCCTGCCTGACGCTCACCGCCTGGTGGGGCATGGGAAGACCGCCCATCCGCCCGCGCGGCAAACCAGCGTGGATGGCCGCCGCCAGCCTGGCCGTGGTGATGGTCCTGGGCGTGAGCGGAGCCATCGCGGCGCTCGGCGACACGCTCTTCCCGGCCCCGTCGCTGGCCGCCGGCTTCGTCCAGGATTTCGATCCTGCCGCCAACCTCTTCGTGCGCCTGCGCGGCCTGCACCCGCTCGTGGCCTCGTTCGCCGCTGCGTGGCTGGTCTTCTACGCCGTGTCCGCCGCGCCCCCATCGCCCGATGCGCGCCGCTACTCCCGTGCGCTGCTGATGGCCGTAGCCGGGCAACTCGCCTTGGGCGCCGCCAACCTGCTCCTGCTGGCGCCGGTCTGGACGCAGTTGCTCCACCTGCTGCTGGCCGATCTGCTGTGGATCTCGCTGGTGCTGCTGGCGGCCGCGCGCCTCGCGGAGCGAACTCCGGAATGATGGGTAACTCGGCCGCGGCCCTCACGCGGCCGGCAATCTCGCCACGTGCAGCCGCTTGCGGGCCTTTTCCGCATGCCAGAGATCATATTGAAGCTGCTGGTTGAGCCAGCTCTCAGCACTGGTGTCGAAGGCGATCGAGAGGCGGACCGCCATTTCGGGGCTGATGCCGGCGCGCCCGTTGAGGATGCCGGACAGCGTCTTGCGGCTCACGCCAAGCGCCCGCGCGGTTTCTGTGACGGTCAAATTCAAGGGGGTCAGGCATAAAGCCTTGAGCACCTCACCGGGGTGTGGCGGATTATGCATCTTCATGGTTCGCTCAGTGGTAGTCTTCATAGTCCACTTGATCTACGTCCTTGCCGGCAGAGGAGAACGTGACGCGCCAGTTGCCGCTCACCTTGGCGGCCCAGGTGCCCTCTCTGGCGCCGCGGAGTTCGTGGAGATCCAAGCCGGGCAGGTTCATGTCGCGCGCGCTTGTTGACGCGTTGCGACGGCCGAGGATTAACGACCAGCGTAACCTATGTGGTTACGGGTTGCTTCCGGCCGGCGGAGCATTCCGCCTCTCAACACGCGCGGTATAACATTAGGCCTCCTCAGCAGAATTTGTGGGGTGATTCTGGTTCTGGGAGTTGTCCCAAGTTGTGGTAAAGGGCAATTTCGATTGCCTTGTACGTGCGAAAGCCGTAGGATCGTCTGGTAACCACTCGGATTTTGTTGTTGAGGCCTTCGACGGCACCGCTGGAGATCTCTCCTTTGGCCCGAAACCAATTCAGTATCAGTGGCTCATGGGCACGTAGCATCCGGGCTACCTTCTTCATCGGTTCGAGGCGGCT
>JAIQEX010000009.1 GCA_020073615.1 Terriglobia bacterium
AATTCTTCCGCTTCGGCGCGTTCGGCGAGATGGCGAAAACGCGCGCCGGTCTGGCGAAGATGGCCATCGCCGAGGCACGCCGCCGCGGCTGGATCGCGCGCGGCGCGCCGGTTTCGCTCATTGGCGACGCCCCCGCCGACATCCTGGCCGCGCGGAGCAACCACATCCGCGCCATCGCCGTTCAGACCGGCATCACGCCGGTGGCGGAACTGGTGGCGGAGCATCCCGACGTGCTGCTGCGCGATCTGCGCGATCTGCGACTGCGCATGATCGAGGGCGCAACCGTCAGTGATCTCCGGCCGACGCGATCAAGCCTTCCAGCATGATGGCGAACTCTTCGCTTTTGCGGTCCACCCGGTCCTTGAGCCGGTTCAGATCGCACTCGAGCGCTTGCAGACGGTCCGCCAAGTGCAGGCAGGCAAGCACCGCAATGTGCGTGGAATCGGCGTTGGGGGCCTTCGAGGCGATGGTGAGCATGAGGTCGTCGACACTCGCCGCCAGCGCCTCCTCCTCGCGCGGATGTGCGCCGGGCACCGCCTAAAATGGTATAACAGTCATATCAGATGCGGTTCAGCTTCGATGTGCGAAAGAGCAGGCGCCTCAGAGCGAATCCGCGGCGTGGCATCGGGTTTGAGGAGGCGCGTAAATTGTTCTCACGGCCTTACTGGCTCGATCAGCGATCCGATGTTCCGGAACAGTTTTTGGCCGTCGGCTGGGTGGGCGACCGCCTGTACTCCGTCATCTTTGAAGTCAGGGAAGACGAAGAGGGCGAAATTTTGCATCTCGTCACTTTGTGGAGGTCAACGAAAGAGGAGATCCGACTATATGAAGAAAACTCGTAAGTCCGCCAAGCCGGTTTCCGCCGACGGCATTGCTCGTCTGGCGGATCAAGGCAAGGACGTTTCCCATTTTTTCAAGGGACAAGGGCGCATGGTTCAACCGATTCAACGCGTCAATGTGGACGTCACTGCCGCCATGCTGGAGGAGTTGGACAGGGCCGCGAAGGACCTCAACGTGAGCCGCCAGGCGGTCATCAAGACTCTCGTCCGGCAAGCGCTCGATCAACACTACCTCGCACAACGCGCGCGGCGGCCTCAGCCGACGTCCTAGCCCGCGACCGCTACCGGAGTGCGCCCGGATGGCCGCTATGTGCCAGACCGCGGGCCGGAGGTTGGCTGCGCGACGCCGTAGCCCACTACCCAAAGCGTCGGGCAGCGTTCATGCAGTCCTTGCGTGTTGTGGTCACTTGTTGATCTGGGCGGTGACGAGTTCGAGCACGCGCTTGGCGGCTTTCGGGCTCGGCGTAAAGAGCGGAGCTGGCTGCAACTCGGGGACGGGCGTGATCGTGATCGCGGTTTCCGGAGAAGTCATCGCGAGAGTCTCCGCTTGGCCGCCCGGATCAGGTCGTCGTAGGTTTTGCAAACGAGGTCGGCGGCCGCGTGAACTTCCTTAACAGTCTTTTTGAAGCGCTCCGGCTGCTCATCTTCCCAGTCTTCGGGTATTGCCTGACGGTTTCCGTTGCCGACGATGTCGTCGGGCGTTCTCTTACGCGGCGGCTTTTTCTTTACGCGCGTCACAGCTTGGCCGGGTCTCCTTGGCTTGGGAATTCGCTTTCCGCGAAAGCGACCGCCTCCTGTTCCAACGGCGCAGCCGGATAGCCGTGCTGGTTCACTTCGGCGAGGTATTGCTGCAAAAATGCCGGGATGCTACCGAGGCGCTCGTATTGAGCAACGTGTTTGAGCTCATGTGCGATGAGCGTGGCGTCCCTAAGACAATCCTGCCGGACGATGATGCCGTGACCGATGCTCAGCCCGGCCGTACCCGGCGTGATGAGGCCGAAGGCTACTGCGGCCTGTCTGAGGTCGGCGTCGTCGGGTAGAGGTAATTCGGACACTCCGAGTCGGGCCCGGAACTGGCTCGGCCAGGTCGAACAGCTCTGCCTTGGCCTGCCGCTTCGCGGATGCGCCATTCGGCCTTGGCCTGGTTCTCGTTGGGATCCCGGGCGCAGGCCATCTGCACGAGGCCTACACGGAATTTGGCGAAATGCACAACCCTAATGTACGGTTGGCGGGCCCTGTTATGATTGCAGTTTCCGTGAGCTACCGCGCCCTGGCCCTGTTCGATATCGACGGCACGCTGGTGCGGCGCGCCGGGCCGCATCACCGCGAAGCGCTGGTCCACGGCATCCGCCGCGTGACCGGGGTCGAAACCACGACGGATGGCATCCCGGTGCAGGGCATGCTCGACCCCGACATTCTGACGACCATGCTGCGCCGCGCGGGCGTGCCGCGGGCGGCGATCCGCGAAGCCCTGCCCGCCATTGCGCGCGCCGCCGAGCGTTATTACCTGCGGGTTTGCCCGGCGCTCCACGACAAGCATTGTCCCGGTGTCGAGCCGCTGCTCGAGCGGCTTACGCGCCGCGGCATCCTGCTGGCGCTGGTCACGGGCAACCTGACGCGCATCGGATGGCGCAAGCTGGAGCGCGCCGGCCTGCGCAAATTCTTCCGCTTCGGCGCGTTCGGCGAGATGGCGAAAACGCGCTCCGGCCTGGCGAAGATGGCCATCGCCGAAGCCCGCCGCCGCGGCTGGATCGCGCGCGGCGCGCCGGTTTCGCTCATCGGCGACGCCCCCGCCGACATCCTGGCCGCGCGGAGCAACCACATCCGCGCCATCGCCGTCCAGACCGGCATCACGCCGGTGGAAGACCTGGTGGCGGAGCATCCCGACGTGCTGCTGCGCGATCTGCGCGATCTGCGGCTGCGCATGATCGAGACTTAGCCGCTACGCAATTGCGAGATGGAATGAGGAGGGCTGTTCTCCAGCGAGACCGTTACACATAGCGTGCGCAGGATACTTGCAAGACGGTATCATGGTGCAGAGTGCGTGGGGAACGGCAATGCCGGATAGTCACTGAGAAATGTGTACTGATCCAGGGTGGCTGCGTCTCAGGAACCAACGGTCCAGGGATGCCTGAATCAACAGGGCCCGGGCATGGTCGAGCTGGCCGGTGGCCTAGACTGGGAGGAAGGTTCTTGGACCAGGAAGAGATCGTTGCACACAAACCGTTTGTTGCCTGGGTTGGCCGCAGGTGGCTTTCGCCTCGGGTTGAACAGGACCTTTTGACTTTATTTCGGTCCGCCTAAATAGTGTTTTCGGATCACAAGACAATATGGGCCAGATTCTCATTGGTGCTGTCGGCAGCCTCGTTGCAACTGTGGTGGTTCTGTTGACCCGGCTGGCTTTTTACAAGGTCTACGACATGTTTCCCGCACGGGCGCTCTTCAAAGGCATAGTGGGTTCTGAAAAGTCGTGCCTTGTCTTTGTGTTGAGAATGACCGACCTAGAAAGGAAGGGTGAGTTTCTTGGGTTGCTGCCAACATATGCCGTTGCCACACAACAACCACGGTTTGAGCGCCGACAGCTCATTCCTTATGTGAATAGCACGAGCGAAACAACCTCAGTAGCTTATGTTCTTAACGTTCTCGGGTCGGCAGGCAGAGCAGAAAACATTCAACTTGCGTATGTGGACAAAGATTTTGACAAATGGGACGCCCCGATGTTCATTCTCGGAGGTAGTGTGAAAGCTACAAGAGCCTTCGAAACCTGTAATCCCTATTTTACCTTCCGGGTTGATCGATTTGTCTTGACGTCAACTGGCGAGTCTTACGTGCCGAAGACCGCTGACCACGACATGGGCCTTCTACAAAAGATGATTAACCCATCTACAAATCTTCCCGTGTGGGTCGCTATGGGCTGGCGGGGTGCCGGCACAATCGCCGCAACATACGCCTTAACACGCTGGTGGAAAGAGTTAGGCTTCCTGTATGGAAGCAAACCGTTCGGGATGCTTCTCGAGATGAACGACGCGGACGGCTGGCAGCAGTTTAGGATCGTCCGTTTCCAGCCGGAAGCCGCTCGGCTTCGGAAGATCGTGCATCCATTGGCGTGGTATCGTCTTCGGCGTACCTTACCGCAGGCGTCGCTCAGGGAGGGGCAGGGACTTCACTAAGCAGAGGCGGGATTCTCACGGAATCCGCGCGCGTCACCAAGGGTTACGGAAACAACCCGCTACCGAACGCGGTACACCAGGTACCTGGAGTTCTCGAACGCCGCTACGCGATCCAGCCGGTTCGCCGGCTGCAGCACCACATAGCCGATGCCCAGTCCATCGTATTTCGCCAGGTCTGCCGCCCGGAACCCCCGCGCCATGGTCTGTTGCCAGCGAAACCACCACCGCTCGCCGAAACCCCGCAGGTAATTCACCTGGCCGCCGCCCTTCCAATCTACATAAACGGCGCGTAGCGCTGCGGAGCGGAACACGCCCGGGGAGAGCGCGCGGCCGGCGTCGGGGAAAATGAATACAGCGTCCTGCGGTGTGTTGGACCGCGCCCATTCGGAGAGCTGCGCCAGCTCCGGCGTGTGCAAGCGGGGATAGTTGACCACGCCACCCAGCGTGGGAATGGCAAAGAAGGCAACCACCGCCGCCAGCGGTGCGAACCGTGGCCTGCTCCACACCACCACCGCGGTGAATGCCGCGAGCGCCGCTGCCAGCGCGATGCGGCTCCCCACGAACGGCCCGGTAATCACCGCCTGAAGCGGCAGCAGGTAGGCCATCGCAAGCCAGGCCATAGCCTCCGCCGGGCGCCCGCGCACCGCCGCGCGCACGCCGGCCACCGCCGTGAGGAATTGCATGCCCAGCGCTACAAACAGCAGAGTCCGCATGGGCTGCAACTGCGGAATGAGCGCCCATCGCCAGCGCTCCAGCAGCAGCCCCGAGGCCGGCATGGCGGCCACGCCGAGGATGGACAGGCCCAGCAGCAGCAAGCGCAGCTCCACGGGCATCTCGCGCCGGAGGCGCGCCCACGCCGCCAGGAAGATGACCAACAGGACGATCCAGTGCACCACCAGCAGCGGCGGCCAGCTCGAGATCCACACGTAGGCGGCGCGCATCCGCTGGATCTGTTCGTCGGATGGCGCGAGAGCCGCGAAAAACGGCTGTTCCGCGGCGGCGCCGCCCTGAATGCGCGCGGCCAGCCACAGAATCCCCATGGCGGCAGCCAGCGGCGCCAGACCCCACCACCGGCGGCGCGCGATGGCGAGCGCCGCAAACAGCCCCCAAAACGGAAGCGCCGTGGGCGCGTGGTACAGAAAAGCGATCGCCGCCGCGATCCCGGCGTCCCGGTACCGCCGGTGCGCCGCCAGCCCCAAGGCGCACATCACCAGCGGCACGGCGAAGGCGCGCGGCGTGGGCTCATACTCGATGGTCAGCACCTGCGGGCCCGCGATCAGTGCGCCCAGCGAGCATATGCCGGCCACCGCGAGCGCAGGGCCCGCGGCAAGTCCCATCGCCGCCGCCATCAGGTACAAGCCCCAAATTCCCAGCGCGCGCGCCGTCACCTGCTCCAGGGCCAGCACCGCGCGAAAACTTAGGCCCGTCACGCGGCGCAACCCCAGAGCGGTTTCGTCGTAGAGCGTGTACGCCACCTGCGATTGCTGCGCCAGCATATCGTTGCGCAACACGGAGTCATCCCGCAGGTGCTCCAACACGGGCGCATAAATCTGGCTGTCCTGCTGCAGCCAGGTGTGTCCCGGGAATTGAAAGAAGGTCAGGAGCGCGAGCGCTACCACCGCCGCGGCCGTCGCGACCGGCTTCATTGCGCGGGCGTCTTATCCAACTGCTGCTTCACCCACACGCGGTTGGGATTCAGCTCGAGCGCTTTGGTGAAGGCCTGGCGCGCCTCCGCGTCTTTGCTTTCCTTGCGCAGGCCGAGCCCCAGCCACAACCACGCTTCGGCGTTCCTGGCATCGAGCGCGATGGCCTTGCGAAAATCCGCGACCGCTTGTGCTATGCCGCCGCCCAACTGCGCCGGCAGGTAATAGTTGCCCACGCCGCGCGCCACGTAAACCGAAGAGGAGTTGGGCGCCTTGGCCACCGCTTTGTTGATGGCGTCGCGCGCGCGCGGCCCGTAGCTCAGACCGCTGAGCAGGTCCGTGCTGGCCTGCCCGTAGAGCGTTCCCAGCAGGCGGTAGTATTCCGCCGTGTCGGGTTTGAGCGAAACCGCCTTTTCGGCGGCCTTGATCCCGCGCTCGGCCGCCTTCTGCGCTTCCTTCTTGTTGCGCTGCTCCAGCAGCACCTCGGCCGTATAGGAAGCCGCCAGCGCCAACCGGTACTGCGCGTCGGCGTCGTTGGGAGCCTGGGCGGCGGCCGCCGCATAGTCGTTGACCATCTTTTCCAGCGCGGCGCGATCCTGACGGTCGCGCGCCACCTCCAGCGCCGACGGAGCGGCGGCGAGGAAACCGGCCATGAACAGAGGAAGAAATAAGCGCGTCATAATTCCGCAACCCGCCGCTGCACCAGGAAGTAGTACACCCCGAGCAGAACCAGCAGCACGCCATTGACGGCGAACACCACGGGAGCCGTAAAGATGGGGACGAGCCATCCCGCGAACAGGTTTCCCGTGGGCATCCCGCTGCGGAACGCGAAGTTGTAGACGCTGATCACGCGGCCGCGCATCTGGTTGGTCACAATGAGCTGCACCAGCGAGCTCACCATGGCGAAGACCGCCATCATGGAAGCGCCGGAGAAGAACAGCATGGCGCAGCTCATGGCAATCGAGCGCGACATCGCGAAGCCGGAGACGCCCGCCCCCAGGCACATCAGCATGGCCAGCGCCACGCGCCCCTTGTTGCGCACGTTCCCCAATCCGGCCACCGCCAGCGCCCCCACCACCGAGCCCATGCCGGACATGGACAGGAACGTCGCATAGATCCCCGAACCCTGGTGGAAGATCTTATCGGCGAACACCGGCAGAAAGGTCCGCATGGGCACGCCCAGCGCCGTCATACAGAACCCCAGTACGATCAGCGCCACCATGGCGCTCTGCTTGCGGATGAAGCGGATGCCTTCCTTCATGCTGTCCAGAAGGCTTTCGGTAGTCTTCTCCGGCAGGAAACGGATCGTCAACATGAGCAGGGAAACGATGGGCGCCAGAAAAGACAGCGCGTTCAGCCCGAAGCACCAGGTGTCGCCCAGCGTGTGCAGGGCCCAGCCTCCCAGGGCGGGCCCCACCATCACCGCGGCATTGAACTGGATGGAGTTGAGCGCGATAGCGTTGGGCATGTCCTCCTTGGGCACCAGCGTGGGAATGAGAGCCGAATAGGCCGGCCCGCCGAACGCCTGCGCGAACCCCACTACGAACGAGCAGGTCAGAAAATGCCAGACTTTCACCACGTGGAAGCCCACCAGCACGGTCAGCAGAAGCGCGCCCGCCATCTGCACGCATTGCGAGAAGATCAGCATGTGCCGGCGTTCGAAGCGGTCCGCCAGCACCCCGCCCAATAGCGAGAATAAGAAGATGGGTGTCGCCTGCAGGATGGGATCGAGGGCCAGCAGGCGTGCCGAGTGGCTGAGTTTCCAGATCAGCCAGCCCTGCGCGAACAACTGCATCCAGGTGCCGATGGCGGAGGCGCACGCGCCGATCCACATCAGGCGGAAGTCGCGATACTGAAAAGCTTTGAAGACCCGGCGGAGCACGTGGCGAACTTGAAACCTGGATTGTACCAGTTCCAGCCCCGGACGCGCCCGCGGCTACCCGCAGACCATCGGCGTCAGGCCCGGCGCACCGGCCGGTCTGCTTCCGAACCCGCAGCCACGTGCAGACCCGGCCGTCCGTCCAACGCGTACGCTGGAAAAACTGCGTAAGGCGCGCGCCGGCCCGCGGCACCTCCTCTTCATGCACGAAGTAGGTTTGCGCGGGCGTCTCCTCCAGTCCCTGCCGCAGCAGGACCGTCCTGGGACGCACCTTCTCTGGGGTATTGGGATCGCCCTCCAGAATGCGCGGCAGCGCCGCGCACTGCAGTTGGATAGTCCGGACGTTGCCGTCCACGTGGACCGGAATGAACAGCGAGGTTTTCTTCGATATGACGTCCGCACCGGGCGAAGACGCACTCGACGGCATGAAGGTGGACCAGCGCAGCAACCTGTATGTGTCCGGTCCGGGTGGTTTGTGGATCATTTCGCCCGAGGGAAAGCATTTGGGAACGGTCATCGCCCCGAAGCACCCGCACAACATGGCCTGGGGGGATGACGATGGAAAGACGCTGTACCTCTGCGCTCGAAGCGGCCTCTACAAGATGCGGCTGAACATTCCAGGCATTCGTCCGTGAGGGCGAAGCGGCCCGATCCCATCCTCTTTTCGCACCGCCTACTTGCGACGCGATGCGGATTGGGGCCGGGCCGTGTAGACAGCCTGAATTGACTGGCTTCTCTTGCCTGCACGCTTGACGACGCCCCATCGGCAGACAGGAACAAGACGGCGCGGCCGCGGGCAGAATCGAACGCGAAAGCCGCCTCAGCTCGTGCTCCCGGACCATCAGGCGCCCCCTGGCCCCAGGATTTCATTCCCGCTTGGTCAGCAGCACCGCGGCCTCCAGCGGTTTGCCGTCGCGCAGAACCTTCACCTTCACCTCGTCGCCCGGTTTGTGGGCGCGCAGGGCGTACGTAAAGTCGTACAAATTCTGGATCGGCTTGCCGTCGAACTCCACCATCACGTCGCCGGCCTTAAAGCCCGCCTTGGCCGCCGGAGAGCCCTCGCGCACGTCGGCGAACTTCACGCCCTTGGTGCCCTCGCCGAAATCCGGAATCGAGCCGAAATACGGCCCGTAGCCCGAGCCCGCCGATACCGGCCCCACGGCGCCTTCGCCGTGCGCCGCCGGCGCCACGCGCACAAACTGCGGCCGCTCGGGGGCCTCGCGCAGATCGCCCGCCACCGCCGCCACCAGTTCCAGCAGCCGGGCCGCGGCCGGTGCGTCGATCTTCTCCCACGTGTCGCCCGGCTTGTGATAGTCCGCATGCAGCCCGGAAAAGAAGAACAGCACCGGCACCTGTTTGGTAATGAACGAAGTGTGGTCGCTCGATCCCTCGCCCGGAATGTCCGAGTAGTCGATGTTCATGTGGAACGGCGCCGCCACCCGGTCCAGCGTGGCCCGCAGGGTGGAGCCGGTGGCCGCGCTGCCGATGTAGACCTTGCCCTCGCGGATGCGCCCGATCATATCCATGTTGATCATAGCCGCCGCTTTCTCCAGCGGAAGCTCGGGATGGGCCACGTACCAGGCCGAGCCGAGCAGCCCCATCTCTTCGCCCGCGAACGCCAAAAACAAAATGCCCCGTTTCTGCTTTGGCTGCGCCGAGAACCAGCGCGCCAGCTCGATAACCCCCGCCGTACCCGAGGCGTTGTCGTCGGCGCCCGGATGGATGGCCGTCACCGAAGGCGCCAGCGAATACTGCCCGCCCATCCCCAGGTGGTCGTAGTGCGCCCCGACGATCACATACTCGGCCGTCTCGCCCGGCAGGTACGCCGCCACGTTGTGCACGGTCTTCACCACGCGCTCAATATCCAGGCCCGCCTCCACGCGAATGGAATCGGGGAAGGCGAACGATTCGGGCTTCAGGTCCTTGTCGATATCCGCCGCGACGGTAGTGAGGCTCTTGCCGGCATCGCGGAACCAGCCTTCCACGCGCTCCTCTTTCACCTGCACGAACGGAATGCCGGCATCGAGCGGCCCTTCCGCCACTCCGAACTTCGGCAAGTCGTCCGGCTCGCCGACGTGGTTGCCGCGGTCGTTGACCAGGATCACGCCCGCCGCCCCGTGCATCTTGGCATTGGTGGCCTTGCTGATGAACTGCGCGTGCGCCGTGAAGGCGCGCCCCAGGAACACGCTGTGCTCATCGGCTTCTTGAGGTTCGTGGCGCAACAGCAAGACAATTTTGCCCTTTACGTCCATTCCGGCGTAATCGTCGTAATGATATTCCGGCGCCGTGATGCCATAGCCGGCGAATACCACCGTCCCGCTCACGCTGCCCGACGACGAGAAGTTCAGCGGGATGAAATCTTCGGGGGAGCGAAGAGCCGTGGTATGTCCGTCTGCGGTGAAACGGAGGTGATTCTTGGCGCCCAATTTCGCGTTCGTGGTTACTGCAAAGGGCTGGAGATAGCTCTTGCCCTGGACGGGCTTCAGGCCGAACTCGCGAAACTTCCCGGCGAGGAAAGCAGCCGCTTTTTCGAGCTCCGGCGAGCCCGTGGCCCGGCCGCGTAACTCGTTTGAAGCCAGGAATTTGATGTCGCTCAGATAAAGGTTTGAATCAATCGCCGCGGACGCACCGGACGCGATCCATACCGCGCCCCACAACAGGACCGGCAGCGCACGTTTCCAGGTTTTCATTTGGTATCCAGACCGGGCAGGCCGCGGGGCCCGCCCATTTCACTTCTTCTTGGGCGGTGGGGTGAGCCCGGTCCCAGGCGCCGTCGTGGGCGGCAATCCCGGCACGTTCAGGGTCAGGTCGCAACCGCAATCCTCGCCGGCGTTCTTGGCGGTCTTCTGATATTCGATCTCGTTATCGATGATCGCTTTGAGATTCGGCCAGTCGATTCCGTTGGAAAGCCGCCGGCCGTTGATGAACAGCGTCGGCGTGCCCGTCAATTCGAGCGCCTTGCCTTCGGCGATCTCCTTGTCCACCTCTTCCTCGGTAGCCTTGGTGTCCATACACTGCCCCAACTGCACGGCGTCGAGGTCTTTCCGGTCCTTGGCCCACCCCATCACCTTTTCCTTGAGGTTTTCCGCGGTAATCTGTTCCTGCTGGGAAAACATAAAGTCGTGATAGTCCCAGAAACCGGTGGCGGACTGGCGGAACACACACCGCCCGGCCATCGCCGCGGTCTTGGCCCAGGGGTGCATCTCCAGGGGGAAATCCTTGAAATACAGGCGCACGTCCTTCGGATATCCGATGAGCAGGTTCTGCCGCAGCATGGTCCCCTCCACCTTGCAGTGCGGGCACTGCAGGTCGCTGAAGACCACCAGCACCACCGGCGCTCCGGGAGTTCCCATGCTCGGCTGAAACTGCGTTTTGAGTTTTCCCAGGTCGGGCTTGAAGGGATTGTTGGCCACGTCGTAGGCAGTGCCCTGGAAGATCTTCGACCCATCCTTGGAGATGTACAGGTTCACGTTCTGCCCCGCGACTCCCTGCGAGATGCGCACTGTGACCTCCTGGAAGCCGGGCACCTCCGAAGGCTTCGGGTCCGAGACCTGCACGTTGAGGTTCGGGTTGAGCACCCACAGGTGACGCACGTAGGCCTCCAGCGTGGGCTTGTCGAAGGCGGACTTCTTGGGCGTAGTGGGCGGGGTCTGCGCTGGAGTGGCCATGGCAAACAACAGCGCGGTAGACAAAGAAAGAGACAGCGATCGCGACATTTTCTTCTATTGTAGCGGAAGAATTACAGCACGGGTCCGATCCGCCAGGGCACGAATTCCTGGTGGCCCAGACGCTCGGCGCAGGTGCGCCGGCCCGAGGCGGCTGCGAGCAGCAGGTCGAAAATCTCCCGCCCCACACCTTGCACGGTATTCTCGCCATCGGCGATGCTGCCCGCGTTTACGTCCATATTGTCGGTCATCTGGCGGTAGGTGTTGCTGTTGGTCGCGATCTTGATCACCGGGACGGTGGGGAATCCGATGGCGCTGCCGCGGCCGGTGGTGAACGCAATCATGTTGCAGCCGCCCGCCGCCAGGCCGGTGAGCGACACCGGGTCGTAGCCCGGCGTGTTCATGAAAACGAAGCCCGGCGCGGTGATCGGTTCGGCGTATTCGTACACCTCGATGAGCGGCGAGGTGCCCCCCTTGGCCACCGCCCCCAAAGATTTCTCCAGGATGTTGCTCAGGCCGCCGGCTTTGTTGCCGGGCGTCGGGTTGTCGTCGAAGCTGCCCTCGAAGCGCTTCAGGTATCGCTTGTAATTCGTGATGCAGGCCAATAATTTTTCGGCCACTTCCCTGCTTCGCGCCCGCTTTACCAGCAGATGTTCCGCGCCGAAGATTTCGGGCGTCTCCGCCAGCACCGGGGTGCCCCCCATCTCCGCCAGCAGATCGGCGCAATACCCCAGCGCCGGGTTGGCGGTGATTCCCGAGAACGAATCCGATCCGCCGCAATTCAGCCCCAGCACGATCTTCGAAGCCGGCGCCGCGATGCGCCGTTCCTCCGCCGCCTGCTCCAGAAACCGGGCGATCTCGCGGCGCGCCGCCTCCACAGTCGCGCGCGTGCCGCCGCTCGATTGCAGGGTCAACCCCGCGAGCCGCTTGCCGGCGGGCGCACCCGGTCCCAGATAGTGGTCGATCTGGTTCACCTCGCAGCCCAGCCCCAGAATGACGGCCGCCGAGACGTTGGGGTGCGCCAGCACGCCGCCGAGCGTGCGGCGCAACTGGTCCACGTCGGGGCCGAAGGCGTGGCCGCAGCCCTCGCCGTGCGGGAATGCCACCACGCCGTCCACATAGGGCGGCAGCGTTTCGCCTTCATAGCTGCGGGCGATGCGCTCGGCAGTATGCGCCGCGCAGTTGCTGGCCGCCACCACCGCGATGTAATTGCGAGTCCCCACGCGCCCGTCCTCGCGCGCGTACCCGAGAAACGTGGGCGCATCCTCCGGCGGGTGCGGCACGGGCAGGGCGTCCCCTGCGGGAAACTCGTAGCCCAGCGACGGCTCCTCGAAGGAGAGGTTGTGCGTGTGCACGTGCGCCCCGGCCTCGATGGCCACGCTCGCCCGCCCGATGGCCTGGCCGTAGCGCTGCACCATCTCTCCCGGCGGCATGACGCGCAAGGCGATTTTGTGTCCGGCCGGAATGGCTCCCCGCGCCACCAGCCGGATGCCCTCCACGGAAAGTTCCGCCCCGGCCGCAAGGGGCACGCGCGCCACCGCGACATTATCGGTGGGGTGCAGACGAATGAGCGAATTTTGCGCGTTGGGCAGTTTCGCAATATCAAGTAGCATGCGCAACCCATTATAAGAAGAATTCTGCGTCGGTGAATCGTCACAGGTTCGTAATCATTTATAAACACAGCTTGTGGACGTTTAAATACAATTGAATTTACCTGTAGATTACGACATAAATTGGGTATATACTTACTGCGCTTTCCCAAAAATCCGATGTAACGTCACGAACCGGAGTTTCACTACGGAACTGTCTGGGACGGGCGCGGCCGGTCTTACGGCGGAGCCGTGCGACAGACCAGGAAAGAGAACAAGAAGGAAAGAAGGAGTAACTATGCCAGAGAATCCCACGGAGTACCAAGCAATAGACAACAGCGACCGGCCGCACGCCACGGGTGCGAAACGGGTACGCGCCACCTCCCCCAAAGAGACGATCTCCGTAAGCATTCGCGTGCGGCCGCGCACGGACGGGCCCGCGATGCCCGATCAGAACCTGCTGGCGGCCACGCCTCCGGGCGCGCGCAAGCATATGACGCGGGAAGAGTTCGCGAGCGCGCACGGCGCCTCCCCGACGGACCTCGACCAGATCGCGGCGTTCGCCCGCGCTCACGGGCTTACCATCGTCGAGAGCAGCATCCCCCGGCGCACCGTGGTCTTGTCCGGCACCGCGGAACAGATGAACCGCGCGTTTGCGGTCGAGCTGGGGAATTACGAAACGGCCACGGAAAAGTACCGTGGACACGAAGGCAGCGTACAGGTCCCCACGAACATCGCCAACCTGGTCGAAGGTGTGTTCGGGTTGGACAACCGTCCCATGGTGCACCCGCACGTCAAGCAAGCGGTTTCGCCGCACGGCACCACGCCGCTGACTCCCCCGCAAGTGGCCAAGCTGTACGATTTCCCCACCTCGCCCACGGCGGCCGGGCAGACCATCGGCATCCTCGAATTCGGCGGCGGGTTCAAGACCGCCGACATTCAGAACTACTTCAACAATGTGGTGCACCTCCCCGTTCCGGCGGTCGTGGCGGTGGGCGTGGACGGCGCCACCAACAGTCCGGGCGGCAGCGCGGATACCGAGGTGATCCTCGATATCGATGTCGCCGGTTCGGTGGCCCCCGGGGCGAAACTCGTGGTGTACTTCGCGCCCAATACGGTGCAGGGCATTGTCGACTGCATCACCACCGCGGTCCACGACGCGGTGAACCGGCCCTCGGTTCTGTCGATCAGTTGGGGCGGCAATGAAAGCGGATGGGGCTCGTCCATCAACACCATCACCAAAGCCATCGCCGAAGCCGCGCTGTTGGGAGTGACCATCCTGGTCTCTTCGGGCGACAGCGGCTCGGAAAAACCGGCGCAGGTGGAGTACTTCGCGTCGGATCCGGGAGTGACCGCGTGCGGTGGCACCACCATTCAGAATGTGGCGGGAACGGCTTTCACGCAAACCACCTGGGCGGGCAGCGGAGGCGGCATCAGCAACGTCTTCGGGCTGCCCTACTGGCAGACCTGGGCCGGCGTCCCGCACTCGGTGAACCCCGTGGGACACATCGGCCGCGGCGTGCCGGACATCGCCGGCAACGCCGACCCCAACAGCGGATATATGCTCATCCTCAACGGCGCGAGCACGGGTCCCTGGGGAGGCACCAGCGCGGTGGCGCCGCTCTATGCCGGACTGGTCGCGCTGTTGAACGCCAGCCTCGGCGAGCCGGTCGGCTACCTCAATTACAATCTGTACGCCTTCGCCGGCCCGTTCGTGTACAAAGACATCACCACCGGCAACAATGGGCTGTATAACGCCGGACCCGGATACGACTGCTGCACCGGATTCGGCACCGTGGATGGCGCCGCCATGCTCACGGCGTTGCGCGGCGTCGGCCTGCCGGTGGCCCTGGCCCTGTTCAACGGCAAGCTGCACATGGCCTGGAAAGGCATGGAGTTCGACGACCGCATCTTCTGGAGCACCTTCAGCGGCGCGACCTGGGCGCCGCAGCAGATGGTGCCCGGCGTGGCGACCAGCTCTGGTGTCGCCCTGGCAGTCTACAACGGAAAGCTCTACATGGCGTGGAAGGGCATGAATGCCGATCAAGGCATCTGGTTCTCGAGTTTCAACGGGACCACCTGGACGCCGCAACAACCGGTGCCGGGAGTGGGCACCAGCACCGGCCCGCGGCTCGCCGTGTTCAACAACCTTTTGTACATGGCATGGAAGGGCCTCGAAGGAGACCAGCGCATCTTCTGGTCCACCTTCAATGGCGCAGGCTGGACGCCGCAAGCCGTGGTTCCCAACGTGGCCACCAGCGTCGGACCCGCGCTCGCCGTGTTCGGCAACTCCCTCTACATGGCATGGAAGGGCATGTTCGGCGACCAGGCACTGTACTGGTCGAAACTGAACGGCACGGCCTGGGCGCCACAGCAGTTGATCCCGGGAGTGGCCAGCAGCGAGGGTCCGTCGCTGTGCGCTTTCCAGAACGCTCTTTATGCCATCTGGAAGGGCATGCTCGGCGACCAGACCCTCTGGTATTCCCACTTCAATGGCACAAGCTGGGCGCCGCAAAAGCAGATCGCGGGCGTGGCCAGCAGCGTGGGACCGTCGCTCGCCGACTTCAACAGCGTGATGTACGCGGCCTGGAAAGGCATGCTGGGCGATCAGGCGATCTGGTTCTCCAGCTTCAACGGGACCACCTGGGCGGCGCAGAAGAAGGTGCCGGGCGTCGGCACCAGTCCCGATTACATCGTGGCCAAGACGACCTAGGCCCGGTCCACAATCGGTTTCCAACTCGACGCGGAGACGCGGGCTCCGCGCCGAGTCTGGAATTTGACGGCATCCGCCGGACCGGCACCCTATAATAAGGCAAAATGCCGAGAATCCCGCGCGCGTTGTGGCTGGCGCCGCCGCTGGCCTATCTCCTCTACCTCTACAGCCTGGGCGCGGCGGGGTTGATCGGGCCGGACGAGCCGCGCTACGCCTCCATCGCGCGCCAGATGGCCCGCTCCGGCGATTGGATCACGCCGCGGCTGTGGGGAGAGCCGTGGTTCGAAAAATCCCCGCTGCTGTACTGGATCGAGGGGGCGGCCTTCCGCCTGGGCTTAGGCCCGGAGCTCGCGCCGCGGCTGCCGGTGGCGCTCGCCGCCATCGCGTTCCTGGGGTTCTACTGGTGGCTCCTGCGGCGCGAGTTCGGCGGGCGCGCGGCCTGGCTGGCCACCCTCATCCTGGGCACGTCGGCCGGCTGGATTGCCGTCAGCCAGGTGGGCGTCACCGATCTGCCGCTCACCGCCGCGTTCTCCGCCGCCATGCTGCTGGCGCTGCCGTGGATCGCCAGGGGGGACGCCCGCTTTCTGCCGGCCGCCGCGGCTCTGCTGGCGCTTGCCGTGCTGGCGAAATATCTCGTGCCGCTGGTGCTGGCCATTCCTCTGGCGTTGGGCTACCGCCGCTGGCGCGACCTGGTCCGCCCGCGCGTCCTGGCCCCCTTTCTGGTAGTAGCGCTGCCCTGGTATGCGCTCTGCTGGCTGCGCAACGGGCGCGCCTTCATCGACGTCTTTTGGCAGCACCAGTTCGGAAGGTTTGTTTCCGGAGCGCTGATGCACGTGCAGCCGTGGTGGTTCTATCTGCCGGTGTTGGCCGGCGTGCTGCTGCCCTGGACGCCGCTGCTGGCGCTCGCCGCGCGCCACGGCGCCGGGCGCGACGCGCGGCGGCGATTCCTGTGGGCGTGGGTGTTGTTCGGCCTGGTTTTCTTCTCCGCCGCCACCAATAAGCTCCCCGGCTACCTGCTGCCCCTGCTGCCCCCGGCCGCCGCGCTCCTGGCGCTGGCCCTCGACGAAGCTGCCGGCGCCCGCGGCTGGCTGGCGTGCTGCGGTCTGCTGCTGGTGGCCTTCCCCCTGGCCGCGCCCATGCTTCCGGCCGCCCTCGGAGCCGGCCTGTCGCACGCGCCGCTTCCGGCGTTCCATTGGAGCTGGCTGCTGGCGGCTGCCGCGGCCGCCCTCGCCTGGAACCTGGAACAGCGCGGCCGCCGCCTGGCTGCCGTGTTGGTCATCGCCTGCGGCGCCGCCGTGGGAACCGCCTACCTGAAACGCTCCGCGCTCGCCGCCGTGGACCGGGCCGCATCCGCCCGCACCCTGTGGCAGACCATCGACGGCCGGGCGGACGCGGTGTGCGTCGACCACATCCAGCGCACCTGGCGCTACGGACTCGATTACTATTCCGCGGCGCCGCTGCCGGAATGCTCCCTCGAATCCCGGCCCCTGTGGGTTCGCCAGTCTACCGGCGAACCACCATACCTGGCGCCCGCTCCAGCAGCACCGCTTGGGAGGGAAGTACCGTAGGGATTGACCCGCACGCGTGCCGCAGTGTACCCTCAGCATTCCGGGACTGATTCATGATACTGCCACAGACTTACGCCGCGGCCCTGTTCCTGATGATCCTCAGTATGCTGTGCTGGGGCTCGTGGGCGAACACTTATAAGCTCGCCGGAAAGTGGCGGTTCGAACTGTTCTATTTCGATTATGCTTTTGGACTGCTGCTGGCAGCGCTGCTGTTCGCCTTCACCGTGGGCACCCTGGGTTATGACGGCTTCACCTTCACCGACGACCTCATGCATGCCGGAAAACGGCAATGGATGTGGGGTTTCATGGGCGGCGTGGTTTTTAACCTGGCCAACATGCTGCTGGTGGCGGCCATTTCGGTGGCCGGTATGGCGGTGGCCTTCCCCGTGGCCATCGGACTGGCGCTCATCATCGGGGTCTGCCTGAACTACCTCATCAAGCCGGCGGGCAATCCGGCATTCCTGTTTCTCGGCTGCGGCCTGATTCTGGTGGCCATCGTGCTGGATGCCATGGCGTATCGCATCCTCGGCCACATTCGCCACGAAGCAGAGGCGCGGGCGGGAAAGGCGGTCACCACGCGCCGCCCCACGCCCATCAAGGGAATTGTCCTTTCTTTGGTCAGCGGACTCCTCATGGGCCTGTTTTTCCCACTCGTGGAGAAAGGCAAGGAGGGTGACATAGGCCTCGGCCCCTATGCCATCGCCGTGGTCTTCGCGCTGGGCGTGTTCCTCTCCACGTTCGTCTTCAACCTGTTCTTTATGAACCTTCCCGTGGAAGGCGATCCCGTGGAAATTCACGATTACTTCACGGCGGAACCCAAACAGCACCTGCTGGGGTGGGCGGGCGGCGCCATCTGGTGCACCGGAGGGGTCGCCGCCTTTGTCGCCGCGAGCGCTCCCGAACAGGTGCACATCGGCCCGGCCATCAGCTATGCCATGGGACAAGGCGCCACCCTCATCAGCGCGCTGTGGGGCCTGCTGGTGTGGAAAGAGTTTCATGGCGCCGGCGGGCGCGTAAAGGCGCTGGCTGGCGCGATGTTGATTCTCTTCGCCGCCGGGCTGACCCTGGTCTCGCTGGCGCCGCTCTATACGCGCCCCATCTGAGGCGGGGCGGGCCTTCCAGCGTGCGGGCTCGCGCGCCGGGCCGGCCGGGCACGCGAGGAGCATCCCGCCTCTTGCCGCACAGGGCGCCGTGCGGTACCAATGGAGCATGTCTCTGGCCGGCGATCTGCGCTATGCGGCGCGCTCCCTGCGCGCCAATCCGGGATTCACGGCCATCGCGGTGGCCTCGCTCGCGCTGGGCATGGGCGTCAACACGGCCATCTTCAGCCTGGTGGACCAGTTGCTCCTCTGGCGGATTCCGGCGCGCGATCCCGGGCGGCTGGTGACCATCGCGGGCGGCGCCAGCGACACCTATCCCTTCTACCGCGAGTACCGCGACCGCAACCAGGTTTTTTCCGGCATGATTGCCGCGAGCCGCCCCGGGAATGTGGGCGTGCGGCCGGAGGGCGTCCCCGCTGCCGAGCTCGGGCACGTCTCTTATGTCAGCGGCAACTACTTCGAGACCCTCGGGGTGGGCGCCGCCGCGGGCCGCATCCTCGCCGGCTCCGATGATCTCACGCCGGGCGGATCGCCGGTCGTCATCCTTTCTTATAGCTACTGGCAGCGGCGCTTCAGCGGCGATGTCCGCGCCATCGGCCGCAAGCTCGCCGTGAATGGCTATCCGCTCGCCATCGCCGGCGTCGCAGAAAGGGGATTCAGCGGGCTGGTCAATGGCCAACCGGCCGATGCTTTCGTTCCGGTGACCATGTTCCCACTGACCACGCCCTCCGCGACCCTCTGGAACAGCACCAGCATGACCTGGCTCGCCTGCATGGGGCGGCTCAGACCGGGGATGTCCCTCGCGCAGGCGCAGGCCGGAATGCGCGTGCTCTTTCCCCAAGCCGTGGAGGCGGTCAACGACGCCGCCGTGAAGGGAGGCGGCCGGCGCCGGAAATACGACCGCGAACGCCAGATCACGCTCGCGCCCGGGCTGCACGGACTGACTTCCCGCGTAAACGAGATGCTGGATCCGCTGCGGGTGCTGATGGCGGCCACCGGCCTGGTGCTGCTCATCGCTTGCGCCAACGTGGCCAACCTGCTGCTGGCGCGTGCCGCCGGCCGGCGGAAGGAGATCGCGGTACGTCTGGCCGTGGGGGCCACGCGCGCGCGCCTGGTCCGGCAACTGCTCACCGAGAGCCTGGTGCTGGCCGCCGCGGGCGGGACCGTCGGCCTGGCCCTGGCTTATGAGGGAGTCGCGGCGGTGGCGCGCGCCCACATCGTCGATCCCGATCTGCGCTTCCACCCGAGCCTGGCGGTGGCCGCGTTCTCGTTCGGCCTGGCGGTGGTCACCGGCATGCTCTTCGGGCTGGCGCCGGCTTTCGGAGCCACCAGGCTGGGACTCACCGAGGCCATGAAAGACGGCGGCGCCGCCGGCCACGGCAGGAGCCGGTTCCGGCTTGGCAAGGTGCTGGTGGCGGGGCAGGCCGCACTCTCGCTGGCGCTGCTGGTGGCGGCCGGTCTCTTCCTCCGCACCCTGGGGAATCTCGATCGTGTCGATGCCGGCTTCGCCCGCGAAAACGTCCTGATCGTGGACGTAGACCCCACCAATCTCGGTTACCAGGGGCACCGCTTGCGGACCTTTTACGATCAACTGCTGGAACGCGCGCGCCGCGTGCCCGGGGTGCGCTCCGCCTCCCTGTCGCTCAGTACGCCCATGGGCGAGAACGCGCTCATGCGCAGCTTTTCCGCCGAGGGATATCAACCCAAACCAGGGGAAGACCTCAAGGCCAATTCCAACGCAGTTACCGCCGGGTACTTCACCACTCTGGGAATCCCTCTGCTGCTCGGCCGCGATTTCCGTCCTCAGGATGAACCGGCCTTCACCCCCGGCGACAATATGGTGGCCGCCCTGGGACGCGCCAGCGGCGGCTTCAGCGAGGCCCTCTCCAACGCCTCCCGCGTATGCATCGTGAACGAATCGATGGCCCGGCGCCTGTTCGGCGATAGCAATCCGGTGGGGCGGCGCATCAGTTTTGAAGACCGCTACAGCGCCGCCAACGGAACCGAAATCGTCGGCGTGGTGAAGGACGTTCACCAGGACTCGCTGCGCACGGCGGACCGCGATGGCACCATTTATGTCCCGAGCTGGAGCAACGGCGCCGAGGCCCGCTGGCTGGCCCTGCGCATGGCCGGAGACGCCGCGCCCGCGATTGCGGGGATCCGCCGCGAGTTGCGCGCCCTGGACGCGAACGTACCGATGCTGCGCTTCCGCACGCTGGAGGAGTATGTAAACGCCGGCCTGCAACGCGAGCGCCTGATCGCCTACCTCGCGGGCTTCTTCGGCGTGCTGGCGCTGGGGCTGGCGTCCATCGGCCTGTACGGCGTGATGGCCTACGCGGTAGCGCGGCGGACCAGGGAGGTGGGGATCCGCATGGCGCTCGGCGCCGGGCGCGGCGATGTCGTGGGCATGATCGTTGGCGAATCGCTGGTCCCGGTGCTGGCCGGCATCGCCGCCGGCATCGCCGCCGCGCTGGCGATGTCTCGCCTGGTGGCCAGCCTGTTATTTGGCGTGGCCCCGCGCGACCCCGCGACCATGACGCTCGCCGCGGCGGCACTGGTGGTGGTAGCGCTGCTCGCGGCGGCGATTCCGGCGCGGCGGGCCAGCCGCGTGGAGCCGCTGACTGCGCTCCGCCACGAGTGATTTCGACACGGCTTTCTATTTCGGCTTTCTATTTCGGTGACAGGCTATGTAACTCCCAAATCCTCGGCCGCCGGGCTAACCCGGCCCCGCGCTTTTCCGGTTGGTCAGAAGTGGAGAGTTGGGGGGCGTAGCCTGTCACCGAATCACGCACTGCGCTTTTCCGATTGCTCCGCAGTGGAGTTTGGGGGTTTCGTAGCCTGTCACCGAATTAGGTGTGTCGAATTAGGTATGTCGGACGCCTCCGGACCAACTTGGTCCGGAGCGTAAAGTCGGCCCGCGAAACAAAGGACTTAACTTGCCGTGAGAGCGGCGCCGGACCAACCTGGTCCGGCGCCCGGTGTTCACGGATCAGAACATGATCTTCGCCGCCAGTTGCAGGATGCGCGGATCGTAGGTGCTCTGGCGGGCCAGGAAGTTCGTCGTGGGCGTGAACTTCCCGTTGGCGAAGCCGTACTGGTTGTTCTGCAGGGTGTTGAAATTCGCGCGGTTGGGCAGGTTGAAGGCCTCGCCCAGCAAGCGCACCTTCACGCGTTCGCCGACCACGTGGAAATCGCGCGAGAGCCGCAGGTCCCATTGCTCGAAGGCCGGCCCTAGGATGGTGTTGCGCCCGAGCAAGGGCACGCGGTCGGTGGCGCGGTTGCCGTCGTTATTCGGATCGCCGGTCACCAGCGCCGAGAACCTCCGGCCGGACTGGATCTGGGCGATACTCGAAACCTGCCAGCCGTTCAGCACCGCCTTGGCTGCCCGGTTCGCGAGCGAGCGGGCGAACGGGATGTCCCAGACGGCGGAGAAGACGAAGCGGTCCGGCGTATCGGCATTGCCGGGACCGCGGTCGAGGTTGGGCGCCAGCGTATCCTGGGCGACCTTGGCATCGTCGGTCCCCACCACCACGGAAGTGGCGTCCGGCACATCGTCGATGATCTTCGAGTAGGTGTACGACGCCAGGAACGTCAGGCTGTTGGCGTAGCGCTTGACGAACTGGATGAAGAAGCCGTCGTACCGCGAGTCGGCGCCGCTGTCGAAAATGCTGATGCGCCCGAAGGCGGTGATCGCCCGCGCCGGACTGGTGGTGCCCGGATGGCGGAAGTAGCTCACCGGCGTGGAGGTGGTGCAGGCCGGGTCGGCGCAGAGTGAGCCCTGGGTGAGCACCGAGGGCAGCAGGTTGATGTCGCGCGTGCGCGTCAGGTTCTGGCCGTGCACGCCGAGGTAGCCGATGGTGATGGAGGCATCGCGTCCCACCTGCTTTTCGATATTCAGGCTGAACTGGTGGGTGCGCGGCGTGCGGTAATCGGGGGCGAAGATGTAGAGATTCGGCGGCGCCAGCGGCGGCGCGGCGCTCAGAATGTTGGGATACGTGGGGAAGTTGGGATCGCCCGGGGAGAGCGAAAAATTGAGCACCTGGATGCCGTTCTGCGAGAACGACGTCCCGGTGAGAATGGTGGGCGTGCGCTCGTAGAAGATCCCGTAGCCGCCGCGCACCACCAGCGTGTCGCTGCGCGTCGGCTTGAAGGCGAAGCCGAAGCGCGGGGCGAAGTCGTCCTTGGGGGTGGGGATGCGGTTGGTCATCAGGCCGGCCGCTTGCAGCGCCGCGTTCGGGTTCAGGATGGGAGGCTGCGCGTAGCTGAAGTAGTCGTAGCGCACGCCCAGGTTCAGCGTCAGCCGGTCGTTCACGCGCCAGCTATCCTGCGCGAAGGCCGCGTATTCGTTGACGTTCGGTTGCGTGGTCGCGCCCGAGGTGCCCGCTCCCGGGAAGGCCTGCTGGAACAGGGAGGGCGTATTGGCGGCGAAGGCCGCGTAGCTGGGAAAGGTGTAGCTGCCGCTGAACAGGCCGGGGAAGAAGTTGCCGATGCGCACGATGTTGATATCCGCGCCCACCTTGAAGGAGTGCCGGCTCTTGGTCACCGCCAGCGTCTCAATGAACTGGCTGGTCTTGGCGTTGGTGAAGCGCGGGCTGAAGTTGTTCCGCCCGAAGGTCGGCCCGTTGGTGATCACCGTCTCCACATTGCTCGAGTTGGCGAAGCCCGGCTCGTTGTCGCGGATGAAGATGTAGCGCGAATCGAACACCATGCTGGCGCCGATCACTTTGGTGTAGCTGCCCGCGATGTTGTCGGTGGTCACCTGGCTGTTGCCGGTGTGCTCCTGCGCCCCGCTGCTCGTGAAGAAGGTGGTGTTGGCGTTTTCGAAGTTGATGCCCACGAAGCGGTTGACGTTGTAGCGCACGCTCAGGCGGTCGTTCTGGCCGATATTCCAGTCGACTTTGGCCAGGCCGACATCGTTTTTCGCGCCCACCGTGTACGGCGTCAGGAATTTGGTGAGCTGCGGCAGGTTGGCCGGCACCGGGATGTTCACCACCACGATCTCGGGCGCGGTGTTGCGCTGGCCGTCGTAATTGCCGAAGAAGAACAGCTTGTCTTTGACGATCGGCGCGCCCAAGCTGCCGCCGAACTGGTTGAAGTGGTAGGGCGGCTTGGCGATTCCCGAACGGTTGTTGGTGAACGTGTTGGCGTTCATGCCCTTGTCGCGGAAAAACTCGAAGGCCGAACCGTGCACCTGGTTGGTGCCGCTCTTGGTGATCACGTTGATCACGCCGCCGCCGGCGCGGCCCACCTCGGCGGGATAGTCGCTGGCGTTCACCTGGAACTCCTGCACGGCATCCTGGCTGAAGGAATACGGCCGGAAACCGGTGCGCCCCACGGCCTGTCCGAAGAACAGGTTATTGCTCTCGCCGCCATCCACCAGCAGGCTGTTGGCGGGCCCGCGCTGGCCGCCGAACGCGAGGTCGCCGCCGCGCGTCGGATCTTTCACCACGCCCGGAGTGAGCACCGTAAAGTCGATGAAGTTGCGTCCGTTCACCGGCAGGTCCGCCACCGATTTCGCGTTCACCATGGTGGAGGTTTGCGTGCGCGCGGTCTCCACCACCGGCGTTTCGGCTACCACCGTGATGGTCTCCTGGGTGGCGCCCACCTCCAGCGCGATGTTGACCGTGACCTGGGCGCCAACCTCCAGTTGCAGGCCTTCCCGCCGCACGCCGCGGAAGCCCGCCTGGTCGATGGCCAGCGTGTAGACACCGACCGGCACCCGGGTGAAGTTGAAGAGCCCGGACTCGCTGGTTATGGCGTCGCGGCTGACGCCGGTCTCCTTGCTGCTGAGACGAACCTTGGCATTGGCCACGGACGCGCCCGACGGGTCCGTAACCGTTCCGTTGAGAGTGGCGCCGCCCACTTCCACCTGCGCGAAAGCGGCGGCATAAAAGGCGCACAACAGCAGGAGCAAAGCGGTGCCCCTGCTCATGATGCGAAGCGAGTAGATGGTTTTCATGACGGTAACCTCAGTTCAGGACTGTTCCCCAAGTAGATTCAGTGTACCGCGGAGAAAGTGACGAGGAAATAAAAATGTCGCTGCAGTTCGATGACGGCTGAGATGAGAATCAAAAGGCCGGCCGAATCGTGGTTGGACGACCCAGCCGGCCCTCGGCGGCTCTCGACCACCCCCGTGCACGCAAGCGCAACAGCCGGTGGATCAAGACGACACTTATACGCCGCCGGTCACGTTTTCTCTATCTAGCGACATCCCGATTATACGGCGTATTCGGATTCCTGTATCCGATTTAATCTATGCTTCGTACTTTTCCACACACTTCGCTCCATCCTTATAAAAGATTCCAATCCCGGCCATAGAAAGTTCCGTCTTGGAGTCCGCCAACCCATGTTAGACAATCGACTTAGTACGCTTCGTTCGCGCATGGCTCCCCCATGAGACAACCGGTAAGACTGTACGTACTGATCCTTCTCTGGATGCCTGCCCTGTTCGCACAGGCAACGCCAGACCTCACTGCCAGGATGGCCACGCTCGAAGCCGCCGCGAAATCCGCGCAGAGCGCCGGGGACAATGCCTGGATGCTGATTAGTTCGGCCCTGGTGCTGATGATGACCGGTCCCGGCCTGGCGCTCTTCTATGGCGGCCTGGTGCGCCGCAAGAATGTCCTCGGCACCATGATGCAGAGTTTCATCCTGATGGCCGTGGTCACGGTGCTGTGGGCGGTGGTGGGGTACAGCCTGGCTTTCGGCGGTTCGTCGCCGCTGGTGGGAGACCTGCGCTTCGCGCTGCTCCACAACGTGGGCAGCGCGCCCAATGCCGATTACGCCGCCACCATCCCGCAGCAGACCTTCATGGTCTACCAGTTGATGTTCGCCATCATCACTCCGGCGCTGATCTCCGGTGCATTCGCCGAGCGCATGAAGTTCAGCGCCATGCTGCTGTTCACCGTGCTCTGGAGCCTGCTCGTGTATTTTCCGATGGCCCACATGGTGTGGGGCAAGGGCGGGCTGCTCAACGCCTTCCTGGGCGGCACGGTCCCGTGTTTCGATTTCGCGGGTGGCACGGTGGTGCACATCACCTCGGGAGTCTCGGCGCTGGTTTGCGCGCTCTACCTGGGCAAGCGGACCGGCTATCCCGCCCTGCCCATGAAGCCGCACAGCCTGGTGCTCAGCTTTATCGGCGCCTGCCTGCTATGGGTGGGCTGGTTCGGATTCAACGCCGGCAGCGCGCTGGGGGCCTCCGCTCTGGCGACCAGCGCGTTTGTCGCCACCCATTTCGGAGCCGCCGCTGCGGCGCTCGGCTGGATCTGCGCCGAGTGGATGGAAAACGGCAAGCCCAGCGTGCTGGGCGGGATTTCGGGCGCGGTCGCCGGCCTGGTGGCCATCACTCCCGCCTCCGGCTTCGTTGCGCCGTTCCCCGCCCTGCTGATCGGCCTGTGCGCGGGCGTGGTGTGCTACCTGATGGTCACGCGCGTGAAGCGCATGTTCGGCTATGACGATTCGCTCGACGCCTTCGGCGTGCACGGCGCCGGTGGAACCTTGGGCGCCCTCCTCACCGGCGTCTTCGCCACCAGCGCGGTCAACGACGCTTTGAAGGATGGCGCTGGCCGCGCAATGCCTTTAGGCCTAGTGGACGGCAACGGGGTGCAGGTGTTGAACCAGGCGATCGGTTGCGCCATCGCGTGGGCGCTGGCCATCGCGGGCACGCTGGTAATCCTCAAGGTCTGCGATATGACGGTCGGCCTGCGCGTGAGCAAGGACCAGGAGACCGAGGGCCTCGATGTCGCCCTGCACGGCGAAGAGGGATATATATTCGAGGGGTAAACAGGAAGGCGCTAATGAGTCAAATTTCAATCTCACCGCGGAGACGCGGAGGAACGGAGACTGCGCGGAGCAGTTCGGCGCTCTCTTCTCCGCGTGATCTCCGCGCTCTCCGCGGCTCCGCGTCGAGTGGGCGTGCCGGGAGTGCTGGCCGGTCTGAGGCACAGCCTCGCTAGGATCTGTCCATGAAGAAAATCGAGGCAATCATCCAGCCTTTCAAATTGGACGAAGTGAAGGAAGCGCTGAAGGGCATCGGCATCGACGGCATGACCATCGGCGACGTGCGCGGTCACGGACGGCAGAAAGGCCACAAAGAGGTCTATCGCGGCCAGGAGTACAACGTCGACCTGCTGCCCAAAGTGAAGCTCGAGATGGTGGTGCCCGCCAGCCGCCTGGAGGAAGTCCTCCGGACCCTCACCGCTGCCGCGCGCACCGGCAAAATCGGCGACGGCAAGATCTTCGTTTACGACGTGGCCGAAGCCATCCGCATCCGGAACGACGACCGTGGTGAATCGGCCCTGTAAGCTCGAGCTCGCCCCTATCCGGGAAGCCTTCCTGGCCACCGGCGATGCCGAAATCGCGCTCGCCGAGCGCACCGCGCAAGTGGACCGCGGGGTGGCGGAGGCCGCCGCGGATCTGCTCTTTCCCGAAGTGCCCGCCGGCTTGACCGTGCTCGCCGTGGGCGGATATGGCCGGCGCCAGTTGTTCCCCTACTCGGACGTCGACCTGCTGTTGCTGTTCGCATCCGAGCGGCTGGCCCTCGCCCGCAAGGACGCCATCGCCGCCTTCCTCCAGAGGCTCTGGGATGCCGGGATGCGCGTCAGCCACGCGGTCCACACTCCGGCCGAATGCGCCGAGATCCAGGACGGCAACATCGAGTTCAACGTGAGCCTGCTCGACCAGCGCTACCTCGCCGGCGATCGTTCGCTCTACGCCGGCCTGGTGGAAAAGCTCCCGCGCTTTCTCGAAGCCGGGCGCGATCCGCTGGTGCGCAACCTGGCGCGGCTGGCGCGGGAACGCTATGCCAAATTCGGCAACACGTTCTATCATCTCGAGCCCAACGTCAAGGAGACGCCCGGCGGCCTGCGCGACTACCAGCTCATCGGCTGGCTCGAACAACTGCGCGTGCCGCACCGGCCCGGGCCGGGCCTGCATGAGGCGTTCCGTTTCCTCGCGCGCCTGCGCTGCTACCTGCACTGCCAGGCCGGCCGCGACCACAACGTGCTCTCCTTCGACGCCCAGGACGCCCTCGCCGACGACTGGCGCGAGGACAACGCCGCCCGCTGGATGCGCCGCTATTATCGCCACTCCCGCGATATTCATCGCGCCGCTCTGCGGGCTTTGGAAGAGGGCGAGGCCCGCTACAGCAACCTGTACGCGCAGTTCCGCGAATGGCGCTCGCGCGTTTCCAACACCGACTTCAGCGTGCACCGCGAGCATGCCCATTTCCGCGCGCCGCAGCGCCTCGCCCTGGAACCGGGACTGGTGCTGCACCTGTTCGAATTCGTGGCGCGTCACGGCATCCGCCTGTCGAGCGAAGCCGCCGAGCTCATCGATTCGCGGCTGGCCAACCTGCGCGATACCTTCGCCGAGCCGCAAGCCCTCTGGCCAGCCCTGAACCAGATGTTCACGCTGCCCCATGCGCCACTGGCCATTCGCGCCATGCATGAAACCGGCGTGCTCACCGCCGTTTTCCCGGAGCTGGAGCAGATGGAGTGCCTGGTGGTCCGCGACTTCTACCACCGCTACACCGTGGACGAACATTCCCTCGTCGCCATCGAGAACCTGTGGTCCGTCCAGGGCGCTTACCGCGATCTGCTGGGGGAGGTGAAGCAGCCCGGCGCGCTGCTGTTGGCGCTGCTGTTTCACGACGTGGGCAAGGGCTCGCCCGGCGAGGGGCACATCGACGCCTCCCTGCGCCTGGCGGAAACCGCCATGCGGCGCATCCGTATGCCGGCGCCGGAGCGGGCCACCGTTCTCTACCTGATCCGCAAGCACCTGGATCTTTCCGCCGCCCTGCAGTCGCGTGACGTATTCGATCCGCAGACCATCCGCGACGTGGCCCACCAGGTGGAAACCGTGGAGCGGCTCAAGTCACTCACGCTGGTGACCTGGGCCGACATCAGCGCCGTGAATCCCGGCGCCATGACGCCGTGGCGCGCCGCACAGCTATGGCAGCTCTACCTGGCGGTCTACAATGAGCTGACGCGCGAGCTGGAGACCGAGCGCATCGGCGAACTCCCCTCCGGCCCGCCCGAGCGCATGGCGTTCCTCCAGGGCTTCCCCACGCGCTATCTGCGCACCCATAGCGAGGGCGAAATCGACGAGCATATGGCCCTCGAAGCGCGGAGCCGCGAGCGCGGCGCGGCCGTGGACATCCGCCGCCTGGAATCGGCCTGGCAACTGACGCTGGTCACCGCCGATCGCCCGGGGCTGTTCGCTGCCGTGGCCGGAACGCTTTCCAGCTTCGCCCTGAACATCCTCAGGGCCGAGGCGTTCGCCAATCGGCGCGGCGTAGTTTTGGACACCTTCACCTTCTCCGACCCTCTGCGCACCCTGGACCTGAATCCCGCCGAGGTGGACCGTCTGCACACCACCATCGAGCGCGTGATTGCCGGGAAGACCGACGTGCGCGCACTCCTGCGCAGCCGTCCCAAGCCCACGCTTCCGAGCCGCAGGGCGGGCATCCCGCCGACTGTTTCTTTTAACGCGCAGGCCAGCGGCACGGCGACGCTGGTGGAAATCGTGGCCGCAGACCGGCCGGGCCTGCTCTACGACCTGGCTTCGGCCATCTCCTCCAGCGGCGGGAACATCGAGGTTGTGCTGATCGATACCGAAGGGCACAAGGCCATCGATGTGTTCTACGTGACCGCCGGGGGAAAGAAGCTGGACGCGGAACGGCAGCGCGCGCTGGACGAAGCGCTGCGCCGCGCGCTGGGCTGAGTTGCCCAGCGTGGTGGAAGGCCGCACGTCGCCGCCAATGCCTGCGGTCGATCCGCGCGCCGTCGGGATCGCGTGGCTGCGAGTCGATCGACCACGAGGAGCAAGCCGGTTTCGAGTCATGGTGACAACGGACAATGGTCGACGGAGAAGGGCCGGATCACATCTCAAGACCGGGGATGCTTTCGGTTCAGGCAAGTCGTGAAGGCCGCGGCGATGCCCACGATGAATTCGGCTTCCTCGCGCGGCGGCTCGACGTTCTCTTTGCCGTGCCGCGCGCCTGAATTGCAGGCATAGCCCCACAGGCCTTCAATGGTTTTTTTCAGATGGCCGGGGGAAGAGGTTGGGGTGCTGACTGAGATAATCCCCAAGCGTCATTTGTTTCTTCGCGCCGGTGATGTCGTGCAGTACGCATTCCATGGCGTTCGATGCGCGTTCGATGCGCGTTCGACGGCGCCGCTGAAATCGGGTTTCGGCCGCAGCGACAGGTTGCGGATGGCGCTTTCAATCCGTTCCGCGGCCGTGGTCCGACCGGCCGCTGTCAACTCGGCCGGAGCAATCTGCACGGTACGCTGAAAGGCCTCATCGCCGCGCATGATGACCTTGCCGTCAACGAACTGCCAGCCGATGCCAGCGTACTGGAAATAGTCGTTCAACTCCTGCTGGAAAGGGTAGGCCCGCGCGTCTTCATCTCCTTCGGGTTGGCGGCGATGAAATCCAGGTCGCCTTCCTCTTTTGAAATTGTGATCGCCTCTGCTGGTGGTGGCCAGTCGTCAATGCCGTACCGGTTGAACAGTCGCTCGATGCGCTCCCATAAGAACGCGGCGGACGAATAGCGGCGAAGGATGTCGATGATCGGCTGGCGCATTTTTTCCGGGCCGGACGAGACCTTGCCGTTCTGAAAATGACGCCTGATTATCCATTGGACGAAAACCGGAACCGGTCGGGGAAATGACGTAACATTAACGGCCTTTATGTTGTACGTTGTACCATTTCGCGTCCGCTGAAGACCATAAGGTGATCCGCCACCCTTCCAGCAGTTCGGCTCACGCTCCGTTGTGGCCCGATTCACTCTCTATGGAAGAGGGCTGTAATCTGGCCATGGCGGCGATTGTCCTCGTTCGGTTCGTGCTACACACAATGCCGAGTTCGTGCAGCAGTCGCCTCGGCCGCTCTGAACTGTGAGGCGCCGCTTTGTAACGCCTTGGGTGCATAATGATGAGAGGAGACCGTGCCGTGACCATCACTTTGCCGCTTCAGCCGCAGGAAGAAGCCCGACTCGTCGCTTTGGCTCGTGCCAAGGGCCTCTCCACGGACGCGCTGGTGCGCGAGGCGTTGGACCGGATTCTCGCGGAGGCGGGTGCGACTTCCGAACCGCCCGGTTCGGCATCAGGCGCAGCACTCGTCGCGGCAATGCAGGATTCTCCCTGCAGGGAGATCGGTCTTGAAGTGCCACGCCATCGGTCCCCCGTGCGAAATGTCGGGTTCTGATGGCATGGTTGCTCGACACCAACGTGCTATCGGAGTTGCGCCGGCTCAAGCCTGAACCGAAGGTCGTGGATTTCGTTGCCGGTCAGCCGCTGGGCGAGCTTTACATCAGCGTCCCGCCGCCGTTTCTTTTGACGCGCAGGCCAGCGACACGGCGACGCTGGTGGAAATCGTGGCCGAAGACCGGCCGGGTCTGCTCCACGACCTGGCTTCAGCCATCTCCTCCAGCGGCGGGAACATCGAGGTGGTGCTGATCGATACCAAAGGGCACAAGGCCATCGATGTGTTCTATGTGACCGCCGGGGGCAAGAAGCTGGACGCGGAGCGGCAGCACGCGCTGGACGAAGCGCTCGGTAGCGCGCTGGGACGGCACGCTGCCTAACCGCTGCCGCCCTCTCCCGTCTGACCCTTATGCGCTCATTCGGTCAGGACCTTCACTATGCCGTCCGCCTGTTGCGGCGCGCGCCCGGCTTCACGGCCGTTGCGGTCCTCGTGCTCGCGCTCGGAATCGGGGCCAACTCGGCCATCTTCAGCGTGGTTGACGCCGCGCTGCTCCGGCCCCTGCCCTTTCACAATCCCGATGGCGTGGTCTCGCTCTGGGAGCAGCCGCCCAGCCACACGCGCAACCGGGTATCGCCGCTCAACTTCCTCGACTGGCACGACCAGAACACGGCCTTCAGTAGCATGGCCGCCTACGCCGGCGGCTCGAAGACCCTGCAGACGCCCAACGGCGCGGAGCGCCTCGAAGGCCAGTCCGTGACCCTGGAGTTCTTCGACCTGCTGGGCATCCGCCCGATCGCGGGCCGCCTGTTCACCGCCGGGGACGAACGCACGCGCGCCGACGTGATCCTGCTCGGCGAGCGCACCTGGCGCAGCCGCTTCGGCGCCGACCCCAGGCTGGTGGGCGGCATCGTGCACCTGGACGGAAAGCCGTTCACCGTCGCCGGCGTCCTGCCCGCCCGCTTCCAATTCCTTTGGAAGACCGACATCTGGTCGCTGTTCATCGTGACGCGCGACCCCGACCAGCGGCGCATGCACTACCTCGGCGTTCTGGGCCGGCTCAAGCCCAGCGTGGCGATGGCGCAGGCGCAAACCGCCATGCAGCCGGTCGCCCGGCACATCGCGGAGATCGCGCCCGCCACCAACCAGGGTTGGGGCATCACGGTCGAACCGCTGCGTGAAGTCATGGTCGGCAGGGAACTGCGCGCCACTTCGCTGGTGCTCGCCGGCGTGGTGGGCCTGGTGCTTCTCCTGGCGTGCGCCAATGTCGCGAGCCTGATGCTCACGCGCGCCGCCGGCCGGGCGCGCGAGATGGCGGTGCGCGCCTCGCTGGGCGCGGGAAGCCTGCGGCTGGTGCGGCAACTCCTGACCGAGAGCGTGCTCCTGGCGGCGTTGGGCGGCGCCGCGGGCGTGACGCTCGCCTGGGGCCTGATCCGCGTGGCGCCAGCGCTGATTCCGCCCGGTACCCTGCCGCCCGGCCTGGATCTCACGCTCGACTTTCGGGTGGCGGCATTCGCCCTGGTGGTTACGCTCGCCACCGGCCTCGTGTTCGGTTTGGCGCCCGCCTGGCAAGGAGCGCGGACCTCGCTCGCGGACGCGCTGCGCGGCGGCGGGCGCATCGCCACCTCGGGGAACGCGAAGTTGCTGGGCGGAATCGCCACGGCCGAGATCGCCATCGGCGTGGTCCTGGTCTCCGGCGCCGGACTGTTCCTGCGCACCCTCGACCGGTTGAGCCAGGTGGACCCCGGCTTTCATGCCGGCAAGGTGCTCACCATGCACATGAGTCTTCCTCTCACCCGCTATCCCACCCCGGATCGAACGCTCCCCTTTTACGATGCGGCGCAGCGCGAAATCGAAGCGCTGCCCGGCGTGGTGTCCGCGTCTTTCGGAGGCAGTCTTCCCCTGACCGGATGGGACATCGGGCAAGGATTCCAGGTGATCGGTGAGCCGGAATTAGAGGCGAGCAAACGCAGTGCGGCGCACTACCAGATTGTGGGGCCGCGTTATTTCGAGACCCTTGGCATTCCTTTGCTGGCTGGCCGGCCGTTCGGCGATCGCGACACCGCCCGAACGCAGCCGGTCGCCATCGTGAACCAGGAGTTCGTGCGGCGCTGCCTGCGCGGCGGCCCCGCCATCGGCCGCCACGTGAAGGTGCAGGCCATGGACATGCGCGGCCCGGGGTATGTGGACCGCGAGATCGTGGGAGTGTCCGGGCAGGTCCATGTCGACGGTCTCACGGAAACCGAGAGCGCCCTCGAGATCTACGTTCCCCTCGCGCAGAATCCCTGGTTCGACCCTTCCCTTGCCGTACGTACCGGTGGCGATCCGCTGGCTATGACCTCCGCCGTGAAAGCGGCCGTCGCCAAAGCCGACAAGGATCTCGCGGTGACCGACGTGCGGGCCATGGACCAGATCGCCTACGAATCGGGGGCCCGCCCGCGCTTCCGGGCGCGCCTGCTGAGCGGTTTTGCGGCTCTGGCGCTGGTGCTCGCGGCGGTCGGTGTGTTCGGCGTGCTGGCCTTTTCGGTCACCCAGCGGACGCGCGAGTTCGGCATCCGCATGGCGCTCGGCGCGCACGTGGGCGCCGTGCTGCGCATGGTGCTGGCCCGTGGGCTGAGAATCGCCGCCGTGGGAATCGGCCTGGGCATCGCCGGCGCCGCCGCCCTGGCGCGCAGCCTCGGCGCGCTGCTGTTCGGCGTGAAGCCGCTCGATGCCGTCGCCTTCCTGAGCGCCGCGGCCATCCTGGCGCTGGTGGCCCTGGCCGCCGCCGCCATCCCCGCCGCCCGCGCCGCCCGCGTGGACCCCGCCATCGCGCTGCGCGAAGAATAAGACCGGCCGCAACGCTTCGCCCCCCTGGGCTCCGGTGCGCATGGTATTCTAATGCACCGGCGCCCCTTCTGCCGGGGAGAGTTTCTATGGGTAGATTGGTATTCCTCTTCGCGATCTGGGTGCCACTCGTGTTTCCGGCGGACTCCAGCGACACCGCCGGGCTGTTTCCGGCCATTCGGCGGGGCGATGCGGCTTTTCTGAAGAGCCATCTCACGAAGTCCGCCATCGACGCGCGCGACCGGCGTGGAGCGACCCTGTTGATGCACGCCGCGGCCTTCGGGAATCTCGAGACCCTGAAGCTTCTCCTCGATGCCGGCGCCGATGTAAACGCGCGCAATGACTTCGATGCCACCGCGCTCCTGTGGGGCGCGCGCGATCCGGACAAAGCCCGCCTGCTGATCGCGCGGGGAGCCAACGTGAACGCGCGCTCCCGGCAGGGCCGGACGCCGCTGATGCTGGCTGCCTTACGGCCCGGCGGCTCGCCCGTGGTCGCCCTGATGCTGACTTCCGGCGCGGATGTTCATGTCGCGGATAAACGCGGCAATACGGCTCTCGGCCTGGCGGCCTCCATTGGCGAAGTGGAGACCATGCGGCTGCTGCTGTCCAAGGGCGCCGATCCGGAGGCCACGAACGAAAAAGGCGAGACGCCGCTCATTATGGCGACCAAAAGCAAGCAGGCCGATGCGGTCGGGCTGCTGATCCAGAAGGGCGTGCGCGTGAATGTCACCAGCACGTCTTCCAATACTGTGCGCCACGGACCCATTGCCATGATTAAGTTGACGCCGCTGCATCGTGCCGCGGCCTTCGGTCCGCTCGAAATGGTCGGCGGCCTGCTTAAGGCCGGGGCCGACGTGAATGCGCGCGACAGCCGGTCGCTGACGCCGCTGATTTTCGCGGTGGCCACCGAATACGCGGCGCCGCAGATCGTGCAGACCTTGCTGAAGGCCGGCGCCGACGTGAACGTCCGCGACAACGCCGGCGAAACGGCCCTGGACTGGGCGGAAAAATTCGGCTACCCGCAAGTGATCGCCGCGCTCAAGAACGCGGGCGCGGAGCGGGGCGTTGCGTATGCCGCCCCGAAGCGGCCCGATATCCCACGGGCGCCTGGGGCGGTGGCGCTTTCCCGCAGTCTTGGTCTGTTGCAGAGATCGAGCACGGAGTTCTTCAACCAGAGCGGATGCGTGTCTTGTCATCACCAGCCGCTGATTGCCCGCGCCCAGCGCGCGGCAAGAGCCGCCGGCGCGGCTGTCGACGAGACGGCGGCGCAGGAACAGTTGTCGCAGATGAAAGCGCAGTGGTCGGCCTCGCAGGAAGAGTTCCTGCAATCGCTCAACCCCGCCGGTGGACCGAACCGGCTGGCGGAGAACCTGTTGGGGCTGGAAGCGGCGGGCTACCAGCCGGACACCATCACGGACGCGGCGGTGGTGGACCTGGCCGAATCGCAGGACCCGGAAGGGTATTGGGCCGGCGGGGAAGAGGAGCCGCGGCCGCCTATCACGGAAAGCGTGATTGCCGGCACGGCCCGCGCTTTGCGGGCGATCCAGGCCTACTCCTTCCCGGCGCGCGGCCAGGAATTCGCCTCCCGGATCGCGCGCGCGCGGGCCTGGCTCAAACAAAGCAAGCCGGCCAGCACGGAGGACTTCGCGATGCGGCTTTTGGGCCTCGCGTGGGCCGGTGCGGCCAAGGCTGAGCTGCGGGAAGCGGCGCTGCCCCTGCTGGCGCTGCAACGGCAGGATGGCGGCTGGGCTGGCAATCCCTATCTGAGCAGCGATGCGTTTTCGACCGGTGAGGCGCTTACCGCGCTCGGCGAATCGGGAGCGCTGCGGTTGAAAGACGGCCCATACCGGCGCGGCGTGGATTACCTGCTCGCGACGCAATACGCGGACGGATCGTGGTACGTTCGCAGCCGGGCCATCAAGTTCCAGCCATACTTCGAAAGCGGCTTCCCCTTCGGCCCGGACCAGTGGATCTCGGCGGCCGCAACCGCCTGGGCGGCGCAGGCGATCGCGCCCAGCATCCAGCCGCGAGCATCCGCCACCCGCGTGGACCCCGCCATCGCGCTACGCGAGGAGTGAGGCCGCGCGCTTACTCCCAGCGCAGAGCGCGGACGGGATCGATGCGCGTGGCGCGGCGGGCCGGGACCGCGCTGGCCAGGCCGGCCGCCAGCACCAGCAGCGCCAGCACACCGCCATACACCGCCGGTTCGGAGGCCCGTACGCCGGGCAGAACATGGACCAGCAGCGTCGATACCGCCGCGGCGCCCGCCACCCCGGCAAGCACGCCATAGAGCAGCGCGCGCAGGCTCGACCCCAGCACCAGCCGCACTACCTGGGGCGGGCTGGCGCCGAGCGCCATGCGCACGCCGATCTCGCGCGTCCGCTGGCTCACCACGTAGGCGAACACGCCGGCCATCCCCACCGACGCCAGGAGAAGCGCGAGGAAACCGAGGAATCCGGCCACCAGCGCGGCATAACGTGAGGGCGCCACCTGGCGGTCGAAGTTGTCGGCGAGCGCCACCGGCTGGATGGCGGCGCGTGGTGCGAGCTGTTTCACAATCGCCATCACCGGCGCCAGGCCGCCCGCCGATCGCGCCCTCACCAGGACCAGAGGAACCAGGTCCCGATGTCCCAGCGGCCAGTACATCGCCGGCTCGACCGAGCCGAGGCCGGTGGTATACGCGTCCTTCGCCACGCCCACGATGGACCAGGATTTGCCGTTCGAAGAGAGCGTCCTGCCCACCACGTTCTCGCCGGGCCAGTAGCGGCGCACCGCGGCTTCGTTGAGGATGGTTACGTTTTGCGCGATGTCCGGCGCGTCGAAATTGCGGCCCCCGATAATGGGAATTCGCAGCGTCTCGAAATAGCCGGGGGAGACGTCGTGCAGGAGGATCGGCTGCCGTCTGCCGCGCCACTCGAAGCTGGTGGAGGTGGTCGAGTTCCCCAGCGGCATGTCCAGCGACAGGCCGCAGGCCACCAGCCCGGGCGCGTGTTCCACCTGCGCCAACAACTGCCGCGCGAGCGCGCCGGCGCGCGGACCGCTATAGAGGCTGAGCGGAACGTCCAGTTGCATCGCCGTCACGTTTTGATAGTCGAAGCCCGGGTCGAGCTGCGAGGTGCGCGCCAGGCCGCGCACCAGCAGGCCGGCTGCCGACAGCAGAATCACGCTGATGGACACCTGCACCGCGAGCAGCACGGTGCGCAGCGGCAAGCGCGCCGGACCGGAACGGGCTTCCGCCTTCAAGGCCGCGGCTACGCTGCCGCGGGTGGCATGCAGGGCCGGCGCCAGGCCGAAGGCCAGGCAAGCCACCGCGGCCACCGCCGCCGTGTAAGCCAATACGGTGCCATCGGGTTTGAGCTGAAAGACCACGTCCGAGGCCAGCCAGGCCATCGCCGCCGGCGGCAGCACGTAGGCCATGGCCAGCCCGAGCGCGGCGGCGGCGATGGCCAGAATCATGCTCTCGACCAGCAATTGGCGGACCAGGCGGGCCCGGCTGCCGCCGAGCGACAGCCGCACCGCGATCTCTTTGCGGCGCGCTCCGGCCCGCGCCACCAGCAGGTTGCCCACGTTGGAGCAGGCCAGCAACAGCACCAGCGTCACCGCCATGAAAAGCAGCAGCAGCGCCGGAGCGGCCTGCCGCTTCTGGCTGGGGTTGCCCATCCACGCGGTTCCCGAAACCAGCGCCCGGCCGCCGCGCTCCAGCCCGTTCTGCGTCCGGAACCGGTCGCTCAGGAGCGACACCTCGGCCTGGGCCTGGCCGCGCGTCACCCCCGGCGCCAGGCGGCCCGCCATGTGTATGCAACAGTAATAGGGCGAGGTGAGGTACGACTCGACGCCGGGGTCGTGGGGGCGGAGCAGCTTGCGCGCCGCCAGCGGCGTCCACATGTCGTTCCGCATCGGCGAGGTTCCGCTGAAGCCCGCCGGGGTAACCCCGACGATCGTGAAGGGAATGTCCTCCAAGCGAACGCGCCGTCCGGCAATCGCCGGGTCGCCGCCGAATGCGTTGCGCCACAGCGCATCGCTGATCACCGCCACGGCCCGCGGGCCGGCGGCGCGGTCTTCCTCTTCCATGAAGCCGCGGCCGCGCTGCATGTCCACGCCCAGGACCCGGAAGTAGTTGGCGGTGACGTAGGTCGCTTGCAGGGAACGCTTCTCCAGCCTGACCTGTTCCCCGTTCTCGGCGACCATGAGGCCGGAGAAGGTCCGGGAATGCGCCGCGACATAGCGATACTCGGCCACGCCGAAGCCGGCGGCGCCTTCGCGAACCGCGCGGGCCACGCTTACCACGCGGCCCGGATCGCGAACCGGCCAGGGCCGCAGGGCGATCGCGTTGAAGATCGTGAACAGCGTGGTGTTGAGGCCGATGGCGCAGGTGAGCGCCAGCAGCGCCACCAGGGCGAAGCCCGGCTGCCTCACCAGGTTGCGCCAGCCGTAGGCCGCGTCGCGCCAGACGCTCTCCAGCCACGGCCAGATCCAGACGGCGCGCGCCTCCTCGCGGGCGTGCGTCATATTGCCCATCTCGCGCAAGCTGCCGCCGGCCTCTCGATTCATGGCGCGATGGAACTCCAACTCCTCGGCCAGATCCGCCTCGGCCCGCCGCTGGTGGAGGAAGTACCGCATCCGTCGCAACAGTCTCATACCGGCACCTTCCGATTGCCAGGCTTTCCCATCGCCTGTCGATGGAAGTAGTATGAGGGAACTCCGGGCTTCTGTCAAGCCCCATCGATAGACGATGGAAGCAGTCATTCGCCGGCAGGCTGCGAAATCCTCCGGAGTTTGGGGGTTTCGTAGCCTGTCACCGAATTAGGGGGCGTGCACCCCGCCGGTGATGGACGGCAGAATCGTAATCTCCGCCCCGTCGCGCAGGGGCGTTTGCAGACCGCCCGTATACCGGATATCTTCGCTGCCCACGAATACGTTGATGTGCTCCCGGATCTGAGCCTGCTCGGTTACCATTCGGTCGCGCATGCCGGGACACCGCTGCCACAGCGCTTCCAGTGCGGCGGCCAGCGTGCCTGGCGCGGGATCGATCGCGACCCGGCTACTTCCGGCGGCGAAAGAACGCAACGGGCCGGGTATCAAAAACGCAACCGCCATGCTACCGTTTCCTCCGGGCTCCGCCGGTCCCGCGCGGTGAGCTCCGCTTCCCGGATGTAGGGAGCTTGGGTTTCCGCGGCGCGTGGCTGGCCCGGCGCTCCCCTACCACGGCGCTCTTCACGCAAACCACCGGGGGCAGGCCCTCCAGAATTTTCCTCCAGCTCTTCCCTTCGTCGGCCGAGCCGTAGAGCTGTCCGCTGCGCGTGCCGAAGTAAATGCCCGCCGGGTCCAGCGAGTCCGCCGCCATGGCGTCGCGCAAAACCGTCTCATACGAGCCTTTTTGCGGCAGGCCGCGGATGAGCGGCTCCCAGGTTTCGCCGGCGTTGCGCGTGCGATAGACGCGCAGGCAGCCCTCCGGAGTACAGCGGAACTCGTCGGACTCCATGGGCAGGATGTAGACGCAGTCGGGATTGTGCGGGTGGCCCGCCATCGCGAAACCATAGTCCGACGGCACGCCATGGGCGATGTCCTGCCAGCTTTCGCCGTAGTTGGCCGAGCGCGGGCGCTGGGATGTCGCCGGTCCGTACTTTCACGGGCAAGCGGCGTATGCGCTGGCCTATGACGGCCGGGAAGGCCGCCACCGTTTGTGGGCCTCGACCTCCAGCATGCTCTGGGGCTCCTTTCTGCGCTACACCGACGACTACGGGCGGACTTGGACCAATCCTCAGGAGGCGCCCATCAAGTTTCCGGCCGACTCGGGCGCCACCCTGAAGAACATCTGGCAGATTTGCCTGGGACGCCCGGCGGGAGCCGAACGTCATGTATTGCGGGGTGGAGCCGGCGGCGCTCTACGAATCGCGCGACGACGGCGAAACGTTCTCCCTGGTGCGGGGCTTGTACGACCATCCGCACCGCCCCCGCTGGATGCCCGGATTGGGCGGCCTGACCCTGCACACCATTGTGCTCGATGCGCAGAATCCGCAGCGGATGTACGTGGCCATTTCGGCAGGCGGCGTCTACGCCACCGAAGACGGCGGGCGCACCTGGCAGGCGCGCAACCGCGGCATTCGCGTGGTGCACATGCCGGAGAAGTATCCGGAGTTCGACGGCCAGTGCGTTCACAAGGTGGTGATGCACCCCGCGCGCCCGGAACGCCTCTTCCTGCAAAACCATTGGGGCTTGTACCGCTCCGACCGCGGAGCGCAGCAAAAAGACGCCTTTCATGGTGCCGGCCAGCAACAGAACGTCGCCGTTCCTGACGGTGAGATGCTTGATGCCGCGGTGCACGGTGGTGCGCGGCCCGCGCTGATCGCCCGGGGGTCCCGCCACGGCGCTGGCCGCTTGAATCGCCTCCAGTGCCGCCCGCACCTCGCTGGCGCGCTGATAGCGCTGCGCGGGTTCCTTCGCCAGGCAGCGTTGGATGATGGCCGCCAGGCCGGGCGGTATTCGCGCGGGCAGGGGCGGCGGCGGATCGTGCAGGATGGCGGAGCTGACCTCGAAGGTGGTCCGCCCGTGAAATGGCACCTCGCCCGCCGCGGCTTCGTAGAGCACCACGCCGAGCGCCCAGATGTCGCTGCGGTAGTCTCCCGGCTCGCCGCGCAGCGTTTCCGGCGACATGTACGACAGCGTGCCGCCGGTCGAGACCGCGGCTTCCATCGTCTCCATGGTCCGCGTGCCTTCTACCGGCGCCTCCGCGGCCAGACGCCGCGCCAGGCCAAAATCCAGCACTTTGACCAGCCCTTCCGGGGTCACCATGATGTTGGCGCTCTTCAGGTCCCGATGCACGAGGTTGCGCCCGTGCGCATGGGTCAGCGCGCCGGCTATCTGGACGCCGTAGCGCATCACGGACTCGCTCGCCAACCCTCCAGTGACGATCGAGGCGCTCAGCGGCTTGCCCTCGATCAGTTCCATCACGATGTAGAACTCACCGCCGGCTTCGCTTACTTCGTGCACGGTGCAGATGTTCGGGTGGGAGAGGGCGGAAGCCGCGCGTGCCTCCCGCAGCAGGAATTGCCGGGCCTCCCGGGCGAGCGTTTCGCCCACGAATTTCAATGCGACGTCGCGCTGCAACACTTCGTCGCGCGCCCGGTAGACTACTCCCATGCCGCCCTGTCCGAGCTTGGCAACGATGCGGTAGTGTCCCAGCACCCTGTCGATCATGGAGTTTCGCTCTCATGTTACCAGGACGGCGGTCAACCGGTCCTTCGCGGCCTCATCCAGCGGAACCGGTGGTGGGGGCGCACGTCACCGTGCACGCGACCGCGCCGAGCGTCTGTTTTCGCACCATGCCGGCCGCCGGATCTCCTCATTCCGCCCAATTTGGCGACCGCCTTGCTCCGCAAAAATGCTAGACTTCTGCCGTAACGAAAGGTCGTGTATGAAGAAAACCACTGGACTGCTGGCGCTACTGCTGGCACTTTCGGTCGTGACATGGGCGCAGGACCGGCGCAAGGAAGACGAGCACCAACGCAACGAACAACACCATAACATCCCCGCTCATGGTCCCCCTCCCGCGCGCGCGGAACATGCGCCGCACGGGCAGCCGCCGCCCGCCGCGCCCGAGCATCGCGGCGATGAGCATCGCAGTTTCGCCGATCATCCCGGGCATCCCGAGGCGCCCCACGTCCATCCCAACGGGCAGTGGGTAGGACACGATGCCGGGCGCAACGACCGCCGCTTTCACCTGGAGCGGCCCTTCGAACATGGGCGCTTCACCGGCGGCTTCGGACGCTCGCATATCTTCCGGCTCGGCGGTGGGAACCGGGAACGCTTCTTCTTCAATAACTTCTTTTTCAGCGTTGCCCCCTTCGATTTTGAGTACGTCAACGGCTGGCTCTGGGATTCCGATGAGATCACCGTCTTTGAAGACCCGGATCACCCAGGCTGGTACCTTGCTTATAACGTGCGTCTGGGCACCTACGTCCACGTGCAGTATCTGGGGCCGCGGTAGGCAGGGGCCGGGGGCCGGGGGCCGGGGGAAGGAAACTCGCTTCGCTCGCGACTTTTTCCAGAACGCTGCGAGCGAAGCGAGCTTCCTAGCCCCGGCCCCTGGCCCCTGGCCCCTGGTCCCTTTCTTCCCGTTCTGCTACCTTGTTTCCAGAATGAAGCGCCTGCAACCGGTGATCTGGACCAAGGGGACCTTCCTCAGCCCGCAGCACCTTCAGCTCCAGGACCGCTACCTGGAGAACCTTTTGCAGTTCCAGCTGGAGGGCTTGTCCTTCCGGCCGTGGGGGTTCCGCTCCCTGCAGATCAGTCAGGAGGCGCTGTCCGCCGGCGCGTTCGGCATTTCCTCAGCCGCCGGCATTCTGCCCGATGGCCTGCTGTTTGAAATCCCCGGCTCCGACAGTGCCCCGCCGCCGCGTCCACTGGCCGATTGCTTCGAGCCCGACCAGACCGCCGTCGAGCTTCACCTCGCCGTGCCGCAGTATCGCGAGCGCGGCCTCAACGTGGCCGCGGCGGGACGCGAGGGCGGTGCCCGCTATCGCGCCGAAATCGAGCTGTTCCGCGACGAAAATACCGGGCTCTCGGAAAAGCCCGTCCAGGTGGCCCGCAAGAACCTCCGCGTGCTGGCGGAAAGCGAATCGCGCGACGGCTACTCCACTTTGCGCGTGGCGCGCGTGCGCCGCAGCGAGGCCGGCACGTTTCAGCTGGACCCGCGCTACGTCCCCCCGCTGCTCGATTTCAGCGCCAGCGAGTATCTCACCGCCATCGCGCGCCGCCTGGTGGAGATTCTCAGCGCGCGTTCCAGCGCCATCGCCGGCCTGCGCCGCCAGAAAAACCAGAGCCTCGCGGACTTCACCGCCGCGGACATCGCCAATTTCTGGCTGCTCTACACCATCAACACCGCGTTTCCCACTTTCCGACATCTCTTCGAAACGCGCGGCGGCCATCCCGAGGCGCTCTTCTCCGCCATGCTTTCGCTAGCCGGCGCGCTCACTACGTTTTCCGTGGATATTCATCCCCGCGATCTGCCGGCCTACGATCACGACGACCTGGGCCGATGCTTCACCGCGCTCGACGAGAAACTGCGCCTGCTGCTCGAAACCGTGGTGCCGAGCAACTTCGTATCGCTGCCCCTCAAGCTGGTGCAGCCTTCCATCTACGCCACCTCGCTCGATAACGAGAAATACCTGGTCGACACCAAGATGTACCTGGCGGTGAGCGCCGAGGCGAGCCAGGCGGAAATCGTCAACAAGACCCCGCCGCTGGTGAAGGTCTGCTCCGCCAGCCACATCGAACACCTGGTGCGCCAGGCGCTGCCGGGCGTGGCGCTGACGTATGTGCCCGCGCCGCCCAGCGCCATCCCCGTGAAGCTCAACTACCAGTACTTCAGCCTGAGCCAGTCCGGCGTGGTTTGGGAAGCCATACAACGCGCGCGCAACCTGGCTGCCTACGTTCCCGGCGATCTGCCGAACCCGCAGTTGGAGCTGATCATTCTGTTGCCGCAAGCCGGTTGAGGGGCCTATGCAAACATCGAACCGGTGGCCCCATATCTGGCTGGCAGCGCTGTTTGTGGTCGTCCTGGCCAGCCAGACCACCTTCACCGTGGATTTGATCCGCGATCTTACCGCGGACTATTGCGCCACGCCGGTCTCGATCGGCTATCCCTGGCCCACCATCACGGCGGTCCACTATGGGAAGGAGACCGGCCTGAGCGTGGGCGACCGGATTGTCGCCGTGGACGGCCGGCCCCTCGCCGGGTATGTTGCGTATGACGCCATCATCCGCTCCAGGCATCCGGGCGATGCGCTCGCCATTGCGACGGATCGCGGCGGCCAGGTGGCAGAGCACCGCGTCGTGCTGGCGCCGCTCGTGCCCCGGTCAAGCGGCTTCCTGTGGTTCTTCGCCGCAGTCACCTGGATGCTGCTGCCGTGGCTTTCGATCGCCCTGGGGTTCTGGGTAGCGGCCATGCGGCCGCGCGACCTGCGCGCCTGGCTGACGCTCGGCATCCTGTTGGGCCTGAGTCAGTTGGATCGTCCGGCCGCGCTGAGTGCGCTCGGCTGGCCGCCGGCCGTCGGTGTTCCCTCCGCCGTGTTTCGCGAGCTCGCACAGCCTGCGTGGTCCATCTGCATGATGTGGTTCGGGCTCTGCTTCCCGCATCCCGGCCGCATGGACCGGCGCCTGCCGTGGATTAAATGGCTGCTGACGGCGCCCCTGGCGCTGATGGCGCTGTGGAACGGACTGCGCACCGCCGGGCTGGCGCTGGCGGCGGAGACCACCAACCGGCTGTTGCCCCGCCTTCCGGGGCCCGACTGGTTCTGGATCGTGCTGCTGTTCGGAACCACCAGCCTCTTCTTCATGGGGCTCGGCGAGAAGTACGGCGACGAGTCGCTGGCCAGCGACGACCGGAGGCGATTGAAGCTCCTCTACTGGGGATGCACCGTCGCCATGACCCCGATGTTCCTCCTGTTCATCGTTACCGGCGTCTTCCTGCACCGCCAGCCGGGCGATGCGGATGGACTGTGGCTGCCGTTATCCCTGATGATGATGCTCCTCTTCCCGCTCACCATGGCGTATGTCATCGTGGTCCAGCGCGCGCTCGATGTCCGCATGGTGGTCCGCCAGGGCGTGCAGTACGCGCTGGCGCGGCGCGGCATCGTGGCGCTCCGGGTGCTAATTACCGGCGGGGTAGCGATGCTGGCTATTTCGCTTGCCGGAGCGCGCGACGTGAACCGTCCGCGGAGCATCGCCTTGCTGGCGGTGGGCATCGCCCTGGTTTTCCTGGTGCGCAACCAGGCCGACCGCCTGCGCCGCTGGGTGGACCGCCGCTTCTTCCGCGAAGCCTACAACGCGGAGCAGATCCTGGGCGAGCTGAGCGAGCAGGTGCGCACCATTCTCGATCGCGACGCGCTGCTCCAGACCGTCACCCGCAAGCTTTCCGAATCGCTGCACGTGGAACGCATCGCGGTCATGCTGCAGGCCGGCGGTGCGTTCCGGCCGGCATTCGCTACCGGCTATGCCATGCCGCCCGAAGTCGCGTTCGCCGGCGAAGCCGCCACGGTGAGCGAGTTGCGCCGTTCGCGCGAGCCCGTGGCCGTCGAGCAGCCAGCCTCCGGCAGCGACCGGGAAGCACTTCATCGCCTCGACGCGCAACTGCTGCTGCCGCTCGCGTCGAAAAAGGAGTTGCTCGGCTTCATCAGCCTTGGCCCCAAGAAATCCGAGGAGCCGTATTCGCCGAGCGACTCCCGCCTGCTGCGCACGGTGGCGGCGCAGACTGGCCTGGCGCTCGAAAACAGCCGCCTTTCGGAAGTCATCGCCCACGAGGTGGCGCAGCGCGAACTGCTTCACCGCGAGATCGAAATCGCGCGCGAAGTGCAGGAACGGCTGTTCCCGCAGAACATGCCGGTGGTGGCGGCGCTGGAATACGCGGGACACTGCCGGCCGGCGCGCGGCGTGGGCGGCGATTACTACGATTTTCTGGCGCTGTCGGACGGCCGCCTCGGCCTGGCCATCGGCGATGTCTCGGGCAAAGGCGTGCCCGCGGCGCTGCTCATGGCCAGCCTGCAGGCTTCCGTGCGCGGGCAATCGCAGGCCGGCTCCGACGTAGCGGGCCTCATGGCCAACGTGAACCGCCTGGTGTGCGACGTCTCACCCGAGAACCGCTACGCCACGTTTTTCTACGCGCAGTTCGACCCCGCGTCGCGCCGCCTGGTCTACACCAACGGCGGCCACAACGCGCCCATTCTGCTGCGCGGCGCGGAGGTCGTGCTGCTGGAGACGGGCGGCCCGCCAGTGGGACTCTTCCCGCGGTCGCGCTACCAGCAGGCGGAGATCGCACTCGAGCCCGGCGACCTGTTGATACTCTACACCGACGGCATCAGCGAAGCGGAAAATCCCGCCGAAGAAGAGTGGGGCGAGGATGCTCTCATTGCGACCGCCCGCGCCTGCCGCGATCGGCCGCCGAGCGAGATGCTGGCGCGCATCATGGAAGCAGCCGACGCGTTCGCCTCCGGCGCTCCTCAGCACGACGACATGACGTTGGTGATCGCCCGCGTGCTGGCGAAGCCGCTGGAGTAGACCTGAGGGCGGGGCAGACTGGGCAAGCTAAAGCATGCCCCCCTTTGCATGCACGATCCTGGTGGGGCATGCTTTAGATTGCCATTCGGTCTGGTGTCCATTCGGTCTGGCGTCCCGCGCCTTGCCGCCTATGTTACAGTATCCGCACAGGCCTATGAAGCTGCTTTCGAGGGTGGTCTGGTCGGAAGGCATGTATCTGGGGCCGCATCATTTCCAGGTGCAGAGCCGGTATTTCGAAGATTCCATCCAGTTCGCCACTTCGTCACTTTGGTTTGGTTCTTACGGGCTGGCCGGTGTGGAGCTCGACCGCGACGCGCTCGAGAACGGCACCGTCTCGACCGTGCACGCGCGCGGCATCTTTCCCGACGGCCTGCCCTTCAACATGCCGGAGAGCGATGCGCTGCCGGCGGCGCGCGCCATGGGCGACCTGTTTCCGCCCACGCGCGACGGCGTGGTGGTGATGCTCGCCATTCCGCCGCGCAAGCCCAACGGGTACAACTGCGCGCTCGAAGATGGGGCGGCAGGCGAGGCCCGCTATGTGGCCGAATCGCGCGTGCTGCACGACGAGAATACCGGCGCCGACGAGCGGCCCGTGCGGCTGGGCCGGAAGAACCTGCGGCTGCTGCTCGATACCGAGCCGGCCGGCGATCTGATAACGCTGCCGCTGGCGCGCGTGGTGCGCGACGGCTCGGGGCACTTCGTTTACGACGGCAACTTCGTGCCGCCGGTTTTGCAGATCAGCGCCAGCGCGCGGCTCATGCTGCTGGCGGAGCGGCTCATCGGGATTCTCGACGAAAAGGCCGCCGCCATCGGCCGCGGCGCAAGCGGGCCGCGCGCGGAGTTCTCCACGCGCGAGATCGCCAATTTCTGGCTGCTGCACGCCGTGAATTCGGCGCTCGCGCCGCTGCGCCATCTGCTGGTCGCCAAGCGCGGCCACCCCGAGGAGCTGTTCCTGGAGCTCTCGCGCCTGGCCGGCGCGCTATGCACCTTCGCGCTCGATTCGCACCCCCGCGACCTGCCGCTCTACGATCACCAGAACCTGAGCGCGTGCTTCGAAAAGCTCGAGCGGCACATACGCGCGCACCTGGAAACCGTGGTTCCCACCAACTGCCTGTCGATTCCGCTGGCGGCGGCGGGCGATTACTTCTACGAGGGAGAAATCGCCGACCAGCGGGTGCTGGGCCGCGCGCGCTGGGTGCTGGCCATACGGTCCCATATGAGCGAACCGGAGCTGATGGCCAAGGCGCCGCAACTCATCAAGGTCTGCACGCCGCCGTTTGTGCGCGAGCTGGTGAAGCGCGCGCTTCCCGGCCTGGCACTTACGCATCTGCCCGTCCCGCCACCTGCCATTGCGGCGCGCGTGGAGACGCAATACTTCGGGATCAGCAGGAACGGCCCGTGCTGGGACCATATGACGCAGTTGCGCAAGGTGGGGGTGTACGTTCCGGGCGAGTTTCCCAGCCCGGAAGTGGAGATCTTCGTAGTGCTGGAGCGCTGACCATGTCCCCTTCCGCCGATACCCGCAGGCCGGAAAACCTGCCGCTGCTCTATCAGGAAGTGCTGACCGCCATCGAGCGGCTGCGCGCCAGCCGGCAGGGCGTCAGCGATGCGCAGGCGTTTCGCCATCACACGCGCGAGGCGTTGAAGACCGCCGCCGGCCAGGCGCTGGCCGCGGGCTATCCCTCCGAGGACGTGAAGCTGGCCACGTTCGCCACCGTGGCGTTCCTGGACGAATCGGTGTTGAACTCGCAGAACCCCATCTTCGCCGACTGGCTGCGCAAGCCGCTCCAGGAGGAGCTGTTCGGCACGCATATCGCGGGGGAAGTGTTCTTTCAGAACCTGCAGCACCTGCTCGGGCGCAACGATTCGGCGGACCTGGCCGACCTGCTGGAAGTGCACTACCTGTGCCTGCTGCTGGGCTTCGGCGGGCGCTACAGCGCGGGCAATCGAGGAGAGCTGAGCCAGGCGATGAATGCCACCGCGGAAAAGATCCGCCGCATACGGGGCCGCTTCGGACCGCTTTCGCCGAACTGGGTGCTGCCGGGGGAAACGGCGCGCATCCGGAACGATCCATGGGTGCGGCGGCTGGCGATCATCGCGGTAATCTGCGCGGCGCTCATGGTGCTGCTGTTTGTGGTGTATAAGGTGGTGCTCGGCGGTGGGGTGCACGTGGCGGCGGTGTCGATGTTTACCGGGGCGCGCCCATGCTGACCATCTACATCGTTCTCGGGCTGGTGCTGGTTGCGCTCGTCGTCCTGGTGATTTTGCTGTACCTCAAGAAGAAGAAAGCCAGGGCCGCGGCGGGCCAGCCGGAAGAGCCCTCCGGCGCGGGCTCCGACGAGATCGACCAGCTCATGCGCGAGGCCGAGGGCCGGCTGGCGGCGGCTAAACTCGGGCCGGGCGCGCACGTGGGCAGCCTGCCGGTGTACATTCTGCTGGGCGATGCCGGCAGCGCCAAGACCAGCGTCATTTTGAATTCGGGCCTCGATTCGGAGCTGCTGGCCGGACAGGTCCACCAGAACGCCAACGTGGTTGCGACGCGCACCGCCAACCTGTGGTTTTCGCGGCGCGTGATTTTCGCGGAAGCCGGCGGCAAGCTGCCCGCCGAGCCGGCGAAGTGGGGCCGCTTCGTCAAGAAGATGCAGCCGCGCTCCTCGGTGGTGGGAGCGAAAGAGCAGGCGCCGCGCGCGGCCGTGGTGTTCTTCGATTGCGAGAACTTCACCAAGCCGGGCGCGCCGGATCTGGCGGTGAACGCGGCGCGCAACCTGCGGGCGCGGCTGGTGGAGATTTCGCAGGCCATGGGAATCACGCTGCCGGTCTACGTGCTGTTCACCAAGATGGACCGGCTGCCGTTCTTCACCGAGTACGTGCGCAACCTCAGCAACGACGAAGCCACGCAGGTGCTGGGCGTGACCCTTCCCATGCTGACGCGGCGCAGTGAAGGGGTGTACGCGGAAGAGGAATCGGCACGCCTGACGGGGAATTTCGAGCGGCTGTTCCGATCGCTGGCCGACGCGCGGCCGGAGTTTCTGGCGCGCGAAACGGATGCCGCGAAACTGCCCGCGGCCTACGAGTTTCCACGCGAGTTCCGCAAGATTCGGCCTACCCTGGTGCAGTTCCTGGTGGACCTGTGCCGGCCGAGCCAGTTGACCGTGGCGCCGTTTCTGCGCGGCTTCTATTTCACGGGGGTGCGCCCCATCGTGATCAACGAGGCGGCACCGGTGGCGGCGGCCCAGCCGCAGCAACAGGGCGGGTACGGCTCGGTCTCGGGCGCGACCGGAATTTTCAGTGCCGGCGGACGCGCGGCTCCCGGTCCGGCGCCCGGCCCGACTCCGGTGGTGGGTACCCGGAAGGTGCCGCAGTGGCTGTTTCTGAGCCACCTGTTTCACGATGTGCTGCTGGCCGACCGCGCCGCCCTGGGCGCGAGCGGCGCGAGCACCAGGACCAGCGGGGCGCGGCGCATCCTGCTGGCCGCGGCGGCGGGCGTGTGCCTGCTGCTGGCGATCTGCTTCACGGTTTCCTACTTCAAGAACCGCGCGCTCGAGACCGATGTGCGCGACGCGGCGCGGGGAATCGCGGCGGGGGAATCGGCCGGCGCCGACCTGGCCTCGCTCGACAGCCTGCGGCGGCTCGAAACGCTGCGGCAGTCGCTCGCCACCCTGGTGACGTACCGGCGCGAAGGGGCGCCGCTCGGCTATCGCTGGGGCCTGTACATTGGAGACGATCTTTATCCGGAGGCGCGGCGCGTCTATTTCGAGCGCTTCCGGCAACTGCTTTTCGCCCCCACCAGGGACCGCATGGTGCAATACCTGGGCGGCTTGCCGGCGACGCCCGGGCCGGAGTACGGGCCGACCTACGACGCGTTGAAGGCCTACCTGATGGTCACCTCGCACCACGACAAGAGCACGCGGCTTTTTCTGCCGCCGCTGCTGCTGAAGTGGTGGAGCGGCGGCCGTAGCGTGGATGCGGACCGTCTGCCACTGGCGCAGAAGCAGTTCGACTTTTACGCCGACGAGCTGAAGGAAGAGAACCCCTATTCCAAGGAAAACGACAGCTTCACCATCGAAAAGGCGCGGCGCTACCTGGCGCATTTCGCGGGCGCCGAGCGGGTCTATGCGTTCATGGTGGCGGAGGCGGGCAAGAGCAATCAGCCGATCAACTTCAACCGCCAGTATCCGGGCTCGGCGCAGGTGGTGGTGGAAACGCACGAAGTGCCGGGGGCATTTTCCAAGGGCGGATGGAATTTCATGAAGGACGCGCTGGCGCACGTGGACCGCTATTTCAGCGGCGAGCAGTGGGTGCTGGGCGACCAGGGCTCGGCGACCATCGACCGCGCGAAGCTGGAGCAGGACGCGCGGGCGCACTATTACGGCGACTTCGCCGGCCAGTGGCGGGCGTATCTGAAGGGGGCCGCGGTGGTGCGCTACGCGTCGCTAAAGGATGCGGCGGAGAAGCTGAAGCTGCTTTCCGGCAACCAGTCGCCGCTGCTGGCGTTGTTCTGCGTGGCGTCGCAGAACACGGCGGTGGACGACGCCGGCGTGGCCAGCCTGTTTCAACCGGTGCAGACGGTGGTGCCGCCGCAGTGCGGCGACCGCTACATTGCGCCGCCCAACCAGAACTACATGACCGCGCTGCTGACCTTGCAGGGATCGCTCGAAGGGATTTCGGGCGAGGGGGGCGCGCCCGGCGACGCGGCCGCGGCCGGCACGCTGGCCAACGCGGGGCAGGCCAAGCTGACCACGCGGCAGATGGCGCAGGCGTTCCAGCGCGATCCGCAAGGGCAGATCGACAGCGGCTCGCAGGCGTTGTTGGAGCAGCCCATCACCTACGTGGAGGGGCTGCTGCGCAACATCGGCCCGGCGGAGCTGAACGGCAAGGGCAAGGGCTTGTGCGCGCAGATGCGCCCGGTGCTGAGCAAGTATCCGTTCGCTCCCGCGGCCACCGCGCAAGCTACAGTGGCAGAGATCAACGCCATCTTCAAACCGAAGGAGGGCGCCGTCTGGCAGTTTTACGACGCCAACCTGCAAAAGGCGTTGACCCACCAGGGACCGCAATTCGTGCCCGCCGCGGCCGCGGGCGGCATCCAGATCAACCCGGCGTTTCTCGCGTTTCTGAACCGCGCCGCGGCATTCACCGACGCCGCCTATGCGGGCGGCGCAGCGGATCCCCAATTGCATTACACCGTGAAGCCGGTGGTTTCGGCGGAGACGGAGAGCATCAAGCTGGCCATCGACGGGCAGAACGCGAATTTCAGCGGCTCGAGCGCGGCGGCCAAACCATTCGTGTGGCCGGGCGCGGCGCACGGGGTGCAACTGGTGGTGAAATTCAAAGGCGGCAGCGAGTTCACCTATCCGAGCTACGAGGGGCTGTGGGCCGTGTTCCAGTTCGTGGGGGACGCGGACAAGCGCCAGGGATCGTTGATCGAGATGACCCTGCGCGGCGGAAAGCAGGGGCGGCCGGTGCTCAATCCGGCGGGCCAGCCGGTGACCGTCAGCTTCGATATCACCGCGGCGCCGCCGGTCTTCGATCGCGGCTATTTCTCCGGGCTGGGCTGCGTGTCCGAAGTGGCGAAGTAATGCAATTGCCCGCGCGCATCGGCAAGTACGAGCTCGAGGAGTTTCTAGGCGGGGGGATGTCGCAGGTTTACCGCGCGCGCGACACGGTGATCGGGCGCACGGTGGCGGTGAAGATCCTCACCGAAGCCGGCTGCGAGGACGCCGATGTGAAAGCGCGCTTTCTGGCCGAGGCGCGCATGGCGGGCAATATCGCGCACGACAACGTGCTGCGCATTTACGATTTCGGCGAAGACGAGGCGCACCGCCCGTTCCTGGTGATGGAATTCCTGCGCGGGGAAGACCTGCGCCACGCCATCAAGGGCGGCCGCACAGGCGATCTGCGGGGGAAGTTGGCCATCGCGCGGCAGGTGGCGCGCGCGCTGGAGCACATCCACGAGCAGAAGATCATCCATCGCGACATCAAGCCGGAGAACGTGCATATCGACGAAGCGGGCGTCGCGAAACTGATGGATTTCGGGATCGCCAAGACCGAGGGGCTGCAGATGACGCGCGCGGGCTACGTGCTGGGGACGCCGTATTACATGGCGCCGGAGCAGGTGACCGGGCAGAACGTCACCGAACAGGTGGATGTCTACGCGTTCGGCGTGCTGCTGTTCGAGCTGGTGACGGGAAGCAAGCCAATTCACGGCGATACCGTGGAACGGATCTTCTACAGCATTCTGAACGAGCCGCTGGACCTGGAGCCGATGCGCCAGGCGGGCGTGCCGCAGGGGTTGTGCGACCTGGTGGCGCGATGTACGGCGAAGAACGCGGGCGAGCGGCCGCGGGGATTCGCGCCGGTGTGCGCGGAGCTGGAACGCATCGCCGGCGAACTGGACGGGGCCACGGTGGCGCTCGCGGCGCCTGCGCCCGCGCGGCGGTCGTGGCTGCTGCCGGCTGCGGTGCTGGCGGCGCTGGTCGTGGCGGTGGTCTTGTTCGTAGCACTGCGCCCGAAGGCGGCGCCGGAGCTGGCGAGGAGCATCCGCGCGCGGTCGGGCGAGATGGTGCTGGTGCCCGCGGGGAAATTTCTGTTCGGCGAGAAGAAGGAACCGGTCGATATGCCGGCGTTCTACATCGACCGGACGGAAGTCACCAACGCGTTGTACGCCGCATTCTGCAACGAAACGCATCGCGACCTTCCGCCGGATTTCACCACCGGACAGCCGGATTATCCAGTGGTGAATGTTTCGATACTGGATGCACAGGCCATGGCGAACTGGGCCGGTGAGAGGCTGCCCACCGCGCGGGAATGGGAGAAGGCGGCGCGCGGCACAGACGGCCGGATATTTCCGTGGGGCAACGAGAAGGACGCGTCGCGCGCCAATGTGGGCACGAAGCAGGTCCGGCCGGCGGCGGACCTGGCCGCCGGCGCCAGCCCGAGCGGCGCGTTAAACATGGTGGGCAATGTCTGGGAGTTTGTGTACGACCTGACCTCCCCGAGCCCGCAAGCGCTAAAACATTTCAAGGATCTTTTGCAGCCCGCGCCGGCGGCGGACGAGCCATGGTACACGATTCGCGGCGAATCGTTTCAGGAATCGGCGCTGGACGACAAAGTAATCTGGGACGCGGCGACGGTGCCGGCGCGCTGGAGGGGCTTGAATATCGGCTTCCGGTGCGTGAAGGATGCGCGATAGGCGCAGGAGCTATATGCGTAAAACGAGTGCGAAGGTTTGGGGCGCGGTTTTGACGGCGGCCATTGCGGTGGCGGTGAGCCTGCCGGCGGCGCCGCCGGCGAAGACACTCGCGTCATTCGATCCGCAGGCGAAGGCGCTGCTGGCGCGGATGACGCTCGAGGAGAAGATCGGGCAGATGACCCAGCCCGACCAGGAGTACGTCAAAGATCTGGCGGATCTCGAGAAGTACGCGATCGGCTCGGTGTTGAGCGGCGGCAGCTCCGATCCGAAGGAGGGCAACAGCCTCGGTGCATGGACGGACATGTACGACCGCATCCAGCAGCACAGCGCGAAGACGCGGTTGCGCATTCCCATCCTGTACGGTGTGGATGCGCTGCACGGGCACAATAACGTGCTGGGGGCGGTGATCTTTCCGCACAACGTGGGGCTGGGGTGCGCGCGCAACGCGGCTCTGGTGGAAAAAATCGCGCGCATCACCGCCGAGGAGGTGCGGGCTACGGGAATCCAGTGGACGTTCGCGCCGTGCGTGGCAGTGCCGCAGGACGTGCGCTGGGGCCGCACGTACGAAGGCTTCGGCGAGGACCCGGCGCTGGTTCAGGAATTGGGCGCGGCCGCGGTGCGCGGATTGCAAGGCGAGGATCTGGCCAACCCGCTGGCGGTGCTGGCCTGCGCCAAACACTATGTGGGCGATGGCGGCACGGCCTTCGGCTCGGCGCGCGGCGGCAAAGGCCTGGACCAGGGCGACACGCGCGTGGATGAGGCCACGCTGCGGCGCATTCACCTGCCGGGATATGTGGCGGCCATACGCGAGGGGGTGGGCACGATCATGCCGTCCTACAGCAGTTGGAACGGAGTGAAGTGCTCGGCCAGCAAGCGGCTGCTCACGGAGATCCTCAAGCAGGAATTGGGATTCCAGGGGTTCCTGATTTCCGACTACAATGCCCTCGACCAGCTCGCGCCGGATTTCAAGGAGGCCATTGCCATCTCGATCAACGCGGGCATGGATATGGCCATGGTGCCGGAGCGGTACCGCGAATTCATCGCCGGCCTGGAAGGGCTGGTGAAGGAGGGCAAGGTGCCGATGGCGCGCATCGACGACGCGGTGACGCGCATCCTGCGCGTGAAATTCGCGCTGGGGATGATGGACCAGGGCCGCTCGCAACTGGCCGACCGGAAGCTGCAGAAGAGCTTCGGCTCGGCGGAGCACCGGGCGGTGGCGCGGGATGCGGTGCGGCAATCGCTGGTGCTGCTGAAGAACGAGCGGGGGACGCTGCCGCTGGCGAAGGGCGCGGCGCGCATCCACGTAGGGGGCAAGAATGCCGACGACCTGGGCAACCAGTGCGGCGGCTGGACCATCGACTGGCAGGGCAAGAGCGGGGCGGTGACCTCGGGGGGCACGACGATCCTGGCGGCGATTCGGAAGGCGGTGGGGAGCGCCACGCGGGTGACGTTTGCGAAGGACGGGACGGGCGCCGCGGGCGCGGCGGTGGGCGTGGTGGTGATCGGCGAGAAGCCGTACGCGGAATTCGATGGCGACCGCGCGGACCTGTCGCTGGCGGCGGAAGATGTGGCGGCGGTCAATAATATGAAGGCCGCGGGCATTCCGGTGGTGGTAGTGCTGCTCTCCGGCCGGCCGCTGATTCTGGGCGAGGTCCTGGAAAAAGCGGACGCGCTGGTGGCGGCGTGGCTGCCGGGCAGCGAAGGTGAGGGTGTGACCGACGTGCTGTTCGGCGATTTCGCGCCTACGGGGAAGCTGTCGTTTTCGTGGCCGCGGACGATGCAGCAACTGGGCGAGCGCCAGGCCGCGCTGTTTGCGTATGGGTATGGATTGAAGTATTGAGGAGCGCCGACGAACCATGCCGCTGAAGGTGAGGCCGAAGGAGGGATGCCGCTGGGACCTGGTGGCGCTGGGGGAGGTGATGCTGCGCCTGGACCCGGGCGACGGCCGCATCGCCACCGCGCGCAGCTTCCGCGTGTGCGAAGGGGGCGGCGAATACAACGTGGCGCGCGGGCTGAAGCGCTGCTTCGGCATGGACACGGCGATCATAACGGCGCTGGCCGACAATCCCGCGGGGCGCCTGGTGGAAGACCTGATGTACCAGGGTGGCGTGGATCAATCGCTGGTGCGGTGGGTGCCATACGACGGTGTGGGCCGCACCGTTCGCAACGGGTTGAACTTCACGGAACGCGGCTTCGGGGTGCGCGCGGCGGTGGGATGTTCGGACCGCGGGCACACGGCGGTATCGCAACTGCGGGCGGGGGAGATCGACTGGGATCGCATCTTCGGCGCGAGCGGCGCGCGGTGGTTCCATACGGGGGGAATCTTCTGCGCACTGTCGGAGACTACGCCGGCCGTGGCCATCGAGGCGATGGAGAGCGCCCGGCGCCATGGGGCGATCGTGTCGTACGACCTGAATTACCGGGCGTCGCTGTGGAAGGCGATCGGGGGAACCAGGCAGGCGCAGGCGGTGAACCGGAGGATCGCGCCGCTGGTGGATATGATGATCGGCAACGAGGAGGACTTCTCCGCGGCGCTGGGCTTCCCGGTAGCCGGCGTGGACGAACATCTTGCGGATTTCGAGACGGACAATTTCCGGAAGATGATCGAGCGGGTGGTGGCCGAGTTTCCGTTCGCGGTGGTGGCGACCACGCTGCGGAAAGCCACCACGGCCACCAAGAACGATTGGGGGGCGATCTGTTATAGCGAGGGCGCGTTCCACGAAGCGGCGCACCGGCCGGGGCTGGAAATCTACGACCGTGTCGGCGGCGGAGACTCGTTCGCGTCGGGGCTGATCTACGGATTCCTGACGGGCCGGCCGCCGCAGTGGGCGGTGGAATGCGGGGCGGCGCACGGCGCGCTGGCCATGACGACTCCGGGCGACACCTCGATGGCGACGCTGGCGGAGGTGCTGCGGGTGATGGAGGGCGGCGGGGCGAGGATCGCGCGGTAGGAGGGCGAATGTGGCATAATCTTACTGGAGTCTTACCCATGGAGACCACTCGGCTTTCGACCAAGGGACAAATCATCCTGCCTAAGTCAATCCGTGATTCCCGGGCATGGGCGCCGGGCACAGAATTCACCATCGAAGAGAGCGGCGACGGAATTGTGCTCCGTCCCGCGGCCCGCTTCCCCGCGGCCGATCTCGAACAGGTGGCCGGCTGTCTGCGGTCCAAACGCAAATCGACAACGCTCGCGCAGATGAGCGCCGCGATTGGGCGCGAGGTGAGGCGGCGCCATGATCGCGGTCGATACTAACGTCCTGGTCCGGCTGCTGACGGGCGACGAGCCCAGGCAGGGAGCGGCTGCGCGCTCGCTGTTTGCGTCCGGGCCGATCTGGATCGCCAAGACGGTATTGCTCGAAACCGGCTGGGTGCTGCGCAGCCGGTACGGGTTTGAGGAGAGGGCGATCCGCGATGCATTCACGAAGTTGCTCGGTCTCAAGAACGTACAGGCGGAGGATGAATCCGCGGTGGCCGCCGCGCTGGCGCTCACGACCCACGGAATCGAGTTCGCCGACGCGATGCACCTGAGCAGCAGGCCGCCCGGAGCCAGGTTTGTTTCTTTCGACAAGTCCTTCGTGCAGCGGGCGAGGCGCGCCGGCGTTGCCGAAATTTCCAGCCGACCTGCTTGAGTCCCGCGACAAAATCGAAATGGCGGTCGCCCTGAGCAGCGGCAAACCATGGCCGCCAGCCAACGTTCGTATCGCGTCCGGGGGCGCGACCGCCTGGCTGCCCGCGGGCGGCGTGATATGCTCTCCTGCGGGATGGCGTCCAAGGGGAAAGCGGCGCGGCGGTGGCTGGTGCGGGGACGGGTGCAGGGGGTGGGGTTCCGCTATTTCGCGCAGCGCGCGGCGTGGGAGTTGAAGTTGACGGGTTACGCGCGCAACCTGGACGATGGGCGCGTGGAGGTGTACGCGGCGGGCAGCGAGGAAGCTCTGGCGCAGATGGCGGGCCTGCTGCATCGCGGGCCGCGGTGGGCGGAGGTGCGCGGCGTGGAAGAGCAGCAAGCGGCGGTGGAGGGTGGCGGCGAGGAATTTCGGATAGATTGAGGTATAAATAAAGGACCGATGGAAGATCTCAAGAAACTGATCCGGGAAGTGCCGGACTTTCCCAAGCCGGGGATTTTGTTTTACGACATCACCACGCTGCTCAAGGATAAGGGCGGGTTTCGCGGGGTGATCGACGGGCTGAAGCTCCAGTACCGGGAAGCGCAGGTGGATGTGGTGCTGGGGATCGAGGCGCGGGGCTTCATTTTCGCACCGGCCCTGGCGTATGCGCTGGGCGCGGGCTTCGTGCCGGTACGGAAGCCCAAGAAACTGCCGGCGGCATGCGTGAGCGTGACCTACGACCTGGAATACGGCACCGACAGCCTGGAGATGCACAAGGACGCGATCGGCAGCGGCAGCCGCGTGCTGATTGTGGACGATCTGCTGGCCACCGGCGGCACGGCGGCGGCGGCGGGGCGCATGGTGCGCGAGGCGGGCGGCACGGTGGCGGGCATGGGATTCGTAGTGGAGCTGACGTTTTTGGGGGGGCGGAAGAAACTGGCGGGGTACGACGTGTTCTCGCTGCTCCAATACGACCAATGAGCGCCACGCGCCGGGCCCGGGTGCGGGCGGTGGCAAAAATCAATCTCGACTTACGGGTGCTGGCCCGGCGGCCGGACGGCTACCACGAGCTGCGCACGATCCTGCAGACGATTTCGCTGGCGGATACGCTGGAGATCGCCTTCACGCCCGGACGGAAGACCATCATTGCGCTGGAGGACGAGCTCACCATACCGGACAACCTGGTGGTGCGGGCGGCGCGCCGGGCGATGGAGGCGATGGGGGCGGCGGGTCGGGTGGAGATGCGGCTCACCAAGCGGATTCCCATGGGAGCGGGGCTGGGCGGCGGATCGTCGGACGCGGCGGCGGTGCTGTTGGCGCTGCCGGTGCTGGCGGGGCGCATTGTGAGTCTGCGGAAATTGAGCGAAGTGGCGGGCGAGTTGGGAAGCGACGTTCCGTTCTTTCTGCTGGGCGGCCGCGCGGTGGGGATCGGGCGCGGGACGGAGCTTTTTCCGCTGCCCGACGGGCCGCGGGCGCGGGGGGTGCTGGTGGCGCCGGGCGTGCATGTCTCGACGGCGGAGGCGTACCGCGCGTTGAGCCCGCGTTTGACAACCGAATCCCCACAAAATAAAATATTTAGTTTCCAGTCGCACACGTGGGATCGAAGTGTCGGCGAAGCTGCGGCGAACGATTTCGAAGCAGTGGTCTTCGCGCGGCACCGGCGGCTGGCCGCGGTTAAGAAGCGGTTGCTGCGCGCCGGGGCCCGGCCGGCGCTGATGACGGGCAGCGGTTCGGCAATCTTCGGGTTGTTTGGCACGGGCGACGAGGTTTCGCAGGCGATGGAGTTACTGGGGGCAAGCGGCCCCCATGGAGAGGAAGCAGCGTTTCGCATTTCGCTGGTCAGCCGTCCGCGCTACCGTTCGCTGTGGTGGCGCGCCTTACAGGAGCACATAACCGGGAGAGTATGGCCGCCCCAAAGCCGACACGTGCGATGATTCACGACCGATTGCAACTTTTCACAGGAAACGCCAATCCCGCGCTGGCGGATGAAATCTGCCGGGACCTGGGGATCGAGCTGGGCCGCGCCATGGTCAAGACGTTCGCCGACGGCGAGATTTACCTGCAGATCCAGGAGAACGTGCGCGGGGCGGATGTCTTCATCATCCAGCCGACGTGCACGCCGGTGGAGCGCAACCTGATGGAGCTGCTGCTGATGACCGACGCGCTGAAGCGCGCCTCGGCGGAGCGCATCACGGCAGTGTTACCCTATTATGGTTATGCCCGCCAGGACCGGAAGGACAAGCCCCGGGTACCAATCTCCGCGAAACTGATCGCGGCGCTGCTGGAGACGGCGGGAGCGGACCGGGTATTGACGCTGGATTTGCACGCGGCGCAGATCCAGGGGTTCTTCGATATCCCGGTGGACCACCTGTTCGCATCGCCGGTATTGATCGAGTATTTCAAAGCGGTGAACCTGGCCGACATCACCGTGGTGTCGCCCGACGCGGGCGGGGTGGAGCGGGCGCGGGCGTTCGCCAAGAGGTTGAATGCGCCGCTGGCGATCATCGACAAGCGGCGGGAAGAGGCGAATATCGCCGAAGTGATGAACGTGGTGGGCGAAGTGGAAGGAAGCCATTGCCTGCTGGTGGACGACCTGATCGATACCGCGGGGACCCTCGTGAAAGGCGCCGAGGCGCTGCTGGAGAAGGGCGCGGCGAGTGTTTCGGCCTGCGCTACGCACGCGGTGCTTTCGGGCGAGGCGGTGAGCCGGATCGACAATTCGTGCTTGAAGGAAGTGGTGGTGACGAATTCGATTCCGCTGTCGGAAGAGGCGAAGCGATCGAGCCGGATCAAATCGCTGTCGATTGCCAGCCTGCTGGCGGAGGCGATCCGATCGATACACGAAGAGACTTCGGTGAGCGTGTTGTTTATTTGAAAGATTGACGGGCCATCGAACCCACGGAAGCCGGCGCAGCCGCCGGTGAACGGACTTCGAACCCGCACGGGAGAAATGAAGTGAGAAAAGACATTACCGTAGCCGCCGAGGTGCGCGCCTCGCGCGGCAAGAACGAAGCGCGCCGCACGCGCCGCGCCGGACAGATACCGGCGGTGGTGTACGGCGCATTCCAGGACCCGGTCAGCGTAGCGGTGAATCCGCGCGAAATCCTCAAAATCATCCACAGCAACACGGGGTACAACACCATCTTCAACCTGGCGGTGGCTGGGGGAGAGACCACGCCGGTGATGCTGGTGGACCAGCAGGTGGACCCGGTGAAGGGGTACATGCTGCACGCGGATTTCAAGCGCATCGACCTGGCCAAGCGGATCCGCATCAGCGTTCCGGTGCATACCACGGGCGAGGCGAAGGGCGTGAAGGTGCAGGGCGGGCTGCTGGAAACGATCACGCGCGTAATCGAAATCGAATGCCTGCCGGACGAGATTCCGGAAGGGTTCACGGTGGACGTTACGGAGCTGATGATCGGGCAGGCCAAGCGCGCCAGCGACGTGGCGCTGGCCGGCTCGATGAAGTTGGTGAGCTCGCCCGACACGGTGATTGCGCACGCCGTGGCGCTGCGCGCCGAAGAAGTGGTCGCCCCGGCCGCCGAAGCGGTGGTCGCGCCCGAAGCGGGCGCAGCCGGCACGCCGGCCGAACCGGAAGTAATCAAAAAAGGCAAGAAGGAAGAAGAGGCCCCGGCCGAGGAAAAGGGCAAGAAGAAGTAAGGCGCCATGTACCTGGTGGCCGGCTTGGGGAACCCGGGGGAAGAGTACGCGCTCACGCCGCACAACCTGGGGTTCCTGGCCGTGGACCGGCTGGCGGAGCGGCACGGCATACGCGTGAGCCGGCGCGATTCCCGGGCGCTGGCCGGCGTGGGCGAGATCGACGGACACGCGGTGATGCTGGCGAAGCCGCAAACGTATATGAATTTGAGCGGCACGTCGCTCGCGCCGCTGATGGAAAAGCACGGGATTGAACCGGGCCGCCTGGTGGTGGTGTACGACGAACTGGACCTGCCCTGGACGGCGCTGCGGATCAAGCCGAGAGGCTCCGCGGCCGGGCACAAGGGCATGGCGTCGGTGATTCGGGAACTGAAGACCAGCGACCTGGTGCGCGTACGAATGGGGATCGATCCGGGCCATCCGGTGAAAGATGGCGCAGAATTTGTGCTGGCGCCGCTGGGGCGCTCGCAGAGGAAGGAATTGGACGAATTCATCGACTATGCAGCCGATGCGGTTCGCGCCATAATCGCCGAGGGCGTCGTAAAGGCCATGACGAAATACAATCGTCGCGCCCCAGGCTTACAAAACGAGGAAGAATGAGGATTTACGAAGAGCTTTTCATAGTAAAGCCGGATGCGCCGGACGAAGAGGTGGACCAGTTCGTGGAGCAGATACGGACGCAGTTGGTCGCGGCCGGCGCCACGGTAGACAAAGTCGACAAGTGGGGCAAGCGGAGGCTGGCCTACCGCGTGGACAAGTACCGCGAAGGCACGTACGTGCTGTTCCAGTTCACGGCGGGGCCGGAATCGGTGAAGGAACTGGAGCGCCGCCTGCGTGTTTCCGACGTGGTGTTGAAGTTCCTGACGGTGCGCATCGACGAGACGCTGAAGCGGCTGGAGAAGCGGAAGAAAGAGCGCGACAAGCGCATGGCGCGGCGCGCGGTGAGCGCGGGGCCGGGCGGGCCGGGGCCGGCGCCGGCGCAACCCATGCCGGGGCAACAGACGGAATCGCCGGCGGCCCTTCCGGGCATGCCGGGCGCGCCGAGGGAGGCTTAAGCGATGGCGGAGTTCAAAGGAAGACCAGGCAGCGCGGGACAGCGGCCGACCGGCGGCGACAAGGCGGTGGCCACGCAGAAGAAGCAGTATTTCCGGCGCAAAAAAGTGTGCCGGTTCTGCGTCGAGAAGATCGACGACATCAACTACAAGGACGTGAAAATGCTGCACGCGTTCGTGGCGGAGCGGGGCAAGATCGTGCCGCGCCGCATTTCGGGGGTGTGCGCGCCGCACCAGCGGCGGCTCACCGACGCCATCAAGAAGGCGCGGAACATCGCGCTGCTGCCGTTTGCGGCGCAATTCTAGCGGCGGGAGGTAGCCGGCATGGAAGTCATATTAAGAGAAGACATCGACAAGGTGGGCCTGCGCGGCGAAGTAGTGAAGGTGGCCGCGGGGTACGCGCGCAATTTCCTGCTGCCCAAGAAGATGGCGGTGGCGGCGACGGAAGCCAACAAGAAAATTGTGGAGCAGGAGCGCCACGCGCACCTGCGCAAGGAAGCCAAGCTGCACAGCGAGGCGCAGGATCTGTCCAAGCTGTTGACCGGCGTGAGCGTGACCATTAAACAGAAGGCCGGGGAGAACGACCAGTTGTTCGGTTCGGTGACGTCCAAGGACGTGGCCGACGCGCTGGCGGGGAAGAACTTCACCATCGACCGGCGGAAGATCCAGTTGGACGACCCGATCAAGCAGTTGGGCGAGTTCAAGGTGCCGGTAAGACTGCACAAAGACGTGATTGCCGAAGTGGTGGTGGTGGTGGTGAAGGAAGAATAGGGGCCGGGGGCCAGGGGCTGGGGGCCAGGGCATGGATCGGTTTCCGGCGGTCTTCTTTGCGCATGGGTCGCCCGTGTCGGCGCTGGGCGGCGATGATCATGCGGCGGCGCTCACGGCGTTCGGCGAGCGCGTGCGGGGCATGCGGGCCATCGTGGTGATTTCGGCGCACTGGCAAGTCTCGCGGCCACTGCGGATCACGGCGTGGGACCGCGCGCCGTTGGTCTACGATTTCGGCGGCTTCCCGGAGGAACTGTACCGCATCACGTATCCCGCGCCGGGGGACCCCGCGCTGGCGGCGCGGATTGCGGGCGTGCTGCGCGCCGGCGGCCAGGACGCAACGTTCGAAACGACGCGCGGGCTCGATCACGGCGCCTGGGTTCCCATGCGGCTGGCTTGGCCGGAGGCGGCCACTCCAGTGCTCGAGCTATCCATGCCCTTCGTTGAACCGGAGGATCTGTTTCACCTGGGCCGAGCGCTCCGCCCGCTGCGCGAGGACGGCATCGTGGTGGCGGCGTCGGGCGGCATCGTACACAATCTCTCGCGCGTGCGCCTGGAGGACAAGAACGCCCCGGTGGACGAATGGGCCGCGGAGTTCGACCACTGGGTGGCGGAGCAGATGCGGGGAGGAAAGCTGGAGAAGCTTTTTGCGTACCGCAGGGAGGGGCCCCATGCGCGGCTGTCGGCCCCCACGAGGGAGCACTTCGATCCCTTGTTCGTGGCGCTGGGAGCGGCGTATCCCGGGGAGCGCGTGGAGACGATTTTCGAGGGCTTCCAGTACGGGAACCTGTCGATGCGGAGTTTCGCCTGGGGGAACCAGGCGCCGGGGGAGTCGTGAACATCAGGCTGAAGGACTTGGTCCGGGAAAATTCGCGAGAGATCGCCGCCCAGGATGCCGGTACGGGCCGAACGCGGAGGGAGCGCGAGGCCCTGGAGCGCAGCTTCGGCTGTTCCGGTTCAAGATCGGCAAGCGGACATGGAAGCGGGCGAATTTGTATGCCCGCTCGTGAGGCTGCCGGCCGCGGTTGTAAGCCGGTGGTCAGCGAATGAATTCGATTTGGAATATGCCGGCTGCAGCAAGAGGCTCGAACTCGTGCCGATCGGCGGTAACGAGACTGGCACCGAGCCTGTTGGCCAACGCCAAGGCACAGCAGTCAGCCAGCGACACTCTTCGGTAGATTGCTTTGAGGCGCCCGATTTCGCGCCAAAACTCCGAGTCCATATCATTTCGCTCCTCAATGCCGAGGCTGAGCAAATCGTCGATCGCCGATTCCGCCGTGCTCTGGGTCGAAGCCCTCCAGAAATCGCAGTAGACTTCGCAGAGGTTTAGTGCGTGAACGTAGCACGTTTGCGGAAGGCTGAGGAAACTCTGAACTGCCTCGGCGCCCGGTTCGTCGCGGAGAAACGCGATCAGTCCGGAAGCGTCAATGACCGTGCTCATCGTGTTCCAACCGCCGCTCATCCGCCTTTCTAGCAATGAATTCGGCGGAGCTCGTGGGCACGAACTTGTATTTTCCCCGAGCCTGCCGAGGTCCTTCGGTAGACGTCCTGGTCGGGAGGCGTGGGCCAACAATAATCCCGCTCGTCAGGGATCTCCGGACATCTTCAACCATTTCTCTCGCCTGGTCCAAAGTCACGCTGGCCACATGAGGGCGGGCGACGCTGTTGCGCAACTTAGACCATTTTTCCATCCGCTTCCGGTCCTCAGACGCTCCTTGTTCCCGGAGACCGGCAAGGATCGGCTCCACCACTACGCCTGCGACCACCACGGCCGCGGCGGGGAGATTCAACGCGAGGAGCGTCTCCGCTTCATCCAGGAAACGTAAATATACGGACCGGTTGGAGAGTTGGATGGCGGCCGCCAGGTGCTCGGCAACGTCTTGCGGCAGAATGGGTGCGGCCATGGGGAACGCCTATCTTCAGTATGGCTCATTCCAGTACGAGCGTGATCGATCTCAAACTGGCTGCCCTCGGGAATCCGGTCTCGCTGTACAGCCCAATAATTTAGTTGCTAAATAATTACGATTGGAGTACTATGATGTGCATATGGCAAAGGTGAGAGTTCCGGTGAGGTTTGAATTTGAGGTGATCCCGATTGAGAAGGTCCCTTCTCGAACTCCCATCGTCTATCCGCCCGCGGACCAACGAGGATCGGAGTACGACAGAATACTCCGATCCTTAGACAATAACCCCGGCCGCGCGGTGAAAATCATCCGCAAGAACCGCGTTCCATTAGCAAACCTCACCATCAAAGAGCGGCGCGGGATTCAGTCTGGCCTGATCACAATCAGCAAGAACAGGCTGGAGAAGATCGGCACCCGAGTCGAATCGGATGCGGTTTACGCATTTGTCGAAGCAGAGTAACATCAAGAGCGCGGCCCTACAGCGGGATATTGCCGTGCTTTTTGCGGGGCATGGTGTCCACCTTGTTTTCCAGCATGCGGAGGGCGCGGATGACGCGGGGGCGCGTCTCGTGGGGCTCGATCACGTCGTCGATGTAGCCGCGCTCGGCGGCCACGAACGGGTTGGCGAAACGGTCGCGGAACTCGTCGATCTTCTGGCGGCGCGCGGCGTCGTAATCGGCGGCGGCGGCCAGCTCGCGGCGATAGACGATGTTGACGGCGCCCTCCGGTCCCATGACGGCGATCTCCGCCGAGGGCCAGGCCAGGTTGATATCGGTGCGGATGTGTTTCGAGCCCATGACGCAGTAGGCGCCGCCGTAGGCTTTGCGCGTGATGACGGTGATCTTGGGGACGGTGGCTTCGGCGAAGGCGTAAAGCAGCTTGGCGCCGTGGCGGATGATGCCCCCGAACTCCTGCCCGGTGCCGGGCAGGAAGCCGGGCACGTCCTCAAAGGTCAGGAGCGGGATGTTGAATGCGTCGCAGAAGCGCACGAAGCGCGCGCCTTTGACCGAGGAATTGATGTCCAGGCACCCGGCGAGAAAGGCGGGCTGGTTGGCGACGATGCCGATGGAGCGGCCATCCATGCGGGCGAAGCCGACCACGATGTTGCGGGCATAGTGCTCGTGGACCTCGAAGAAGCCGCCGTCGTCGACCACGCGGTGGATGACCTCCTTGATGTCGTAGGGCAGGGCGGAATCCTGGGGCACGATGGCATCGAGTGCTCCGTCCATGCGCTCCGCGGGATCGGCGGTGGCGCGGCGCGGCGGGTCCTCGCGGTTATTCTGGGGCACGTAGGAGAGCAGCTCGCGGATCATGCGCAGGCACTCGGCATCGTCGGGGGCGATGAAGTGCCCGACGCCGCTGACGGAATTGTGGGTCATGGAGCCACCCAGCGTTTCCTTGGTGACGTCTTCGTGGGTGACGGTTTTGATGACGTCGGGGCCGGTCACGAACATGTAGCTGGTGCGGTCCACCATGAAGACGAAGTCGGTGATGGCGGGGGAGTAGACGGCGCCGCCGGCGCAGGGGCCCATGATGGCGGAGATCTGGGGGACCACGCCCGAGGCCAGCGTATTGCGCAGGAAGATATCGGCGTAGCCGGCGAGGGACACGACGCCCTCCTGGATGCGCGCGCCGCCGGAATCGTTGAGGCCGATCATGGGGGCGCCGGTCTTGAGCGCGAGGTCCATGACCTTGCAGATTTTGAGCGCGTTGGTTTCCGAGAGCGAGCCGCCGAAGACCGTGAAATCCTGGGCGAAGACGTAGACCAGGCGGCCATCGATGCGGCCATACCCGGTGACGAAGCCATCGCCGGGGAACACCTGATCGTCCATGCCGAAATCGCGGCAGCGGTGGGTGACCAGCTTGTCAAGCTCTTCGAAGGAGCCTTCGTCGAGCAGGAGCTCGATGCGCTCGCGGGCGGAGAGCTTGCCCTCGGCATGCTGGCGGGCCTGGCGCTGGGGGCCTCCGCCCTGCTCGGCCTCGGCGTGGCGGCGGTGCAGTTCTTCCAGACGGTTCATCTCGGACTATTGTAAGGGAGATCGCCGCCGGGGCGCGGCAACCGGGGCGTGCCCGTCGCGGCTTTTCTACAGAGTTTCCCATCGAAAGACGGTTCCTTTGCCCAAACGCACGTGCGTGCGGTCGAAGAAAACTCTCGTCGTCACATTTGGGCCCTCACCGGGCATCTCCAAGCCAGACGGCGCCCGCTTCCCGCATCTGCCGGGTCCTCTGTCCCTTCCGCCGGAACCTGGGGCAACCGCCTAGCGGCGAGATTCATCGAGCCAGCGAGCACCGCCGTGTAACGCTATGTGAGGGATTGAGGATTTACAGAAAATACACGAAGGGCTATCATTCCTTTATAAAGCATGACTCTTCCAAAGGATGCTCGCTCAGAAAATCTTGATGAAGCAATCTTGTTGCTTATGGATGCCTTGCATGGTCTCAGTGCCATGGAGGTGCTTATTGATGAACGCTATGATATCGATAAGCGTATCATTCCAACAACCTGGAGCCAACTCAAGAAACAATACCTGGTTCGGCAGACGAACAACAACCGGTGGGCATACACATTGAGTGGCTACGGTTGGATTCGTGGGCTCAAGCTGCGCGGTGAGTTCGATACCGACGAAATGAAGCAGAAAACCGGAAAGCTCGCCGCCGCATTAAAGCTCAGAATCAAATCTGTGAACAGAGAGTACGACCAGTTTGCCGGGGTTAGTGAGCTAGCCACTGAGACGGGGCTGCCGGAAGCGTTTATCAGGAATGCAATAGAATCAAATCTCATAGAAGAGTTGTTTGGAACAATAGGCGCGGAGTGGGCTTCTGATAGAGGCCGATCCATTCGAATACCAAACGACTTCGGTCATAGACGCTGATTGCACTGGTTCTACGGCAGCGTGGAGCGGCGCGCCGACACGCGATAACGACCGCCGAGTGCCGGGGACGGCGTGCCTTCGATCAGTCTGAATGAGCATTACTGCCGATCGAGGAATGTGTCAGGAATTAGTTATGCCTTGGAGCGATCACGCTGCCGGTTCGAGCCGCCCGTCGGGTAGGAGGCGATACTTCCGGCCGCGCCACACGATGGTGTTGCCGAAGAAGCCGGCAATCCAGACCAGGAAGCTGGCGAGGTCCTGGAGCGGCACCAGGTACCAGAGGCGGCGCGTTAGCGGGTCGTGTAGGACGTGCCCGGAGGCGGCCCATGCCGCGACGGCGCGCAGTACGGCCGTAGGAATCAGGACGGGCCACAACGCCGGCCGCACGGCGCAGAGAAGAAGGGCCAGCGGCAGCGGATTGGTGAAGAGCTGGCCGATGTAACCCCAGGGGCGCGAGCGGCGCGTGCTGCGGTTCCACCTCAGGCGATGGCGCAGATTTTGGGCGAAGGGCTGGGCGCCGATGCGGTGCTCGATCACGTAAGAGGAGAGGATCACACCGTCGCCACGCGCGGCGGCGAGCTTGCCCATCACGAAGTCTTCGGCCAGGTAGTCCTTTACGGCGTCGAAGCCGCCGATGCGGGCGAGCGTGTCGCGGCGCGCGGCGATGGTGGGGCCGAGGGCGAATTTCATGCCGTCGAGCATGCGCGCCACCAGCACGCCGGAGATGAACTCGGTGTTCAAGCCGATGGCTTCGAGAGTGGACCAGAAACTGCGGCCGGGCACCGCGCGGTACGGGCAGGTGGCCAGCCCGAGAGCGGGGTCCTCGAATTCTCGGGCGATGGTGGCGAGCATGCCGGGGGTGACGCGGACGTCGCTATCGGCCATGACGATGAGGTCATGGCTGGCGGCGGCCAGCATGCGGTCGAGGCTGTAGACTTTGGCGTTGGGATAGGGAGGCTCGCCGGTGACGATGAGGCGCGCGGGAATTGCGCGGTAGTGCGCGCGCAGGCTCTCGACTAAGGCGATGGCGCGGTCGTCGGGGCTGCGCACGGCGAAGAGCAGCTCGAAATATGGGTAGTCTTGCTCGAAAAACGTGCGCAGGTTTTCTTCCAGGCCGTCCTCGACGCCGGCCAGGGGCTTGAGGACGCTGATGGGCGGGGTGGCGCCGGGCTGCGGCGGGCGCACCGCGCTGTAGCGCGCGGCGGCCACTATGGTGAGAACGCAATAGACCAGGGAACCAGTCACCAGGGCCAGCAGAACGAGCGCGAGCACTTTTCCACTGTAACAAGAGCGGGCAGGCGGGGCCGGTGTTCAGGGGACAGAGCCAGGCTGCGGCGCACGCGCCTCGCTTGATGAACCCGCGTCCCCGGCCGAACGCGCTTCGCGTCTCGTACTTTCCAAGCGGCGCCAGGGGCGCGTCCACACCACCACGAGCATGGGCAGGTAGTTGAAGATCGCCGACAGCAGGGCGACCTGACGAATGGTCCTCCTTTCGGGGGTAAACAGCAGGGCTCCCCAACTGATGAGGCTGGTCGAGAGGAGTTCACCGGTGGTGGAGGGGATGAGCCAGAGCGGCAGGGCATCGTAGAACCAGCGTTGCGGGATCGCGCTCATGAGCACCAGAAACCGCGCGTCCTTGTCGCGGTGGCGCGCCAGGGCAAGCAGCAGGAGGCATCCGGCGCCGCTGGCCACGGGCACAAAGCTTTGGTACCCTGCCATTCCGCGCCACCAAGCGGCCGGCCAGCCCGGCACCCACACGATGGTAATGAGGGTGAGTGCCGCGGCCGCGCCAATTCCGGCACGCGTGGCGCTGCGCAGCGCGACCGGCAGGCCGAGGTTGGGTTTGGCAATGACCACAGGGAAAAGCCACGGCAGGGAGGCCGCCGCCATCAGCAACGGCGACCACTGCACGGTAACCACGGCCGACCAAAACGGGTAAGACAGAACGATCAGGAGGCGGTTCCAACCGTCGCGCAGGACAGCGAATACCAGAAGTCCCGCGCTGATGCCGGCAAACAACCCGCCCGCAACAGGCGGAGAGAGCCCCACGAAGGGAAGCGCGAAGAGGGCGGCGGTCAAGGGATAGAGCACCCAGTCGAAGCCGACCGGAACGGCGTAGGGATCGCGGCGATCGACCAACGCACGAGCATCGCGCAGGGCGACGCCGAAATCGCGCGCTCCGAGCCCCGAGGCCGCGAGTCCCCACCAGGCAAAGCAACCGATCCAGGCTCCGGCCAGAATACCGCAGACAATCCGATGGCGCAGCCGCACAGCGGACGCCGCCTGGCCGCGCGCGGCAAGAAAAATCCTCGATCCGGCGGAAACTCTCCTCAGTAGCTGGCGCACGGATCTCATGGTGACAGGACTGCCTTTACCATAGTGCCTGAAGTACCTCCCCGGGCGGGCATCGATGGCGCGCCGGACCGCGCGGGCGCGGCGCGGGTGCGGGCCGGCGGCCACCCACCGGGTAGTAGGATGGAACCGGACGCCAATGAAAAACATTATCGTCGGAACGGCGGGGCATATCGACCATGGGAAAACCGCGCTGGTCAAGGCGCTGACGGGCATCGACGCGGACCGCCTCGAAGAGGAAAAGCGGCGCGGCATCACCATCGACCTGGGGTTCGCCCATCTCGCGCTCACACCCGCTCTGCGGCTGGGCTTCGTGGATGTGCCGGGGCATGAGCGCTTCGTGAAGAACATGCTGGCGGGAGTGGGCGGCATCGACCTGGTACTGTTCGTGATCGCGGCCGACGAATCGATCAAACCGCAGACGCGCGAGCACTTCGATATCTGCCGGCTGCTCGCCATCCCGCGCGGCGTGATTGCGCTGACGAAAGCGGACCTGGTGGACAGCGACCTTCTGGGTCTGGTGCGGCTGGAGGTGGAGGAGTTGGTTGCCGGGTCGTTCCTGGAGGGCGCGCCGATGGTGCCCGTGAGCTCGGTGACGGGCGCGGGGCTGGAGGAACTGCGGAGGGCGTTGGAGCGGGTGGCGGCGGCAGTGCCGGAGAAGAACGCGGCGGGCCATTTTCGTCTGCCCATCGACCGCGTCTTCTCGGTGAAGGGATTCGGCACCGTGGCCACGGGCACGCTGGTCTCGGGATCGTTGGTCAAGGAGCAGGAGGTGGAAGTGTATCCCGCCGGGCGGCGGCTGCGCGTGCGCGGGGTGCAGGTGCACGGGTCGAAGGCGGAGCGCGCGGTGGCGGGGCAGCGCACGGCGGCCAACCTGGCGGACATCGAGCCTTCGGAGCTGGCGCGCGGCGACGTGCTCTCCGAGCCGGGGCGGTTCCGCGCGGTGAAACAGGTGGACTGCCGGCTGGAGCTCCTCGCTTCGGCCAAGCCGCTGAAGCATCGCGCACCGGTGCATTTTCATTCGGGGACGGCGGAGATCGAAGCCGAGGCGCGGCTGCTGGAAGGGGCGGCGGCGCTGCGGCCGGGCGCGGCGGCGTATGTGCGCCTGGTGCTGCGCGACGCGGCGCTGTTGCTGCCCGGCGACCGCTTCATCGTCCGCATGTTCTCGCCGGTGGTGACCATCGGCGGCGGGGTGGTGCTGGATGCGGGCGTGCACCGCTACCGCAAGGGGGAAGACGCGGCGCGCCGGCTGGATGTGATGGCATCGCCCGACACGGCGGCGCGGATTGCGCTGCTGGTGCGGGAAGCGGAATTCGGCATGGGGATGGCCGCGCTGGTGTCGCGCACGGGCATGCTGGAGCGCGAGATTGCCGGCGCGGCGGCCCGCGCGCGGCTGGTGGCCATCGCGCAGCCGCAGCCCTGGTATCTCGACCGCGCCTGGTTCCAGGCGGCGCGCGAGCGGCTGGTGAAGGCGGTGCGCGAGTTTCATCAGAAGAATCCGCTGCTGCCGGGCATGGCGCGCGAGGACCTGCACGGCCGTGCGCTGGCCAATGCGCCGCTGTTCGTGCTGGACGCCCTGCTGGCCGATGCCGCGGAGCTGACGGCGGCGGGCGAGCTGGTGCGGTCGCGGGGGCACAAGCTGGTGCTCCAGGAGGATGAAGAGCAGGCGCGCGCGGCCATCGAGCGGGCCTTCGAGCAGGCCGCGCTGGCCACGCCGGCGGTGGCGGAGGTGCTGGCGAAATCGGGCGTGGAGGCCAAGCGGGCGCGCTCGCTGCTGGAAATCCTGCTGCGCGAGAAGCGGCTGGTGCGGATCAGCGAAGAGCTGGTGTTTCACTGCTCAGCGATCGAGCAACTGCGGCACATGCTGGCGGCGCGGCGCTCCGAGCGGTTCAACGTGGGGGCATTCAAGGAGTGGACGGGCATTTCGCGCAAATACGCCATTCCGCTGCTGGAGTACCTGGACCGGGAGCACGTCACGCGGCGCGAGGGCGATGAACGTTTGATACTATAGCGGGCAATGGCGGACGCGTCTCTGGATCTGGGCTCCTTGGAAATCGCGGTGATGGAGATACTCTGGGCGCGCGGCGAAAGCAGCGTGCACGAGGTCGCCGAGAGGCTGGGGAGGCCGCTGGCGTATACCACGGTGATGACCACGCTCGACCGGCTGTTTAAGAAAGGACTGCTGGACCGGCGGAAAGCGGAGCGGGCGTTCTTGTACTCGCCGCGCCTGTCGCGGATCGAGTGGGAGCACAAACGGGCGGACGAGGTACTGGCCGGCTTTCTGGCGGGGCCGCGGCATGCGAGCGAACTGCTGATTTCCCGCCTGGTCGAAGCGGTGGGCCCAAAGGACAAGGCGCTGCTCGACGAATTGGAACGAAAGATCAGGCGGAAGCGGCGGGAGCTGGAACGGGGGAGGAAAGCGTGACCATTCCTTACCCGGTCCGGCTGTTGTGCCTGTCGCTGGCGTGCTTCTATCTGGTGCACCTGGCGGTGGGACTGGCCGTCGCGCTGGCGGCTCCGCGGGCCATGCGATGGGCGGAGCGCAGCATCGCGCGGGTAGCGGCACGCCGTCTGGCTGCCCTGCGGCTTCTTCCGGCGGCGTTGGCCCTTTTCGTGGTGGGCGGCTTTTGCGTGCCGAGTTACCTGTGGCTGGAGCCGCGGGCCACGGTGGAAGAGGTGAGCCTGCCGTGCCTGGCCGCGGCGGTTCTTGGCCTGGCCATCTGGGCCATCCCGCTCGCGCGGGCGGTGCGCGGCGCGGCACGGTCGCTGCGCCATGTCCGGGAATGCCAGCGGCTGGGTTCACTGACGCGGCTGGCGGGCGAGTCCTGGCCGGCCTGGGTGATCGAGGGCGCCGCGCCGTGCCTGGCGCTGGCCGGGTTCGTGCGTCCGCGGCTGGTGATTTCGCGCGGGGTGCTGCGGGCGCTCTCCACGGAGCAATTGCAGGCCGCCTTGCGGCACGAGCGCGCCCATTGGACCTCGCGCGACAATCTGAAGCGCCTGCTGATTCTGGCGGCGCCCGATGTGTTCCCATTCTGCCGCGCCTTCGCGGGGCTGGAACGGGGGTGGGCGCGAGTGACGGAATGGGCTGCGGACGATCGCGCGGTGGCGGGCGATTCGCGCCGCTCGATATCGCTCGCCGCGGCGCTGGTCCGGGTGGCGCGTCTGGGCGGCGCGTGGCAGCCGCCACCCGTGACCGCGACGCTCCTCGGCAGCGCCGGCGACCTGGCGGCGCGTGTGGAGCGGCTGCTGCGCGCGGCGCCGGCCGACGAACCGCCAGGGCGGGGGATGCCCGTGCTGGCGGCGGGCGCGGTCATGGCGCTGGCCGCGGCGGCCATGCTGCCGGCCACGCTGTACTCCGTGCATGGGCTGCTGGAGCGGTTGGTTCATTAGCCGTCAGCTCTAAGTAAGAGAGCGCGGGTCCAATAGAACACTTGGAACGGGTACGTCACCGGCTTTCATCACCTTTGGTTTTTTCGCGGCGCCGGCCGCGAATGGCTACCGCAATCCATTGATTGACCCCCTCCTTTCCCAGCACCCGGTAAAGAACAAATCCTCGAATAGAGCTGCCGGACGGTGTTCGTTGGCACCCTTCCGAGGTGTGCAGGGATCGAACCTCCTGAATTGGCAGCCTATTGCTCAACGGGTCGTGAAATTTGAGCAACAATGGTTGGACAAGCAGACGTAGGCCCTCATGCGTTTCGGTCTACTCTGTGAAGGCGGGTTCCGCTGACAGCGCCGGGTGCTACCATTACCCCTTGACGACCGCTCGCACTCCCCTTAGCTCCCACCTCTGGACGATGGCTTGTGCCGGCTTTCCCTTTGCTGAGCGGTGCTGTTTGGTCTTGGTTCTTGGCTTGGCCGCCGGCCTTTCTGCTTGCCACCATAAAGTTCCTGAGGGCCACGCAACACAGGTGCCCGGATTTCTTGCGTATTATCACGAAGAACTCCGCGCTCGCCTCCGTTCACAGGGCCAGCCGGACCGCTTGGTAGATAAGCCAGCTAGCGCGGTCCGGCGCAGCGGCGATCATAAGGCCATCATCCTCCTAACGCAGGCCGGCAACAATTCGGGGGTTCGCGCCTGCATCTTGTCCGGCGGTAGAGTTATCAGGTCCTTCTCCTTGGATTCTGACTCAGTTGATTTTGACATGTCGTTTCGCCCTATAGTGCTGCCACAAAAGGACGGGCCAACTGTGGACCGATGCGGCCGTTTTTATTCGGAGCAGCGGAACTCTCCGCTTGCAATCTGCAGAGTGAACCGTCCTGGCACTGTGCTGGCGCGCGCCTCGATCAATGTTCATGACGTGTTCTCTTCCGATGACACGGTTTTTGTTGTCGGTGGTACCGATACTCAATCGAACGAGCGGTGCCTCATCTTCCAGGTTCATCCGGAGAAACTCGAACTGGTGAAGGAAGTGGCGTTTCCGGTAAGGGGCAGCTCCGAATATGGAGGTCTGGTTCGAGTAGTAGATCTGGACGAGAGACGGGGCCTCGCCGTTGTTCAGCTGCTGGAACACTTCGATAATCGTCTGAACGAGTGCTACCTTGTCTACCTAAACACCGGGGACTCCAAGAGCATCGGGCGCTTGGCTGGCGATTTTGGGTTCTTCCTTAAGAACGATGTTCTCCTGGAACCACACGTGCCGTAAATCCACAAGCACAAACTCGTCTCCTCGGCCGAAACGGGGAAAGCCCGCGGCCTACCCTACTGGGCCGTGGAAACAGGCATTCAAATCAAAGAAAGCACCACGGACATGAGGCGAGTTGAAAGCTGATGGCTGATAGCTCAACTACGACCCGTGGTAGTAGTGGTGTGCACGCTGTTAAGCTGAACTTCTTCCGGAAGAGGGGTTATGTCTCGAAAACAAGTTTGGCTGGCGGTATTGCCGTGGGCTTTCGCGGCGTGGGCGCAGACGCCGGATACGGCCACCGTCCATGGCTTGGTGACGGACCAGAGCCATGCCGCGGTGGCGGGCGTGCAGGTGACGGTGAGGAATGGGCAGACGGGCCGGGAGCGGACCGCGCAGACGGATGCGTCCGGCAACTTCACGGTGGCGGGACTTCCGGTGGCGGGCACGTACAGCATCAACGCGGGCAAGCCGGGATTCGCCGAGGCGCATTTGCGCGACGTGACCCTGGCCGGCGGCACCACGGCGGACGTCAATCTGCAACTGAACGTGGCCGAAGGGCAAACGCAGATCACGGTGACGGGGGTGGCGGGCGAGGTGCGGACCGACGCGCCACAGTTGGGCGACCGCCTGGAAGCGCGGCAGATGGAAGAGACGCCGCTGCTCAGCCGGCGCATTACGTATCTGCCGCTGCTGAACGCGGCCAACCGCCCGGCGATCAACCAGGGCGATGTCTTCATGAACGAAGAGCTGTTCACCACCAACGGCGCGGGACGTCGCCAGGCGTGGTTCGAGGTGGATGGCGCGAGCGGCAACGATAGCTGGGGGCGGCAGACCATCTTCAGCAATCTTCCGCTTACCAGCTTGCAGGAGATGACCGTGCTGACCAACGCCTTTTCGGCGGAGTACGGCGGCAGCACGGGGAGCGTGGTGAACATCGTCACCAAGAGCGGCGGCAGCCAGTGGCACGGCGAGGCCATGGAGTTGTGGCGGCCCTCGGCCACCGAGGCGGCGCTTTCGGGATTCACGTCCACCAACGCCGCCAGCGGCAACGACCTCACCAACGACACGCTGGGACAATCCGAGGTGGCGCTCTCGGGACCGCTCGGGAGCGCGGGCCGGACGCATTTTTCGCTCGCCGGAGAGTTCAGCCGGGAAAACAAGGCCTCCCCCGTCATCTCTCCGGTAGCGCCGGGCGAGTTCATCGGGCACTACCGCGGCTGGCTGGCGTTCCTGCGCCTGGACCACCAGATCAACGAGAAGAACAGCCTGTTTTTCCGCGGCAACGTGGACGGCTTTTACGACACCAATCCCAACGGCGCGGTGGGCGGGAACAATCTGCCCACCGTGGACCGCGTGTTCCGGCGGCGCACCTACTCCGAGGAACTGGGCGAGACGGCGGTGCTGTCCACGGCGCTGATCAACAGCGCGCGCGTGCAGTTCCAACTGGCGTCGCCCATCACGCAGTTCGACCCGGTGATCTTCGGCACGCAGTTCCAGGTTCCGATTTCGACCGGCGGCACATTCACCAGCGGCACCTCGCAATCGGCGCTGCTCATGAACCGGCAATACCAGGCCAGCGACACGCTGGCGGCGGTGTGGGGGCGGCACCAGGTGAAGTTCGGCGGCGACATGATCTTCGCCCACACGGGCGGCAACAGCAAGGAGTTCGGCGGCCCCATCTACCTCGGCCAGTTCCTGTACAACACCTGCACGCAGCCGCTGGCGGTGTGCGAGAGCCAGGCGTTTCTCGGCAACATCGCCAACGTGAAGAGCTACACGCAGAGCTACGGCAACGCCAATTACACGGTGGACGACACGCTGTGGGCGCTGTTCGTGCAGGACGACGTACGACTGCGCCCGGACCTGACGGTGAACCTGGGGCTGCGCTACGAGCAGCAGACCTTCGCCGATTCGCGCGCCAGCTTCGCCCCCCGCGTGGGCTTTTCGTACAACTGGCGCGGCGATGGCAAGACGGTCGTCCGCGGCGGCTTCGGCATCTACTACTCGCAGATCGTGGACAACGCCGCGGCCAACTGGGCGCTGACGGGACCCACGGGCGTGTTCAACTACACCGCCTCGCCGGGGCAGATCGGTTTTCCCTCGAGTGTGGCGGCTGCCCCCCTGCCCGCCTTCCCTGCCGGCGCGCAGGTGCCCCTGCGCAGCCTCTACGTGCGGCCCGGCGATAGCGCGCACCTGAACGCGTTCTTCAACACGGCGGCGCTGACCGGCTACCAGGACAAGCTGCTGAACCCGTATTCGGAGCAGTGGACGTTGGGCATCGAACGCCGGCTGAAAACGGACTGGGTGCTGAGCGTGGACTACGTCGGCTCGCACACCCTCCGCATCAACCGACCGCTCGATGTGGACCCGCCGTCGCCCTTCGTGCGCACCGCGCCAGGGCAGACGCGTTCGGCGCAGGCGGCCAACTGCACGCGGCCGCTGTGGATCGCCTTCTACCAGCAGGCGGGCCTGGCCTGCAATCCCGCGGCGGCCACCAACCCGCAACCGCCCTACAGCGTGATCCTGAGCGACGTCAACAACGGATACGCCTACTACGATGCGCTCGATGTGAACCTCAACCACCGCTTCAGCCACCACTTATCCATGCTGGCCAGCTATACGTGGTCGCACGCCATCGATAACGTGGATCCGGACGTGCCGGGGCAGAACCCCAACGACCCGAACTTCACCGGCAAAATCGAAAACGGCAATGCGATCTTCGACCAGCGGCACCGCTTCGTGCTCTCGGGCGTGTACGTGGGGCCGCTCGCGATCACCATGGGCGCGGTGGCCACGCTGGCCTCGGGGCTGCCCTACAACTTCACCACCGGGACCACCAACGGTGGGGACAACGGCGCCACCACCGACCGTCCGGTTATCAACGGCGTGGTGGTGGGGCGCAATGCCGGGCGCGGCAACGCGATCTACGAGGTTTCGCCCTTCCTCGAACGGCCGTTTGCGCTGGGGAGCGAACGCGTGCACCTGGTGCTGCGCGCGGAATCGTTCAACGTGTTCAACCACGCGAATTTTGTGGGCTACAGCGGCACCTTCGGCAACGGCGCCACAGCGGGCCCCGGGTTCGGAGCGCCGCTGGCGGGCATCACCAACCAGCTGCCGGCGCGCTCGCTGCAGTTTTCGGCGAAGGTGACGTTCTAGCCGGCCGCGATCCACCCAGACTTTGCAAGACCTGAGAGCGGAGGGCAACTCGCCATCTGCGCGTCGCTCGATGGTTGCACCACCGGGGTAGGACTCATGTTTCGCTCCTTGCGCTTGCGCTCCGGCCGGCGCTCATTTCCCGCTCCAGGGAAGCTACCTTGTCGAGGCGCCGCAGGTAGCGCTCGGCCTGGCCGAACTCAGCCGCCAGGAACGCCTCCACAAGGTCCCAGGCCAGGAACGGCCCGACCGTCCGGCCGCCCATGCAGATGATGTTCATATGGTCGTCTTCGACGCCCTGGCGCGCCGAGAAATGATCGCTCACCAGGCCGGCGCGGATTCCCGGTATCTTGTTTGCGCAGACCGCGGCGCCCACGCCGCTCCCGCAGACGGCCACTCCACGCTCCACGGTGCCCGCCGCCACAGCGTGCGCCAGGGGAGTGACGAAGTCGGGGTAATCGTCGCCCTGGTTGAGTTGGTACGCTCCGAAATCGGCCACCTCGTGCCCCGCTGCGCGGAGACGGGCAACCAGGTCCTCTTTTAAGCCAAAGCCGCCGTGATCGGCAGCAATTCCCACGCGCATTTCTTCTCCTCCCTGTCAACTTACCCGTGCCAGGCGGAAATCTTCCTGATCCGCGCCGGCCGGATCATGCCAGCCTCCGGGCGGCGGCACTCTCTGCTCGGCTTCACTGGGTCCCCAGGTGCCTTTGTCGTATTCGTATACCGGCGTGCCGGCCTTCAGCACCGGATCGACAATCCGCCAGGCTTCCTCCACGTAGTCCTGGCGGGCAAACAGCATGGCATCTCCCGCTATGGCGTCGCCCAGGAGGCGTTCGTACGCGTCCATCTCATCCGGGCAGGGGTGATGGCTGGCCACCATTTCCACCATCTGGCTTTTCATCTCTTCGCCCGGGCCCATGACCGTTGCGCCAACCGCGATCGTCATCTCGGGACTGATGCGGAACCGCAGATAGTTCCGCGGCAGTGCGCTGTCGCGGATCACCGCCGGAGGCTTGCGGAACCTGCCCAGCACCTCCGTGCAGGTGACCGGCAGATTTTTCCCGGCGCGGATGTGGAAGGGAACGCCCTTCCAGCGCCAGGAGTCGACCTCCAGCCGCACGGCCGCGAACGTTTCCACCTCGGAGTCCGGCGCTACTCCCTTTTCCTGGCGATAGCCGCGGAACTGCCCCCGCACCAGATCCTCCGCCGCGATCGGCGGAATCGCTTTCAGCACCTTCACTTTCTCATCCCGGATGGTCTCGCTGTCGCTGCGGACCGGGGGCTCCATGGCGAGATTGCACAGAACCTGGAAGAGATGATTTTGCATCACGTCGCGAATGGCGCCGGTCTGGTCGTAGAATGCGCCGCGGCCCTGCACGCCAAAATCCTCCGCCATGGTGATCTGCACGCTCTCGATGTAATTTCGATTCCAGAACGGTTCCATGAACGCGTTGGCGAAGCGGAAGACCACCACGTTGTTCACCGGCCGCTTGCCGAGGTAGTGGTCGATGCGAAAGATGGCAGACTCCGGGAAGAAACGGTGCAACGTGCGGTTGAGTTCCTGCGCGGAGGCAAGGTCGTGGCCAAAGGGCTTCTCCACAATGACGCGCGCGCCCTGCGCGCAACCCGTTTTCGCCAACTGTTCCACCACCGTCTCAAACAGCAGCGGCGGGATGGCCAGGTAATGCGCCGGCCGCTGTGCGCCATTGAGCTCCTTGCGAAGCGCCTCGAAAGTGGCGGGCTCGGTGTAGTCGCCGTCCACATACCGCAGCAGTCCAGCCAGCTTCCCGAAAGCCTCGGGATCCACTCCGCCGTGCTCGGCCAGGCTCTCGTGTGCCCGCGCCCGAAGCTGTTCCACGTTCCAGCCGGATTTGGCCACGCCGATTACCGGAATGTTCAGGCGTCCGCGCTTCGCCATGGCTTCGAGCGCCGGAAAAATCTTCTTATAGGCCAGGTCGCCTGAGGCGCCGAAAAACACCAAGGCGTCGGCATGGGAATCGGTCATTCGAGCCTCCTGTCCCCGGCCGCGATTAGCCGGCAGCTTTTTCCACGTGGCCGCCGAAGCCGTAGCGCATCGCCGACAGCAGCCGGTCCTGATAGTCCGCCTTTCCCCGCGAGGCAAAGCGCTGGTACAAAGCGGCGGAGAGAACCGGCGCCGGAACCGATTCGTCGATGGCGGCCTTGATGGTCCACCGGCCTTCGCCGGAATCCGAAACCCGCCCCGCAAATTGGGAAAGCGCCGGGTCCTTCACCAGGCTGGCTGCCGTAATGTCCAGCAGCCACGAAGCGACCACGCTCCCGCGGCGCCACACCTCGGCGATATCGCGCAGATTGAGATCGTACTGATACTGCTCGGGCTCGCGTAGGGGCGTGGTTTCCGCATCAATGGTGCGATCCTGTTTCCCCGCGGAGGCGTCACGCAAGATGGTGAGCCCTTCCGCATAGGCCGCCATGAGCCCGTACTCGATGCCGTTGTGGACCATCTTGACGAAGTGGCCGGCGCCCGAAGGCCCGCAGTGCAGGTAGCCTTGTTCGACCGTGCCGTCGAGTTGCTCGCGCCCCGGCGTGCGGGGGATCGTTCCCTTGCCCGGCGCCAGGGTCAAGAAGATTGGGTCGAGGCACCTGACCACATCCGCCTCGCCGCCAATCATCATGCAGTAACCTCGCTCCAGACCCCAGACGCCGCCGCTGGTTCCCACGTCGACGTAGTGAATCCGGCTGGCCGTGAGATCCCTGGAGCGCCGTATGTCATCCACGTAATAGGAATTGCCGCCGTCGATGAGGATGTCTCCCGGTGTGAGATGCGGCAAAAGGTCCGCGATGGCGCCATCCACCACTGCGGCCGGCACCATCAACCATATCGCCCGCGGCTTATCGAGCTTCGCCACGAAATCCGGCAACGACGAACTGCCCACCGCTTGCTGTTGAACCAGCTCGTTCACGGCATTCGGCGACACATCGAAGACCACGCACTGGTGCCCACCTTGCAAGAGGCGCCGCACCATGTTTGCGCCCATGCGTCCCAGCCCCACCATTCCCAGTTGCATAAGTTACTCCTTGAGATTCCGGTAACGGCGGATCAAGCTGTTGGTCGAGCTGTCGTGGCTCAGTGCCGGCTCCGCCGCGCTCTCGAGCTCCGGGACGATGCGCTGCGCCAGCACCTTCCCCAGCTCCACGCCCCATTGGTCGAACGAGTTGATCTGCCAGATGACTCCCTGCGTGAACACCGAGTGCTCGTAAAGGGCGACCAGCTTGCCGAGAACCTCCGGCGTGAGCCGGTCGGCGAGGATCGTGTTGGACGGGCGATTGCCCTCGAAAACCCTGTGCGGCGCCAGCCATTCGGGCGTGCCCTCGGCTTTGACCTGCTCGGATGTCTTGCCGAATGCCAGCGCCTCCGTCTGGGCGAAGACGTTCGCCATGAGCATGTCGTGATGCCGGCCCAGCGGCTTGAGCGGCTTGGCAAACGCGATGAAGTCGCACGGGATGAGCCGCGTGCCCTGGTGGATCAACTGATAGAACGAATGCTGCCCGTTGGTTCCCGGCTCGCCCCAGTAAATCGGGCCAGTCGCGTAGCTGACTTCGGCGCCCTCCAGCGTGACGTGCTTCCCGTTGCTCTCCATCGTCAACTGCTGCAGATACGCCGGGAATCGCTTCAAGTATTGCTCATAGGGCAAGACCGCGACTGTCTCGGCGCCGAAGAAGTCGCTGTACCAGACACCCAGGAGACCCATCAGGACCGGAAGGTTGCGCTCAAACGGAGTAGCACGGAAATGTTCGTCCATCTGGTGAAAGCCGTCCAGCATTGCCCGGAAGTTCTCCGCGCCGACGGCCGCCATGGTCGATAGGCCGATCGCAGAGTCCATCGAGTAGCGTCCGCCCACCCAATCCCAGAAGCCGAACATGTTGGCCGTGTCGATCCCGAATTTCGCTACTTCCGCGGCGTTCGTCGAGACCGCGACGAAGTGCCTGGCGATCGACTTTTCGTCGCCGCCCAGTCCGGCCAGCAACCACGCGCGCGCCGCGTGAGCGTTGGTCATGGTTTCGAGCGTAGTGAACGTTTTCGAAGAAACAATGAAGAGCGTCTCGGAAGGGTCGAGACCTTCAACCGCTTCGGCGAAGTCGGTGCCGTCTACGTTGGAAACGAACCGCAAGTTCAGGCCGCGATCGCTGTAATGCTTCAGCGCTTCGTATGCCATCACCGGCCCCAGGTCGGAGCCGCCGATGCCGATGTTGATCACGTTGCGGATGCGCTTGCCGGTGTGCCCCTTCCATTCGCCCGTCCGGATCCGCTTCGAGAAATCCTCCATCCGGTCGAGCACGGCGTGAACCTGGGGCACCACGTTTTCGCCGTCCACCAGAATGGATGCTCCCTTGGGCGCGCGCAGGGCCACGTGGAGCACGGCGCGGTTCTCGGTGACATTGATCTTCTCCCCGCCAAACATCGCCTCCATGCGCGGCCGCAGGCCTGATTCCTCGGCCAGTTGCACGAGCAGCTTGATGGTCTCATCCGTAACGCGATTCTTCGAGTAGTCCAGGAAGATGCCCGCGGCCTCGGCCGTCATCCTCTCGCCGCGCTTGGGGTCACCCGCGAAGAGAGTGCGCAGATGTACTGAGCGAACACCCTTGTAGTGGGCCTGGAGAGCCCTCCACGCCTTCCGTTTCTTGAGCGTCTCGAGATGCTTGCTGGTAGCTTCCGCTGTGGAGTGTGTTGCCATGCCGCTGCTCCTTTCGCTCTTTCCTTAACTGGCTGCGGCCGTTTTCAGCGCGGCACTCTTGGCGGCGATCACGCCCATCAGGTCGTTCCAGGAGCTTACAAACGACTTCGCGCCCTCCTCCTGGAGCCGGGCCGCCAACGTGTCGACATCGATGCCGGACTTGGCGAACGCCGCCAACACCTGCTCGCAGTCGCCGCCGTCCGCCGGTAGGACCGCGCCGATTTCCCCGTGATCGGCCAGCGCTTTCAAGGTGCTCTCCGGCACGGTGTTTATCGTGAACGGCGCCGCCAGGGCTTTGACGTAAAGGACGTCGGACGCCTTGGGGTCCTTGGTCCCCGTGCTGGCCCACAGGAGCCGTTGGGGGCGCGCACCAGCGTCGCCAGCGCGCTGCCAGCGCGGCGATGCGAGCAGCTCCCGGTACCCCTTTAAAGCGCGCTTCGCGATCGCGATGCCGAGTTGATTGGTCAGCGGTTCGGGCACTTTGCCCATCACCGCCGCGTCCCATCGGCTGACGAACAACGAGGCGACGGAAGCGACGCTGGGCGTCAGCCCCGCATCGATCCGCCGCTCGATGCCGCGCAGGAATGCATCGGCCGCAGCCAGGTACTGCTCCCTCGAGAACAACAAAGTGACGTTGATCGGAACCCCGCTAAAGATCGCTTCCTCGATCGCCGGCAGGCCCTCCCTGGTGCCCGGAATCTTAATGAACAAGTTCGCTTGTCCGGCACGGGTGTGGAGATCCCTGGCGGCCGCCAGAGTGCTGGCGGTGTCGTACGCCAGCAAAGGCGAGACCTCCAAAGACACCCATCCGTCCACGCCATCCGTCTGTTCGTGTACCGGCCCAAACAAGGCGGCAGCCCGGGTAATATCTTCCAGCGCCAGTTCGAAGAACAGCGCCTCGCCCGATTTGCCCTTGCGCATCTTCTCGCGGATCGCGGCGTCATAGGCGGTACTGTTTCTGATGGCGTGGTCGAAGATCGTCGGATTCGAGGTAAGGCCTGTTACCGAAAATTCATTTATGTACCGTGCGAGCGTACCGCTATCCAACAGGTCGCGCGTGATGTTATCGAGCCAGATACTCTGCCCCAGATTGTGGAGCGCTTGCGTCGCTTTCATGGTGGTGAATCTCCCTTTCTATTGCACTGGACATGGTTTGACCTTCCAGATCCCGGCCGCGTATTCGGCGATGGTGCGGTCGCTCGAAAACTTACCCGACCCGGCAACGTTCAGAATGGCCGTGCGCGTCCACGCGTCCGGTTCGGCGTACAACTCCGTCATCCGGCGATCGGCCTCCAGGTAAGACCGCAAGTCCGCCAGATGCATGTAGTAATCGCCGTGCGTCAAAAGCGCGTCGCGCAATCCGCCGAAGATACCAGGCTCATACCGGCTGAAATGATCGGAGAAGATCAGGTCTAATGCGGCGCGGGTCTCCGGTTCGTGGTCATAGTGCCAGCGCGGGTTGTACCAGCCGCGGCTTTTCGCCACCTGGTCCGCCGTCAGCCCGAAGAGAAAGAAATTCTCTTCGCCCGCTTCCTGCGCCATCTCGATGGTGGCGCCGTCGCGCGTGCCGATGGTCAGGGCGCCGTTCATCATGAACTTCATATTACTCGTGCCGCTGGCCTCGTAGCCCGCTGTCGAAATCTGGTTTGACACATCGCTGGCTGGAATCAGCCGCTCGGCAAGCGTAACGTCGTACTCCGGCAGGAACAGGACCTTGAGCCGCCCGCGCATCGCGGGGTCGCCGTCGATGGTGCCGGCCAGGTTTTCGATGAGCTTGATGACCAGTTTGGCCAGTTGGTAAGCCGGCGCCGCCTTGCCGCCGAAAAAGAACGTCCGCGGTGCCATCGCAAGCTTCGGATTGTCGCGAAGCCGGTTGTAGAGCACCACGATTCGCAGCGCATTCAACAGTTGCCGCTTGTATTCGTGAATGCGCTTGATCTGACAATCGAAGATGGTATCCGGGTCCACCGTCTGGCCCAGCGAGGACTTAATCCAGCCTGCAAACCGGCATTTCGCCTCGCGTTTGGCTTTGGCGAAGCTCTCCCGAAAGGCCTTGTCGTTCGCCAGCGGCTTCAGCCTGGTCAAGTGACTCAGATCCGTGACCCAACTGTCGCCGATGGCCTCGGTAATCGTGCGGGCCAGCGCAGGGTTCGCCAGCAACAGCCAGCGGCGCGGCGTAACGCCGTTCGTCTTGTTGTTGAAACGTTCCGGGAACATCTCGGCCAGGTCTCTGACTGTCGTCGTGCGCAGCAGCTCGGAGTGAATCGCAGCCACCCCGTTGGTGCTGTGGGAGCCGGCAATCGCCAGGTTCGCCATCCGCACGTGTTTCGCTGGGCCCTCCTCAATCAAACTCGTGCGCGCGACGCGTCCTTCGTCTCCCGGAAATCGCGTCCTGACCGAATGAAGCAGGCGGCGGTTGATCTCATAAATGATCTCGAGGTGGCGTGGCAGCAGCGTCTCAAACCACTCCACCGGCCACTTCTCCAGCGCCTCCGGGAGCAAAGTGTGGTTGGTGTATGCGAGGGTCCTCTGCGTGAGGTCCCACGCCTGGTCCCATCCAAGCCGGGCTCCATCCAGCAGGATCCGCATCAATTCCGGAACTGCCAGCGACGGATGAGTATCGTTGAGTTGGATGGCGGCCTTCTCTGGAAGGGCGCTCCAATCGCGGTTGCTCCGGCGAAACCGCCGCACGAGATCCGCCAGTGAGCAGGCGACCAGAAAATACTCCTGAGCGAACCGCAGCCCCTGCCCGCTGATCGTCGAGTCGTCCGGATACAGTACGCGCGTGAGAGACTCCGCGGTGAGGGTCTCCGCGACGGCTCCCACGAAATCGCCGTGGCTGAATTCCTGAAAATCGAAGTAATCCGGCGCCGCGGCAGACCACAGACGGAGCGTGTTGATCGTGTTACCGCCATAACCTACTACCGGCCGGTCAAACGGAATACCAATCAGCGTGGACGGCCGTCCCCTGGCCGGCCGCAGTTGTCCCGCGCGCACCTCGAAGCAGCTATTGAACTTGACCTCAACTCTCTCGTGGGGCCGTGGGACCTCCCACGGGTCCGGATGACGCAACCAGTTGTCGGGGCGTTCCTGCTGCCAGCCATCGCGGATGGTCTGCTTGAAAATCCCGTATTCATATCGCAGGCCGTACCCGACGGCGGGAATCTGCATCGTCGCCATGGAGTCCAGGAAACAGGCCGCCAGACGCCCCAGCCCGCCGTTGCCCAGACCGGCGTCCGGTTCCCGATCGAGCATGTAAAGCCAGTCGTGGCCGTCGTGATTGAAGGCTTGCCTCACGATCGAATCGATTGACAGGTTCGTCACATTGTTGGCGAGCGAGCGGCCAATGAGAAACTCCATCGAGAGGTAGTACACGTGTTTCGGGTTCTCCCGCGCGTAGGTGCTCTCAGTCCTCAACCAGCGTTGTGAGAGAACATCGCGGACCGCCCTGGCGCAGGCTTCAAACCGTTCACGCGGACCGGCTGCTGCCAGATCGACGACATTGTCGAAGACCAGGTGGCGCTCATACAAGGCATTGTCGCTGCCGGCAAATTGGTACGGCTCCACCCCATATTGCCGGCGGCGTTGGGTAACGATGTCGGCATCGCCCGATCTCACCGGTTCCGTTGCCGGTCTTGTTCCCATAGTGGTTTCCTTTCTGAATTGGATGTCGTGCCGGCCGCACCGGCTCCACCGCCACCGGCAATATTTTGTACGGCACGACGTCGTCTTTCGAACCCAGCCCCTGCTCCAACCCCCGCCTCCAGGCAACCCGCAATTCCGTATTGATATGTACGATATTGATTCCTGCGCAGATCGCGGGTCTCAGGTCTTCGTCCGCCGTTCCCGAGGCGCCGTGCAGAGTCAGGGGGGCGTCCGTCGCCGCTTTGATCTCCCGAATCCTGTCGATGTTCAGGTTTTTCCTTTCCTCCCCGGCCACCATGCTCCTGCGCATGCCGTGCGTGTTTCCAACCGCGGGAGCCAGGATGTCGCATCGCGTGGCCTCAACGAATTGTCGCGCCTCGGACGCGGTGGTGAACGTCTGCGGCCGGCTGTGCGTATCTTCACGGATCTCAGAACCGGTTCCAATGTCGCCGATCTCACCCTCCACCAGGATCGCGGGATTCACCGACTTGAGTGCCGCGACCGCCTCACGCCCTACGACAGCCCTCAAGCAACACCAGATCGGCCACATTGAAGTGGCCAACCGCCACCCGGTCGTTTTGCGCCTCCCTGAGAATTTGTCTGAGTTCTGGCATGGTAATCAACCCTCGGTCGAATCCCTCACGCCTCCCCCCTGCCTGCGAATCTGACAGACTGACCACCGATCGACACTCTGTGCCGGCGCTGGACACTCAACGAATACCACGAACGTGGTATGGGACTCTTCAACTGAACTGGTTACGCGAAAAATCCTCGATGTCGTGATTACATCGAAACACGAATCCCGGATAGTTGTATGCATGAGCTTTGCCAAACCCAACCCGGCAGGACGGGAGCCATGGAGGACCCTGCGTTGCAGCAAGATCGGCGTCGCGCGCGCCGCCTACTTTCCGCAGTTGAGTCTCAGCGGCGTCCTGGGCGGCACCAGCACGCAATTGTCGAGTCTGTTCAGCGGACCGCACCGCACCTGGAATCTGGCGCCGCAGGTGGCCCAGCCCATTTTCACCGCCGGCCGGATCAAATCCGGCGTCCAGTTCGCACAGGCCGAACGCGAGCGCGCGCTGATTCAATATGAACGCACGATTCAGACCGCGTTCACGGAAGTTTCCGATGCGCTGATCGCCCATCAGCGGGTGCGGGAAAGCCGCGAGAAGCAGGAGGCGCTGGTAGCCGCGCTCGAGGACCGCCTCCGCCTGGCCTACCTCCGCTATCGCGGCGGCGTGGATACGCAGCTCAACGCGCTCGATGCCGATCGCGACCTGTTTCAGGCGCAGTTGAACCTGGCCCAGATTCGCCTGGATGAAATCCTGACCGTCGTGCAGCTCTACAAGGCGCTGGGCGGAGGCTGGCAGTAAAGCCCGAAGTGTCCTGAGTTCGTAGAGCGGATGCCCTCGTCCGACCACCTGGTCCCCGGGGCGACATTCCTTCAAGGAGACTGCGCGCGTCGAGGCGCCTAAAGAAACTAACACACTGTTCGCGAAGTTATAGCGGGTCCCGCCAGCTTCTGTCTTTATCGGTTCGATAGGCATTTGTGTGACCCTTTAGAACAGGTGAATTCGCTTGTAGATAATCCCATGCCCAGTCCGATATGTTATACGGGAATCCTTGATAGAGATTCCCCATGCTGCTCGACTGGTAGATGATGCCCTGATGAACGAGACCTTGGACTACACCGTCATCGTATCGCAGCATGCTCGCACGGGTGTTGAACTGAATGTAGTAGCGAAGAATCTGCTTTTCGTCTTCAGTCAGATTGTTCAAACGCTGAATTCCCCGTTCGAAGCCCTTTTTCTTGCGCCGGTGATGTCGCAGGGCACTGAACACGAAACTAGCAGAGTTGACGCCAGGCACGGCAATCGAGAACACCAGCGTAAGACCGAGCGCAAAGCGGTACTTCTGGACCACCTCGAAGACCCCGAGCCGCTTTAACCAGTGATCGTTGAGAAACAAAAGAATGGCGGAGGCCCCTCCCAGCGCGACAATAAGCCGCGGGGCCAGTTTCAAGAATTCAAGTAGCGTCTTTGCAAGCTCAGCGAACATTCTTGAGTGCGCCCCTACCGCATGAGCCAATCCCGGACGTTCGGGTTGAAGGTGAACTAGGTGAACTCTATCGCGGTCCGGTTGGCGTCGCGTACCAGGAATTCGATCGGCCACTCCGGGTGCGGAAGATGGGGCTGGTCGCGGTCGGGGGCATGACGCGGTCCGTGCTCGAAAACCGCTTCGTTGCCCAGGCAAGTCAGCACCAAAAACGCGGCGAGACGGTTGTTTCCCATATGCCCCGATTTTAGCACCGGCCGAATCCCGCTAACCCATATCACTTGGACGACTATGCCGAACGAGGAAAAGCTGAAAACATTGAAGACGGTGAACGCCTCATGACTGAATACAAGAACGGCGACATCGTTTTTTGGGTGGGAGAGGGAGCGTGGCACGTCGGAGTCATCATATGGATCTCCGGCAGTACCTACGGCCTCCCTGTCATGTGGGCGGGTTTGGCCGTCGCCTGGGTGCGTCTCATCCAAGGGCGGCTCTTAATTAGGAAATCAAAGAGACTTCTGGATTCCATTACGGCGGTGACAAACGATGTAACCGATCAACCAATGGCATGAGCATCGCTCGATTCGCCGGCACCGAGCATTCGTCCCTTGAAGCATCGACGACGTGGAGAAGGCTATTTAGATTCTTAAATCGGAGATCGTAAACAAGAATACTTCAACATTTTTGGTGTAACATCACGCTGCAGCAAGCAGGTCAACGATTTGCTGGATGGCCTTGTCGGCTTTGTGATAGGCAGCTTCGAGTTTGCTCTCGGGCCGGTGAGCGGGGTCGGGCTGGTGGTGGAAGCAACTGTTGGCAAGTGGACCGCAGAGACGCTTGTGGAAGAACAAGAATAGAAGCGCAACCTGCACGCCCTTGGTGGTGAGCCGGTAAGCGTATCGGCGACCATCGCGCTGGAGCAGGCCGTGGCCTTTCAGCTTGCGCAGATCGTAGCGGAGTTGGTTCAGACCGTAAGCCTTGGCCGGCAAATCA
>JAIQEX010000144.1 GCA_020073615.1 Terriglobia bacterium
GTCTGTCCCGCGAGAATCACGTTGCCCTGACCATCGACCGCGACCGCCAACGCACCGTCATCCATCGAGCCGCCCACATACGTCGAATAAGTCAGCTTACTGCGAACTTCGCGACGAAGGCGTCGCTGCCGCCCCCGAGTTTGGTTTGCAGCGCGTTGGAAGTGACGCGGAAATCGGGCGAATAAGTCAGGCCTGCGACATACACATTGCCTTGACTGTCGGTCGCCACCGAGGCGCCGTAGTCCTGACCGCTGCCGCCGAGGATGGCGGCGAATCCCGCGCCGGCGGCATCCGCCGTGCCGATGGTCAAAAGCGCCACAGCCCATGGGACACACCGACACCAACGGCGCGCGGTGGGGCGGTGTAAGACCATCATTTCCGATTCCTCCGATCAGACATGTCGCGATGATTGAGCAGGAGCGATACGGCGTGACTCCTCGTTTCTGAACAACATTCTCGAAGCCACCCGCTTGTCCCGCCGACACTAGCGTATGCTATACATGAGTTGCAGTGGTTGTTTTTGTCGAGAGCGCGTTCTTACCGCCGTGAAGGGGACCGGGAGGTCGTGTTTCATATACGCGCCATGAGCCGCCGTGAAAAGCATAGGCTTCGGAGAATCAAATGAAAACAGCAAGGCCCAAAGAAAAGGCCCCTAGGATTCGGCTGCCGCGCAAGGACGCGAGCTACGCGGAATTGGCGGATTTTTTCGACCGTCACGAGGGCGTTGACTTGCTGGACCAGGGCATCGCGGAGATCGATCCGGATCGAGAGGACTTGGACCGCATGCTGCGCGAGTACTGGAGTCAACCCAATACCAAGCAGTTGAACATTCGCATCCCGCCAGCGGCCAAGAGCATGATTGAAAGACTGGCGAAACGGAAGACCGTCGAAGTCTCCACCCTGGTGAGGATGTGGGTGATCGACAGCATGCGCCGGGAAGCGGCAAAGCGCTGAAAGGCCGGGGGTTGGCAGGCGAAAGCGCCCGCCCCACCCTGCAGTCAACTTCTCAAGGTGGGCAAGGGCTGTTGCGGGACGTGGTCCCGCCGGTACACCAGAATGGTGCGCCGGAATTCCATCACCACGGCGCCATCCTGTTTGAATCCGGTCGTCTTGATCTCCACCAGTCCCATGTGTGGCCGCGATTTCGAGTCGCGCTTGCTCAGCACTTCCGTCTGCGCGTAGATTGTGTCGCCCTCGAACACCGGCGCGGGCATGCGAACTTCATCCCATCCGAGATTGACCGCGTACTGCGAGACGTCGGCCACCGAGAGCCCCGTCACCAGCGCCAGCGTGAAGGTGGAGTTCACCAGCGGCCGGCCGAATTCGGTCTGCGCCGCGTAGTGCGCATCGAAATGGATGGGGTTGGCGTTCACTGTCAGCAGCGTGAACCAGCTGTTATCGGTCGCGGTCACGGTGCGCCCCAGCGGATGGCGGATCACCATGCCCACCGCGAAATCTTCGTAGCAGCGTCCGCCCGCGCGCGTCGCTTCGTTCATACCTGCTTCTCCCTCCGGCTCAGCCGGTGCTTCTCCAGCGTCACCCGCGCCATGCGCAAATTGGCTGCGTCGATCATCCTGCCGTCCAGGCTGGCAGCGCCCCGTCCCTCGGCCACGGCCGCTTCGTAAGCCTCCACCATCCGTTGCGCGCGCGTCACTTCTTCGGCCGCCGGCGTGAAGATCGCATTGGCCGCGGCAAGCTGGCCGGGATGGATGCACTGCTTGCCGTCGAAGCCCATCGCCCGTGCGATGCGGCATGCGCGCTCGAATCCCGCCGCGTCCCGATAGCCGGCGTACGGCCCGTCCAGGCAGCGCAGGCCGTTGGCCCGCGCCGCGGCCACAATCAGGTGCATCACGGAATGCCAGCGGTGCCCCGGATAGGCATCGTCGTCCGCGTCGGGTTCGCCGATCGCCGCCGAGGGCATCCGCATGGAAGCGGCATAATCGCCCGACCCGAAAATCAACGCCTCCAACCGCGGCGACGATTGTGCGATCTCGCGCGCGTAGAGGAAGCCCGCCGCCGTTTCGATCTGCGCTTCGATGCCTATGCGCCGTGAAAACGCGCGGTGCATTTCGATCTGCGTGAGCAGCTTGTCCACGAAGGCAATGTCCTCGGGCGCACCGGCTTTGGGCGTCATTACCAGGTCCACGCGGTCACCCGCCGCTTCGATCACCTCTACCAGGTCGCGGTAGGCAAACGGCGTGTCCAGGCCGTTGATGCGCAGCGTCCGCACGCGCTCCGCGAAATCCAGCTCGCGGAAGGCCCATATGGCATTGGCCCGGCCGGCCGCCTTCTCGTCCACCGCCACGGAATCTTCCAGGTCGATGCATACGGCGTCGGCTTCGCTGGCCGCGGCCTTTTCGATCATCGGCCGGCGCGAGGCCGGAACAAACAACATGCTGCGCTCCAGCCGCATCGCTCAATTCTCCTCCATATTCAACTCCGCCAGAATTTCCCGCGTATGCTCTCCCAGCGCCGGCACTCGCCCCATGCGCGGCGGCGCGTGCCGGAGGTTGTGCGGCGGCGTCAGCGCGGGAATCGGGCCCGCCGGAGACTCCACCGTCACCCAGCGCCCGCGCGCTGCCAGTTGCCGATGCCGCGCCACTTCCGCCACGCCGTTCACCGCGCCGCTCGCGATCTCGGCCGCCTCCAGCATGCCCAAAACCTCCGCCCGCGTGTGCCGTCCCAGCCGCTCCTCGATGATGGCCTCCAGCTCCACGCGGTTCCGCACGCGGCTCCCGTTACTGACAAACCGCTCGTCCGCGGCCAGCTCCGGCAGGTCCAGCACGCCGCTGCAAAAACGCCGCCATTCGCGCTCGTTCTGGATCGCAAAGTTCACCGGCCCATCGGCGCACGCATACACGCCATAAGGCACAATCATGTTGTGCCGCAGTCCGCAGCGCGCGGGCGCGGTCCCCGTGCCGAGCCACGTATACAGCGGCGGCGTCACCCATTCCGTCAAACATTCCAGCATCGAGATGTCGATGCGCTCCCCCGCTCCGTTGCGCTCGCGCTTCAGCAGCGCCGCCAGAACCGATGCGTAGCCATACATCCCGGAAGCGATGTCGGCAATGGAGATCCCCACCTTGGCGGGCGCTTGCGGGCTGCCCGTCAGGCTCACCACGCCCGATTCGGCCTGCACCAGCAGGTCGTAGGCCTTCCGGTCGCGGTACGGTCCGTCGGGGCCGTATCCCGAAATGCCGCACCAGATCAGCCGCGGATGGGTTCGCGCCAGCGCCTCGTAACCGCAGCCGAAGCGCTCCACCGCTCCCGGCGCCAGGTTGTGCAGGAACACGTCGGCGCGTTCGAGCAGCCGCGCGAACACGGCGCGGTCCCGCTCGCTTTTCAGGTCGAGCGCGATGCTTCGCTTGCCGCGATTGAGCCACGCGAAGTACGCCGAGAGGCCGTGCAGCGCGTCGTCGTACCCGCGCGCGAAATCGCCGCCGTCGGGGCGCTCCACTTTGACGACGTCCGCCCCCATGTCCGCAAGCTGCCGCGAGCAGAACGGCGCCGCCACCGCCTGCTCCAGCGCCACCACGCGAACGCCGCTCAAAGGTAGAAGTGGATCGTCCATATCGCGTGCCCGCTAGAAGGATCGCGGCATGCCCAGCACATGCTCTCCCAGGTACGAAAGAATGAGGTTGGTCGAGACCGGCGCCACCTGGTACAGCCGCGTCTCGCGGAACTTCCGCTCCACGTCGTATTCCGCCGCGAAGCCGAACCCGCCGTGCGTCTGCAGGCACACGTTGGCTGCTTCCCACGAAGCGTCCGCGGCCAGCAGCTTGGCCATGTTCGCTTCCGCGCCGCAAGGTTGGCCCGCATCGAACAGCCCGGCCGCCTCGTAGCGCATCAGGTCCGCGGCGCGCACGTTGGCATACGCCCGTGCGATGGGAAACTGGATGCCCTGGTTCTGCCCGATCGGCCGGTCGAAAACTACCCGCTCGCCGCCATATTTCCGCGCCTTCTCGATGAACCAGTAGCCGTCGCCGATGCACTCGGCGGCGATGAGAATGCGCTCCGCGTTCATTCCGTCCAGGATGTAGCGGAAGCCCTGTCCCTCTTGCCCCACGAGGTTCTCCGCGGGAATTTCGAAATTGTCGAAGAAAACTTCGTTGGTCTCGTGATTCACCATGTTGCGTATGGGACGCAGCGCGAGCCCCTTCCGCCCGGCCCGCAGATCCACCAGAAAAACCGATAGCCCTTCGCTCTTGCGCTTCACCTCGGGCAATGGCGTGGTGCGCGCCAGCAGCAGCATCAGGTCCGAGTGCTGCACGCGCGAGATCCATACCTTCTGGCCATTCACCACGTAGCGGCCGCCTTCCCGCCGCGCCGTGGTCTGGATCTTCGTGGTGTCGGTGCCGGTGGTCGGCTCGGTCACGGCGAACGATTGCAGCCGCAGCCGGCCCGCGGCGATCTCCGGCAGGTAACTCCGCTTCTGTTCCTCGCTCCCGTGGCGCAGCAGCGTCCCCATGATGTACATTTGCGCGTGACAGGCGCCGGAATTGGCGCCCGAGCGGTTAATCTCTTCCAGGATCACCGAGGCTTCCAGAACGCCCAGCCCGCCGCCGCCGTACTCCGCGGGAATCAGCGCCGCCAACCAACCTGCCTTGGTCAGCGCTGCGACGAATTCGTCGGGATACCCGGACTTCTCCTCCACCTGCTGCCAGTATGCGCTGGGGAACGCCGCGCACAACTCCCGCACCGCCTGCCGGTATTCCTGGAACTGGTGAAAGCGCGGATTGATGTCTCGCATGGTTCAGGGCAACAGATCACAGAATACCCGACACATGTCCTCGCATGTTTCGAGCGACTTTACCGCATCGCGCGCGCGGTGGGCCGTGTCCGCTCCAAAACGCGGCGCCACCAGCGCCAGGAATTTCTCCTCCAGCTCCGCCGTCGATACCGCGTTCTTGGGATGGCCGCGCGGGTAATCGCCGCCGCCCCGCAGTTCGGTGCCGTCGCGCAAGATCACCACCAGGCGCGCCGGCCATGCCGCGGGATACTGCGCCGTCAGATCGTCCGCCACCGCCGTCCGCGTGCGCGCCAGCAAGCCGGCAGTGGCGGCGTCGCGTACGCCCTCCGGCCCAAAGCGTTCCGCCGCGAACTGCTCCAGTCCCGCGCGCCCTTCGAGCAGCGCGGTGGCCACCACGTACGCGATGCTGAACTTCGCCTGGTATGACGACCGCGGATTCGGCTCCTTCACAATCTCGAAACCGGGACCATACGTCGCGATGCGGATGCTTTCCACCGCCTCCGCGCCGCCCCATGCGCGTTCCCCCCGCAGATCCAGCGCGGCGTCAATGGCGGTGTGGGTGTGCCCGCAGCAGGCATGCAGCTTGTAGCTGTTCTCGAGAATCTTCCACCGCTCGCCGAGCCCCTCGGTGATGCGCGTGGCGTCGTACGCTGTGCTCGTGGCGCGGAAAAATCCGCGATCCCCCTCGAGAATGCGCGTAGCGCCGGTGAAGCCCGCGCGCGCCAGATCCGCCGCCAGCACCCCGTTGAACGCCGCTTTGCCGGCATGCAAATGCTTGCTCATGGCGCCGTCGGCGTTGAACTCCCACAGCCCGGCCGCCTGCGTCCCGGCGGTGCCCAGCGCGTCCAGCATGCGCGCGGCGTCCAGTTTCATCAGCGAAGCCGCCGCGGTGGCGCCGCCGAACGTGGCCGCGGTCCCCGTGGGGTGCCAGAAGCGGTAGTGGCTCGGGTTCACTGCTTCGCCGATGCGCAGGGCCGCCTCATACCCCACGGCCACCGCGGTGAGGAAAGCGCGCCCATCGGCGTGCTCGCGCTCCGCCACCGCCAGTGCCGCCGGTATAATGGGCGCCGCCGGGTGCAGCGTGGAGGCGTGGTGCAGGTCGTCCAGTTCCAGAATGTGCGAAGCCACGCCGTTGCCCAGCGCCGCGCCCGCTGCCGACGAGCGCCCCGCGCTGAAGACCGTGGCCTCGCGCGATTCGCCCAGCCCCGCCACCACGCGCTGCGCCAGCCGCGCCGGCGCCTCCACCGACCCGGCCAGTGCCGATCCCAGCCAGTCGAGCGCCGCGCGTAGCGTCTCGGCGATCGCCTCCCGCGGCAAGTCGCCGTACCCCACGGCCGCCAGTGTTTCCGCCAGCCGGCGCGTCAACCCTCCGCTCTCTTCTCGCACCCCGTCCGTCCTCAGCCGCGCAGCGCGCGGATCGTATCCCTGTAAGTGGCCGCGGCGATCTTCGCGGCGATCAGCACCGGCCCCGGTTCGTCCACCGTGTCCTCGATACCAGCCTGCAACGCTTCTTCGCTATCGGCCGCGCGCGCCGCCACGCCCATTCCCGCGCCGATCGCCCGCCAGTCGATGCGGCCGATCGACGCGCTGTCGGCCGCATACCCGCGCTCCATCTGTTTGACCTTGATCAGGCTCAACTCGCCATCGTCAAAAACGATGATACGCAACCGCAGGCCTTCTCGCACGGCCGTGCGCAGCTCTCCGAGGCACATCAGCAGGCCGCCGTCTCCGGTGAACGCCACCACAACTTGCGGCGGGTTCAGCAGGGCCGCGCCGACGGCCGACGGCAGGCCAAAACCCATGGTCGCGAGGCCGTTCGAAATCAGCAACCCACCCGGCTCCGCCACCGGCCAGAACGTCATCACCGGAAACATGTGCGCGCCCGCATCCACCGTCGCGCGGGCTCCCGGATACGCGGAGGCTACCAGTTCCACTACGCGATGCGGCAACAGGCCGACGCACTCCCCGCGCACGCGCATGCGCGCACGCTGCGCCTCGGCCAGCCGGAACACTTCGTCGCCCTGCCAATCGGTGCGCTCCTGACGCAGCGCCGCGACCGCCTCCAGCCACCCAACGACATCGCCCACCAGTTCGGCGGCCAGCGGAATCTGCCGCTGGTTCATGGCCCACTCCGTCAGCGAAACCACCGGCTGGCGGAACTCCCACGGCCGCGGCAACAGTTCCACCGGGTCCAGGCCGACCGCCACAAAAACGTCGGCTCGAGCCAGGATGTCCCGCTCCAACGCGCCATTGGTGAGCACGCCGCCAAACCAGGGATGCCGGTCCGGCACCACCCCTTTGGCTTTGTATGTGACCAGCGCGGGAATGGCGAAACGCGCGCACATGCCGCGCACCGCCGCGGCAATGGCCGGCGTGCGCGCTCCCAAGCCCAGCAGAAACACGGGCCGCCGCGCCTCCGCCAGCGCGGCAGGAATCGTCCCGCCGGCTGCCTGTGCCGGTCTGCCGGGGCGCTCGTCTGGCTCCTCCGCCACTGCCGCCCGGGTCACTTCGCTGGCGACATCCAGATGCACCGGCCCGGCCGGAGGAGTCGTCGCCATGTCGATGGCCTCCTCCAGCACGGCGCGGACCCGCCCCGGCCGCAAGCGCGCGCTCCATTTCACCACCGGCCGAAACATCGCTCCCTGCGCAAGATTCTGATGCCCCATCCGGGCGGCGCTCTCGCCGTAGCAATCGGTCAGGACTAGCAGCGGCACGCGGTCGAGAAATGCATGCGCCACGCCGTTCATCACCGACGCCGCTCCCGGTCCCAGCGTGGCGATGCACGCCCCCAGCTTGCCCGTGATCTCCGCCTGGGCCGCGGCCATGAACGCCGACGCGGTCTCGGTGTGCGCCAGGGAGAACGGCAGCCCCCCGCGCCCCGCGGCGTCGACCAGGTCGGCATTGCTCCCCCCGCCCGGCATCCCGAACAGCCGCCGCACACCGGCGTCCCGCAGTATTCCGACGATCAGATCGGCATTGGTCAGTAGGGTAGGCCTCCGGGCCTGCCCTCTATGATTAAATAGTCTGACGCACAAACGCCATGCCCCAATGGAACAGCTGCCGCATCGTGGAATTCGGCCGGCCCCTGGAACTCCAGCGCGTAGAGACGCCCGAGTCCCAGGGCACCGAGGTGCTCCGCGCGTTGCCGGCTGTGGCGTGTGCCACTCCGACCTGCACATTTGGGAAGGCTACTTCGATCTCGGCGGCGGGCGCAGGACCCAGGCCGGCGCTTCCACCCTGCCCCTCACCCTGGGCCACGAGATTGTGGGCGAAGTAGTAGCCGGCGGGCCCGAAGCTGCCGGAAGCGCGATTGGCGACAAGCGCGTGGTGTATCCCTGGATCGGCTGCGGCGATCCCGCCTGCCCCGAGTGCCGCCGCGGCGAAGAGCACATGTGGGCCCGGCGCGCCCTGGGCGTGTTCCGCCATGGCGGTTACTCCGACTACGTCCTGGTGCCCCACCCGCGCTACCTCGTCCCCCGTGATGGCCCGCCCGACGCGCTCGCGGCCACCTACGCCTGCTCCGGCCTCACGGCGTACGGCGCGCTCCAGAAAATAGGCCGGCTCGCGCCCGGCGATAAGCTTCTGATCATCGGGGCGGGCGGCGTCGGCATGGCGGGCGTGCGCATGGCTGCGGCCGTCACCGGAGTGACGCCCATCGTCGCCGATATCGACCCCGCCCGGCGCAGTGCGGCGCTCGCGAACGGCGCCATCGCGGCCATTGACCCATCCGGGGAAGGCGCCGCCAAGGACTTCATCAAGACTACCGGCGGGGTGGCCGCCGCCATCGATTTCGTCGGCGCCGAAGCTACTGCGAAATTCGGCTCCGCCGTGCTCCGCAAGAGCGGCAAACTGGTGATCGTCGGCCTGTTCGGAGGTGCGCTGCAGATGCCCATTCCGTTTTTCCCGCTGCGCGGCATTTCGTTCATGGGCTCCAACGTCGGTTCGCTCGCCGCCTTGAAAGAAGTCATCGCGCTCGCCCAGCACGGCGCCGTCGGCCCGATCCCCTACGCCACGCGCCCCCTCGCCCAAGCGGCGCAAACTCTGGCCGACCTCAAGGAGGGCAAGGTCGTCGGCCGCGTCGTGCTGACGCCCTAGCCCAGGTACGTCGCTCCTGGAACAGGTAACCCTGGCCGTCGTGGATGAGCTCCCAGGGCAGGGACAGCAGGAGCGTGGCCGCTTCGCCGGCTTCCTTCTGCCTGTCTGCGGGTGTTCCCCAATCAGTTCTTGTCGATCTTGACGGTGAAGCGCCGGTCGCCCGCGGCGGCCTTCCAGGCTTCCAGCGGTTCGCGCGCGGCGGCGACATCGAGGGTGTCATAGAGCAGGCGGCCCCATTTGGGCAGCGCATCCACGGTGCGCTGGGTCCGCCGTCGGCCGGCCAGTAGGTCAGCGTGGCGACGGCGGTTGCACGGGCTTGCCTTCGCGCTCTTCGATCGCGGGGTCGGCCAATTCACCCACTCGGAATTGAGCGCGTCGAGGCTGACCACCGCCAGGAAGCAATCGGCCTTGTCGATCGCCTTCTGAATTTCGGGAGCCAGTAAGCCGCCGCCCGCGAGCCGCTCGGAATCGGCCCAGGTCTCGACTCCGAGCGCCTCCAGTGTCTGCCGGATCTCGCGGACTATGCCGTCGTTTTTCGAAGAATGCGAGATGAAAACGGATTTTGCGGGCATCACGGCTCCGGGTGCGTCTCGGGCGGGGCCGGCTCGGCGGCAACCGGCTCGGGCGCGGCCACGGTGGCCGCGGGCGGCGCTACGCCGCGCATCATCCTCACCGGAAACTGCCCCAGGACCGCCCCGTAGATCACGTGCCCCAGAATCGTGGATTGCTCCACGTGCAGCAGCGACACCAGCGGCAGCAGGCTCTTCCACAGCCACTGGAACGAGAGGTAATACCAGCACAGCGCGAAGGCCACCGCGGTCAGGAACACCCGCGCGCGCGGCAGACGCCCACCCACCGCCAGGGCGAACAGCGCGCCCAGCAGGCTGTACACCGCCAGGTAGAGCGCCAGGCCGGACACGGTGCCGGCGCCGAACCCATCGCGGATGGCGGCGTGGCGGTGGAAGGCGGTGGCCATCAGATTCTCCGGGGTCCAGAAGCTGGTCAGCCGCCATTCGGCGTAGAGGCCCATGAACGCCAGCATCCACAGCGCGCCCAGCATGCCCCCTTCGAGGCCGGCCAGAAATGCGGAGAGCGCGTTCGCCCGCGGTCGGTCCGTAGCAGCCTCCATATGATTCAGCCTATACTGACGGTAGGGATCAAGGCAAAAATTCAACATGCGTCGCGTGGTCATCACCGGTATCGGTGCGGTCAGCCCCAACGGAATCGGGCGGGAATGTTTTTGGAAAGCCACTCGCAACGGAGAGAGCGGGGTGAGAAGGATCACCCGCTTCGACCCCGCTGGCTTTGCCGTGCAGGTAGCGGGCCAGGTGCCCGAGGAGTTCGACGAAAAAAAGTACGTGGAGGTGAAGGACCGGCCGCACGTTTCGCGCGCCGTTCCCCTCGCCGTGGCCAGCGTGGCGGAAGCGGTGGAAGACGCCGGCCTCGACCCGCACGCCATGTCGCGCGACGAGCTGCGCCTGATCGGCGTGATCGTCGGCTCGGGCGGCGGCAGCCAGGATTTCACCGAAGAGCAATACCGGCTGTACTACACCGGCCATCAGAAGCAGTGCAGCGTCTACACCATTCCCACCGGGACCATAGGGACGCTGGCCAGCGAAGTCTCCATGCGGTTTGGGTTCCGCGGGCTGAGCCACATCGTCTCCACGGGCTGCACCTCTTCCACCGACGCCATGGGCTACGCCATGCGCAACATCCAGGCGGGCGTGCTGGACACGGTGGTGGCGGGCGGCGTGGATTCCCCCATCGCGCCGCTGATCCTGCGCGGCTTCCAGCTTATGCGCATCATGAGCACGCGCTGGAACCAGGAGCCGCAGCGCGCCTCGCGCCCGTTCTCGCGCGACCGCGACGGCTTCGTGATCGCCGAGGGCGCCTGGTTCTTCGTCATCGAGGAGATGGAGCACGCCCGCACGCGCGGCGCGCACATCTACGGCGAAATCGCCGGCTACGGCTCCACCTGCGAAGCGTATCACCGGGTGCGCCTCGAAGAGTGCGGCGAGGAGCCCGCCCGCGCCATCGGCATCGCGCTCGATGAGGCTGCCATTCCGCCTTCCGAAGTGCAGTACATCAACTACCACGGCACGTCGACCGAGCTGAACGACCGCATCGAGACGCGCGCCGTGAAGCTGGCCTTCGACGGACATGCCTACAAGCTGGCGGGCTCGTCGCTGAAGAGCCTGATCGGCCATCCGCAGGGAGCCTGCGGCGCGGCCGGCGTGGCCGCCACCCTGCTGGCCATGCGCGATGGGGTGGTGCCGCCCACCATCAACGTGGATGAGCCCGACCCGGAGTGCGACCTGGACTACGTGCCGCTCCCTGGCCGCCGCCTGCAGATCGAGCATGCCGTGGCCAACTGCATCGCCTTCGGCAGCAAGAACTCGGCCCTGGTTCTGCGGCGGGTTTAGAGAAAGCTCTTCACGGCTTTCCCAACGAACATAACGGATCGCCCAGCACCACTCCCTGCCAGCTCAACAGCGGCAGCGCCACATAGTAGCTCTCCGCCAGGTTGCGGCCTTGAAAATAGGCAGGCAGCAGGTAATCCGGCCGGACACAGCCCGTCAGGAAGGGCTCATACGTGTTGCCGGACGCGCCCGTGGCGCCTTCGTGGATGAAATCGGCGCTGAGCCCCTGCGGCGAGCCCGCGAAAAAGTTCATGCGGTCTTTCCAATCGGTATACATCCAGTTGTCCGGGGGCCGTTTCATGGTGCGGGCATTGGTCGAAACAAACTCCGTCGCAATGGCCCCCGGCAGCCACTGAAAGCCCAGCCAGCGGCGCTTCCGGTTCGGGTCGTTCGATCCCCACGAGGCGTAGCCGATCACCTCCTTCTGCCCGTACAGCACCTGGGCGCTCTCGTCCAGGACAACGCGGCCGGCGGGCAGGAGGATGGCCGCGGTGCGCAGCCAGCCGTTACCCTGGTTATCTTCTTCCGAGCTGAGATCAATCACGAATTTGCCCCGGTTGCGCGCCGCCAGCGCGCGGTCGATCATGGCCTTCACCTCCGCAACATCGTAGGCCGCCAGCCTGGTCACCAGGTAGATGGGAAATTGCGGATGCCGGAAGGGCGCGTCGCGCTTCATGAAGAAGGGATTGGCGATGCCGCCGGCCCGCTGGAACCTGCTGCCTTTCAGCTTGGCGTACAGCAGCGCCAGCTCGGAATCCACCGAGCCGTATTCCGCCGCCACGCCCGATCCGCCGCCCGCTATTTTGAGCGGCACCCCCAGGGTGGTCACGATGTAGAGCACGTTTTCCTGCAGCCCCGCCTTCTTCAGGCAATCCCCCACCGGCTGCTCGATCCGCTCCAGATAGACCGGCCAGGCGATCTCCTCGTCCGCGGCGGTGTCCAGGTAACAGACGTTGGCGATGGGGATTCGCCGCCGGGGGCGGTAATAATCGCCAATCTCGCGCGATGCAGCGTCCTGGCGATTCACCACCAGGAGCACGTTCTCTCCGGTCTGGGAGCGTAGCGTGGGAGCCGCCAGGAGCAACAGGAGCAACAGAAGCACTGGCCCGATGTTAGCCGCGAAGGCAGGCTGGCCGCAAGCGAATGCCGCCGGGCTGGCGGCGCGGCGTTTCCGCCCGGTAAAAGGCGGACTGCGATCTGCGACGATCCCACGCTCTCGGCCGCACCACCCGGAGGCCCTCTGTTACAATACTTACCACCACCTTCGGCGCGAATGAAATTCATTATTTCTATGGCGCCGATTCAGGATTTGACTCGGCGGGCCGCGAAACCCGTCGGCGCGCGGCCGCGGATTATGGACTTCGACCAGCTTCACACGTTCCTGGAAATTGTCCGGCTGAAGAGTTTCTCCAAAGCCGCGCAGACGTGCTATCGCACGCAGCCGGCCATCAGCGCGCAAGTCCGTCAGCTCGAGCAGGAGCTCCACAGCGAACTGTTCGAGCGGTTCGGCAGCCGTATTTCGCTCACCACCGCCGGCCGCATTTTCGCCGAATACGCCGGGCAGTTGCTCGATCTGCGGCGCCGCGCCCAGGATGCCATCGCCGAGCTGGAGACCAATCCCCGCGGCGAGCTGGTGATCGCGGCCAACGAAGCTACTTGCATTTACGTGCTTCCGCAAGTGTTCTCCGAGTACCGCCGCCTCTTCCCGGCCGTGCAGCTCGATGTCAACCGCTCGTTTGGCTCGCGCGTGGTGGAGGCGGTCATGGACAACTCGGCGGATTTCGGCCTTACGCAGCTTCCCGTGGAGGAGAAACGTCTGCAGGTGGTGGACGTCCACCGCGACGAAATCCGCCTGATCGTCCCGGAGCGCCATCCCCTGGCCGGCCGGAAATCGGTGGCGCCGCGGGATCTGACGCCCTACTTCCTGGTGCTGCCCAAGCACGGCAAGACGCGCGCGCGGCTGAACGAATGGCTGGAGCCGGTGGAGGACGAAATCCGCATCTCCATGGAGCTCGATTCCACGGAGATGATGAAGCATTTCGTCATAGCCGGGCTGGGGGTGAGCTTTCTGGCGGTGTCCAACTGCCGCGAGGAGATTGCCCTGGGGAAGCTGGCGGCGATTTCCCTCGGCGCCGAGCCCATGGTTCGCCGGCTGGGGTTGATTTATCGCAAGGATAAGGCGCTGTCGAAGGCCGCGCTGGGATTCATTCAGGCGGTGTTGGATAATGTGGGAGAGGAAACCGAAGGGCCCGCCCGGCGGCGCCGCCCGCGAGTGGTCGCATGATGACTTGTAATCGCTGCCGCAAGAGTTTCGCGCGAACCGAGCGGCGCTGCCCGCACTGCGGCGAGCCGGTGCCGGATTCGTCCGGCGTGTTCCAGACCTCCACCGTTCTGATCTCCGCGAGCGGAGCCGACCAGGTCTTTCGCTCGGTGGAGGAGGTGCCGCCGCAACTCCGCAACCGGCTGCTGAAGTCCACCAACGGGTCGAATTCCGCCACTATCCTGATCGCCGACCGCCGCGGGCGCAAGGAGATCGCCAAGGCCATGCGGAGCCTGCCGGGAGCGGGGCCGCGGCATCTGCTGCAATCGATTCTGGGCGCCGAAGCCTCCCCAGGCGGGTGGGATTGGCTGACCCCGGCGCGCAAGAAGGGGATCATGGCCGTGGTGGCGTTTCTCGCCCTGGCGCTGAGTGTGATCGTCTTCCTGCACCACTGGCAGTAGCTTCAGGAAGCCAGCGTGCCCACGCCGTGAACCACGGAAACCAGCAAGACGATCAAGAGTCCGAAGAAGAGTAACACCGAGGCGCGTTCCGCCAGACGCCCCCGCATCAACCCCCGGTGATGAACCCGCCGCATAAGCGCACCCCCCGTGCCCCTGCTATCGATAAACGCGTGGCGATTCCATTCGGTTTCACCACCGGCGATGCGCTATCGTGTTCCTATGATCCGAAGAGCGGTGGTGTTTGGAGCCTCCGGTCAGCTCGGCATGGAGCTGGTGCGCGAGCTCCGGGCGCGGCAGTACGCGGTCACGGGCTGGACGCGCGAACAGGTGGACATCACGCGGGCGGCCGCAGTGGAGAGCGCGCTCGCCCGCGCCGAGGCCGAGGTGGTCTTCAATGCCGCGGCCTACAACCAGGTGGATGTGGCCGAAAAAGAGCCCCAGGCGGCCTTCCTGGTGAATGCCCTGGCGGTGCGGAACCTGGCCGTGGCCTGCCGCCAGACCGATGCCGCGCTGGTCCATTTCTCCACCGACTACGTGTTCGACGGGCTGGCGGGGCGCCCCTACGCCGAAGAGGACCCGACGCACCCGCTGGGGGCCTATGCGGTCTCCAAGCTGGCCGGCGAGCTGTACGCCCATGCCTACCTGGACCGCGCGCTGATCGTGCGGACTTCCGGCGTATTCGGCCTGGGCGCGCTGGCGACGGCCCGCGGAAACTTCGTCGAGCTCATGCTGCGCCTGGCCGGTTCCGGGCGGCCCATCCGCGTGGTGGAAGACCACGTGGCCTCTCCCACCTTCGCGCCCGCGCTGGCCGCGCGCACCATCGACCTGGTGGACCGCCGGCAATCCGGGGTGTTCCACATCGGCGGCGGCACGCCCATCTCCTGGTTTCAGTTCGCGGGCATGATTTTCGAGGCGGCCGGGCTCGCGCCTGCGTTGCTGGCCACCAACGAGCGGGAATACCGCACGCCCGCCCGGCGCCCCAGGTACTCCGCGCTCTCCAACGCCCGCATCGAGCGCCTGGGCCTCGCCCCCATGCCACCCTTGCGCGCGGCCCTGGAGCAGTATTTCGCGGAACGTAGCATGGCAGTCAGCCGGTAATGCCCTGTAGCATTCTTCTTCATCGAAGTGAGCCCAAAATAGTAACTGCGATTTCCCGCAAATTAGACCTTGACACATTCCCGGATCGGCAGTAAATAAGATTTGTAGGTCTGTTACTCGTTTGTTCGGAGGTACTATGACGCAGCGCCTCTTAGTGGGGTTGCTGGCGCTGGCCGCCGTGATGTGCGCGCAGCGCCGGGTGGATCCGCGGAACACGTACAGCCGCGCGATCTGCGTGGTTCCCATGACCGGCAGCGGGACGCCGGCCGATCCCAGGAGGCCGCAGTATGCGCCGTGGCCGCCTTCCCAGAAGCCCTCGCCCACGGGTATCATCGCCTTCTCGCACCTGGTGAGCGACGACGGCAAGTACGCGCTGGTGGAGTTTGTGGCGCGCGACCGGGCCGCGTTTCAGGCGGTTTTCAACGATAAGAGCATTAAATTCTTCGAGAAGGGCAA
>JAIQEX010000248.1 GCA_020073615.1 Terriglobia bacterium
AGCGCTCAGTGGTCCCTCAAAATCGGACCTGCGTGGTCCCTTCAAAACCGAACGGCAGGCAGAACACCTCCGTTTGTCCATCATAGAAAGGTTTTGCTTTTTGCTTTTGGTTCTTGCTCGAGCCGCAAGGGCGGGCCCCCGGCAGCGTTCCAGAGCAATCTTACCCACAGATCCTGCTATAGAGCCAACATTAGTCGTGCATCTACCAGTGAACCCGCCCGTCTTGCCGATGCTTGCCAAGCGAGTGGACCAATTACCGGCGGGCGGAGCCTGGCTCTTCGAGCCGAAGTGGGATGGGTTTCGCGCGCTGGTATTCCGCGACGGTGACGAAATCCTGATTCAGAGCCGCGACGAGAAGCCGCTCAATCGCTATTTTCCCGACTTGCTCGAGCCGTTGCGGTCGCAACTGCCGGCCCGCGCGGTGCTCGACGGCGAAATCGTCATCGTCAAGGATGCCGGCCTGGATTTCGACGCGCTCCAACTACGCCTGCACCCCGCCGCATCGCGGGTCAACCTTCTGGCGCGGGAAACTCCGGCGTCCATCGTCTTGTTCGACCTGCTGAGCGAGGGGGACCGGGACCTGCGCGGCGAACCGTTTCAAACGCGCCGCCAGGAGCTGGAATTGCTGCTCTCCTCCGCGGCGCCGCCCATTCATCTGACGCCCGCCACCTCCGACCCGAGCGTCGCCGCGGATTGGTTTCGCCGCTTCGAGGGAGCGGGTCTCGACGGCGTGATGGCCAAGCCTGTCGCCGGCGCCTACGAGCCCAACAAGCGCGTGATGCTCAAGGTGAAGCACGAGCGCGATTGCGACTGCGTGGTGGCCGGCTTTCGCTGGTACCGGAGAGGCGAGCGCACCGCGGTCGGCTCGCTGCTGCTCGGCCTTTTCGACGATTCCGGCGCGCTCCAGCACGTCGGCGTCTGCGCGAGCTTCGCGGACCAGAAGCGCCGCGAGCTCGTGGAGTATCTCGCGCCTTATCGCCGGGACGCGCTTGCGTCTCACCCGTGGAGGCAGTGGGCGGAGCGGGAGCCCGAAACCGGGGAAGCCGGGCATCGCATGCCGGGTGGCCAGAGCCGCTGGAGCCAGGGCAAGGATCTGTCGTGGGAGCCTTTGCGGCCCGAGCTGGTGGCCGAGGTCGCGTACGAGCACATGCAGGGTGCGCGCTTCCGTCACATGGCGCATTTCCGCCGGTGGCGCACAGACAAGAGGCCGGGCGATTGCACCTATGCGCAACTCGAAGTGGTCCCGGCGCAAGAGCTGGCCGCCATCTTCACCAGCGGCCGCTGACCCTCGCGAGACGTGCTCAGGCGTGCCTCTTCGCGGCGCGCCTGGTACGCCATTCCCGCGTCGGATCGTCATCCGGGTCGGGAGTCTCCGCGGGCGGCCGCAGCGCTTCGGGCACATGCCGCAGATTCACGCGGATCCTGGTCCAGGTGGAGGATCTGCCGCGCATGGAATCGACCAGCACGTCGTCCACGGCAAGGAATCCGGCAGCCTCGGCATGCCTGCCTTTCCACCTGTCCAGACCCGCCAGAGCGGCGTTCTTGTCGGCCGAGTTGGCGACCGTCACCAATGGCATCCTGGCGCGCGGCGGCCTGGTCCCGGCCTTTTTGGCCGCCGATCTGGCACGCGAAGGAGCCACCCGCGGCGCTTCGCCCTCCATTTTGCGAAAGTGCGGCGGCCACGGCGCATCGCCCAGGCCCGCGGCTTCGTCGGCGGCCGCCAGCTCGAGCAGTTTTTCGAGCGAACCCGGCGCGGCGTCCATGGCGGCGTGCGGGTCGCCGATCTCCGCGAAGCGTTGCGGAATGGTCAGTACGGTGAAATCCTCCGGCTGGCAGTCGGGCACTTCCTGCCAGCCGAGCGGCGTGGACACGCGGGCATCGGGAAGCGGGCGTACGGAATACGCGGAGCAGGTGGTCCGGTCCTTGGCGTTCTGGTTGTAGTCGAGGAACACGCCGTGGCGCTCCTCCTTCCACCATTCCGAGCTGGCGATGGCGGGCGCGCGCCGCTCCACGGCACGCGAAAGCGCGATGGCCGCGCGCCGCACTTCGGTGAACGTCCAGCGCGGCTCGATCCGCACATTCACGTGCATGCCGCGCGAGCCGCTGGTTTTGGGCCAGCCGCGCAGGCCCATCTCGTCGAGGAGCGCCTGAACCTCCAGCGCGACCCGGCGGACGTCCGCCCAACTCACACCCGGGCCGGGATCGAGATCGACCCGCAACTCGTCGGGGTGCTCGAGATCGCCCGATCGCGTGGGGTGCGGGTGCAGCTCGATACAGCCCAAGTTGACGATCCAGGCAAGCCCCGCCGCATCATCGACCACAACCTCCTCGGCCGTGCGGCCCGAAGGGAACGACAAGGTGACCGTCCGCAGCCACCCAGGCCGCTCGGCGGGCGCGCGTTTCTGATAGAACGCCTCACCCCCGGCGCCGTTGACGTAGCGTTTGAGAACCAGCGGGCGGTCCTGGATTCCGGCCAGCGCGCCTGGCGCGACCGACAGGTAGTAGCGGACCAGGTCGAGCTTCGAAAGCTGCGTCTGCGCGGAAAAATACGGCTTGCCGGGGTGCGTCACGCGGACCTCGCGGCCCCCGATCGCGAGCACTTCACTGGCTTCTATCCCCACGAAAACAGGCTACACCCAAAAAGCCGGCGAGCTGAAGCATGCGCCCCACTGCGAACTGTTGGAGGCCATCGGGAAACGCTCTTTGCCGCGAGTGCACTATACTCTCTCAATCGCTCACGGAGGAAGCATGCCCGAAACGAAGAAGCTTCTCGAGGTGCATGGCCAGGTTTCGGCCCATCAGGGTATCCCGGTGGACGGTGCGGAAGTCATCGTATGGTGGCAACAGATACGCGATCGCCGGGAACTCGCCAGGGGACGGACTGCGAGAAGCGGGGACTACCGTGTTACGTACGAAATCCCGCCGAACGCGCCGGAGCGGCTGATCATCGCCGTCGAGGCGCGATCCAGGAGCCTCGATAAGCCCTTGTTCTCGCCGCTCACCGAGGCGCAGCGTGAGCAGCGAATCGATCTCCGCCTCGAGGAGCCGGACACGTCCGAGTGGACGACGCTGCGGCAGTCGCTCACAGGGCCGCTCGACGGTCTGAAGCTGTCGGATGTCGTAGAGAACGATGTCCATCGGGACCTCTCGTTCCTGTCTCTCGAATCGGGCAAAGATACCGAGACGCTGATGCGGGCGGCGATTTCCGCGAGGCTCGAAGAGGCGGCCGGACTTCCCGCCGCGGTGTTCTACGCATTCCTGAGGCAGCGCGTTCCCGCGGCATTGCCGAACCCTTTGCTGGACGGTAACAGTTCACGTGCCTAATCCGATTTTGCTGGACAAATCTCGCCGAAAGGTTTACTTTATGGTGGATGAGTGCGAGAGCAATTCGCCGCGCGAGGCAACAAGGAGCAGCAGCGAATAGCCATCGGCGCTCCAACCAGGCCAGCCGCGAACAACTGCATCGGGAAAATGAGCGGCTGCTGCGAGAGCTTGAGGATCTCCGCCGCCAAGTAGCGGAACGGGACCGG
>JAIQEX010000145.1 GCA_020073615.1 Terriglobia bacterium
CATCGGCAACACCAACTGCACGGCAGGGTTCCCCTCGGCGGCCATTCGCTCCAGCCGCTTCACTGCTTGTTGCGATTCAATCTGATATGGTTTCTTCATGGCGACTCTCCTTTTTCTCTGCAAAGAAATTTGCTCTCAGCCTATCAAAAGGCTTTGAGCGGAGAGTCGCTACTTTCTACGATCTACCGGGCATCCCCGCGGCCCAGATCGAATGGGGCAGTTGCGGTGCCAGTGGTTCCAAAAGCCGTGTTGAGAATCACGACGCCGTCTGTTTCCGGGGGACCGCCTGGGAACTGAGCGTAGCCGAGCAGTCCCCCGCCCAAATTGCACACCCACAGATTGAGATATTGCTCGCTCGGCCATGGGTCTGCGCCGCCGCTAGATGAGGACTTGACCGTGTCATCGGTACCGAAGGCGTTTCGAGTAGTAGCGGTGCGCGTGATCCCCCCTGTAGCCTGCCCCCCGGGGTCCACCGTCGCCAGCGCAAACTGAATCTGCGTATCGGAGGTGACTCCCTTCCACACGTCGGGGACCTTGGTGGCGTCTGGGTTCTTCTTGCGGTAGTCGCGATTGAGAGCATCAATCTGGCTCTTTACCTGCGCATCGCCGATGTTCCCCGCCGCGTCGGAATGCACGATGTGGACGACCACCGGAATCTGGGTGACGCCCGTGCGAAGGGCGGCCCCGTTGAAGAGCAGAAACCTCGACAAGTGGCGCTCGATGGCCATGCGGCGTTGTTGATACTCGGGGTTCTGAAGCAGTCTTTGGTGCACTTCCGGCGCACCACAGGTGCGGTGCCGGGGACGGTTTGGCGTTGTCGGGTACATTGTGTGCCTCTTCTCCGTCCTTGTTACTTGAACAGGCCTTTGATGAAGTCGATGTTAAACGTGGCTCCTACGAAGAAGTTTCCTTTGAAGCGCGTTGTGGTTACAGGAGCAGCATCGGAAGTGGGATCGTCCAAGCCCTGAGTCTTGGGCAGCGCGGTCACCTTTCCCAGGTGATAACCGTAGACCAACTGAACATGCCGGCGGACCTCGTGGCTCAGGCCGAAGAAGAAATCGTTTGCGGGCGAGCTGAGCGAGAAACCGAGCGTCGGCGCGGGAAGCAAGTCCACCGGATGCCACGGCACTTGCGCGTCCAACGGCTTTAAGTAAGCGGAGAACATCAGAACGGGCATCGCCCGATCCGATCCCGGTCGCTGCTCGGTCGTGTACTTCGCTGGATTGGCGTCTCCGTTCTTCAGGCTGGTGATCACACGCGTGAAGGTCGGGTCGCGGAGAAATGTCGCCACGACGCCCGTTGAGATGTTGTAGTAGTACAGTGAGTGGGCCTGGGGAAGTTCACCGCCGTAGATCTTATGGGAGCCCGTATCCTTCTCGGTTACTGTTTCTATTTTGGGTGCAGGACCGTCCATCGAAGGCTGGCTCGCCGCGGAGGCGGCAGTGTCCTTCGGAGGCTGGGCCTTTGCCGTGCTGTCGGTTGAAGACTGGCTATCCGTCGTCTCGGTAACCTTGTGGCTGCTCTCCGCCTGAAAGTAGCCCGAGATTTCGTAGTCGACGATTTGCTCACCCGGGAACTTCTTGTGAAATGGGAGCACATAATCGATGTATGGCGGCGCTGAAATGTCGCATGGCGAAGGCAATTTCTTTAAGCCGGGCTGGGTCACTACGGGGCGTACGGGAGCTACGTCTATAAAGGTCCCCGCCTTCACTGTGAACGCCAAGTCGAAGTCCTCGGGCGGTCGACAGGTGTGATCGCTATCTTTGTTGACGATGACCAGAACCGGCTCGTCTTCGGCCGTGAGCACCGGTGGGTCCCCGATTGGTTCGAGATGGATCGGGCTGGCCGCAACGCCGCTTAGAGAATAGGCCAGATAGAAAGCTTTGCGACGGGGCCCCAGGACGACTATGCCGAGACGGATGGGCTTCCCCCCTTCGCAGACGGCGTAGATAAGTGCGGCGTCGTTCTTGCTTGTGGCGTGCAATTCGGCCGCCTCCGCACTCTTACAATCGGCGTCCTCGAGAACCAGGTTCCGCAGCGCACCAATAGGGCGAAAATAAAACGTAAGCTTCTTGTCGTCCACAACAATCCTGATCGAATCCCCCGCCCTTGCCTGTTCCGCAGGCTCAACCGTCCGCCCCGTGCGAGCAAGCTTTACTTCAACCGTTTTTGCAGCGGCTGGTACAGCGAGAAGAACAAGCGCGAACGCAGCTTTGATCTTCCACAAGAAACCGGAACTAAGGTGTCGCATGTTTGGCCTCACTTTCTAAGGCGCAAACGATCGACAACAAGGGACACTCCAATGCCGAGCGAGTGTCCAATCGGAAATCGCTTGAGGTGATCGCGAAGCCCTGTACTCTCCTTCGCTACAGCTAAGCTAGGCCTTATCGAAAAGCCGAGGATGTCCGCCTGCGCTACAATTGGTCGTCAGATGGCGCTCGACCCCGATACTCCCCTGACTGAACTCCTGAACCGTTTCTCTGAGGGTGATTCCACCGCAGAGGCGGAACTCGTGCCGTATCTTTACCGAGAACTGCGCAAGATGGCAGGAGCCCAGTTCCGCAGGGAGCGCCCCGGTCACACCTTGCAGCCGACTGCACTGGTTCACGAGGTCTACCTGCGAGTAGTGGGTCGAAAAACCAAGTGGCAAGGCAGGGCGCACTTCTTCGCGGTAGCCGCACAGGTAATGCGCAGCGTGTTGGTCGACTACGCACGACAGCGCGCCTCTGTGAAGCGCTGGGGAACCCAGGTGGCGGTATCGCTTGAAGAGGCCATCACGATCAGCGAAGACAAGTGCGAGCTTGTTATTCAGGTGGACGAGGCCCTGGAGAAACTGAGGCTGATCGATGGCCGGCAGGCAAAGATCGTGGAGATGCGGTATTTCGCAGGCATGACGGAGGAGGAAATCGGGATCCTCCTCGGCATCTCTGCGCGGACGGTCAAGCGCGAATGGACGATGGCTAAGGCGTGGCTGGCCGGCGCCCTGCGAGGCCCGGGCGGCGAGGCTTAAGCCGTATGAGTCGCCGGGGAGCGCGAGGTCTGAAACACGTGCAAAATGTTGGCATCGCGCAGGCGGGCGATCTGCTCCAGGGTTCGCTGCCGCCGCCCCGCGGCAAGTGACGGACAATTGTCCCTGGATCGTGTGCGTGCCGCCGTGTGCTGCGGTGTATCCAGGATCAAGTGACGTTCCGCATCGGAAGCGATCCAGTATTCCGTGGCTACCATACCCTTTCCGGTTTTGTCGGGATCGTTGAAAGCGGCGGGGACGACCGTGTAGACTTCAGGCTCAGGTACGAAACGCCAGTTCCAATTGGGGCCAGCGGTGCCGAACATCAAGCGATAGACCGGGGTTCCGCGAGAGGATGACGAGCAACCCGTGGATGGTTCCGGATCCGCCAGAGACCCCAGCAGCCCGACCCCCGCCGCTATCAGGTCTACTGCCAGTCTGTTGGCTTCGCTGGCCTTATAGTCTCCGTCAGTAACATAGATGATCTTGTCCATGAAGTCGCCTTCGTAGCAAACCCGCTCCGGATCGGCTGGATCGAAGCCTGAATGGAAGGCGCGCAGGATGTTTGGACTGGCGATCACCAATCCCAAATCCTCGCCATCCGGGAGCGGCGTCGCTGAGGAGATTCTCTTGAGCCGGGCTCCGCCGGCAAACGGCGCTTGGGGTTTGGTCACTACACTATGGAAGTTCAGCGCAATCTTCTCAAGGAAATTCTGCAGCTCAATAGCCATATTCTGCTCCTCATAAAGTTAGCGGATACCGAGCCTCCAGTGGGACAAAACAAATTCTGCGTGGCGGCTCCGAAAGAGTGTACCTTGAAATGTCGTGAAAGTCGAGCTATATGAGGCGGGGGCATCTCTACTGGTGGATAGTGGAGACGTGGCTGGTGACGGGGTTCTGCGCGTGGTAGTAACAGACGATTACCGCCGGCCCGAGGTGCGCGCATACTGCGCCAGTGCTAGTCCGGTATTGCTCGTGCAGATAACTGGGCCGGGGGTTCGGATCGGCCCCCTCCTGCAAGTGGAAGGCGCAATCTGTTACGACTGCCTGGCCTTCTACTTGGGATTGCATCGTGGCCGCAACCGGCTCGCCTCCGAGCATCAGGAAGCTGCTGCGCTCGCCGTGCGAGCCGCCATCGAGCGCGCTTACGATCTACGGAGTGCGTTCCTGCTGGCCGGCCTACCGGATGGCGAAGTTCAGCGGGTGCCGCTCCGCACCCGCGGCAATTGCGCGGCATGCGGTCCACGGCTTATTGGGTTCGAGGAGAACGTCTCTATCTTGGCGCATCCCGCAAGTGGCATTGTGGAACTGGTGAGAGTAGAGGCAGTGCCCGGCACCGGCATGTATGTTGCCGTAGGATCAGTGCTGATGCCCGAGGAAATCCGCGTAGACCGGAGCCAGCGGCTGTTCGCCGGCGGAAAGGGCCGGACTGCGGAGGAAGCGCGCCACGTACTGGTACTCGAAGCAGCAGAGCGATTCAGTGCACTTTACGACGCCACGGAACGGCTTCTGCTGGGGACCGTCGAAAACCTGACAAGGTTTCCGCTGGAATCCCTGCTGCAGCTCAGCGCCGCCCAATACGTCGAGCGGACGGAGGGCGTGTCGCCATTGTGCCCCGACGATGAGATCCTCTGGGCTCCGGCGCGCTCGCTCGTAGACGGGAGCGAGGTCCCGGTTCCGGCCGGCTACGCGTTCCTGGACTATGTTTTCGAAATCGAGAAGGTTTACCACCGGGCCGACACCAGCGGATGTGCCGCCGGAGAGACGCCCGAAGCGGCAATTCGTCGCGCACTGCTGGAGGCAATCGAGCGCGATGCACTGGCGATTTGGTGGTACAACCAGGCTGTGCGGCCGGAACCGGTCTTCGCGAAGGGCGAATTGGCGGCGTTGGATGAAGCTTCGGCAGTCCTGTCCGGTCACGGCCGCAACCTGCACCTGTTCGATCTGACACATGACTTGGGCGTGCCCGTCGTAGCCGCTACGTCGGCACAGGCGGATGGCACCGCCGTGTACCTGGGCGCGGCGGCGGACCAGTGTATCGCGGCAGCGGCGCAGCGCGCCATCGGAGAGTTGTTACAGTTCTGGTATTGGGACTTAGTCACAGGGCACGTGCCAGAGTCCAGGCGCAATTGGATTCGGGAGGGTAGCTACCACCGCTTCCCTTTCCTGCGGCCGGAAACTCGAACCGACTCTCGATCCAAGGCCGAGGGGGTGATAGTGGAGAAGTTGATCGCGCGCGGACTGCACCCGTGCTTTATCGACCTGACGCGGCCGGAGATCGGAATCCCCGTGGTCCGCGCAGTGGTCCCTGGACTCCGCCACCACGGCCGCCGGTTTGCGCCGGGCCGGCTTTTCGAGGTCCCGCTGCAGCTGGGATGGCTGAACCGCCCACGGCAGGAGACAGAAATGAACCCGTATCCCTGCCCATTGTGAGTCTTTAGTACCCTAGGCGCTTGAGGAAGGACTGAACGCCGGGGTGCTGCTTGACGGTACGTAGATACGGGTTGGTGAAGGCGGCAAGGACCGTGGTATCCCCTCGGACGTACCCGGTTTCCAAGACCGCCGCGACCTCGTCGCCGAGTCCAAGCGAGCCGTACATGCCGGCCAGTTGGTTGGCTTCGATGCGTACCGGCACCAAGGTCTCCTCCCACTCCTTGCGCACTCGCGCCGCGATTCCGGTAGCCTCCGCAGGACGGTCCTGTGCGGAAAGGAGGGTAACTTGATAGGGCTCGACAATCTCGCTCGGACCGTATAAACGGGCTTTCGCCAGTTCCCTGTCGGCGGCGGCAAAATCGCGATTCCACTCCAAAGCACGCGCCAACGTGAGGTGTCCGACCTGTTCGAGCGGCTGCATCCGGACAACCTCCCTAGCCTGGACCAGGTATTCCCCCATGCGGCCCGCGCGAAATAGCTCGGTGGCCAACCGCATGTTGGAATTCAGGGAGGCGGGATCCAGGGCGATTGCCGCCCGTGCCTCCCGAATGGACTCCTCGTGACGGCCGATGCGTCCCAGGTAGCCGGAATACGCATCGTGAATCCGCGGATCCCCCGAGTGGGCGGAAATCGCGCGGCGGAAAAGCGCGTCCGCCTCGCGCCAGCGCTCGAAATCGATGGATCGGATCGAGGCCAGAACGCCATGGGCCAGGGGCACGCGCGAATCCAGGGACAACGCGCGGGTGGCCGAGTCCAGGGCCTTGCTACGGGCTTCGCGCGGCTCCAGATACATGAAGTTGGCTGCCGCGGCGTAAGCCTCGGCCAGCCCCGCCCAAGCGGCGGCAAATCCGGGATCCAGAGTGACAGCACCTTGGTATTCGGAGATGGCCGCGGTGATGTTCTCGTTGGTGCGGCGGTGGGCGAACTCCTGCGCCTTTTGAAATCGAACCTGGGCTGCGGCGGGAGGTACGTGCGGCCGGTTAGCAGTAATGAGTCCAAATGTGGCGAGTACCAAGGTAGCCGCCGCGCCCACGGCGATGGGCCGCCGTGGCATACGCGCAGTGCCGCCGGACCGGCCTTCGATGATTTCGATAACGGAGGAGCCGGACGGGGGCCGGTGATCCGGGCTGTACTCCAGACAGGAAGCAATTGCCCGATCCCACCGAATGTCGATCCCAGGTGCGGCCGTCCTCAAACGCGGCGCATCCTCACTCAGTCTCCGGAGGGCGATGGCGAGCGGGGTCTGGCCCTCAAAAGGCAAGCGCCCGGTGAGCGCGTGAAATAAGATTACGCCCAGCGCATAGATATCACTGCGCGAGGTTGCCGCCTCCCCGCGAAGCTGTTCAGGGGCCATGAACGCGGGCGTGCCGACGACCGCCTTCGATGCGAACATAGACAGGGAATCCAGGAGGTTGCGTTCGAGGTCGCGCGAGAGGCCGAAATCGAGAATCACGGCTCGTGCCGGGCGCTCCGCCAGCATGATGTTGCCGCTCTTGAGATCGCGGTGCACGATGCCGGCGGCATGAATCGCGTCAATGCCGGCAGCGACGTCTGCCGCCAGACGCGCTGCTTCGGTTGTCGTGAACGGGCCCGCCGTCAGACGCTCGTGCAAGCTGCACCCGTCCAGCAGTTCCATCGTAAGAAAAGTCAGGGGAGGATTTCCGGGACGCTCGGCGCGGTGAATGTCAAAGACACGGCAAACGTTTGGATGCTGAATGCGTCGGGCGATCTGGATTTCGTGGCGGACCTGCTTGCGAAACTCGACGCGGTTAGCGAATAAGGCGCCAACGATCTTAACAGCGACGGGTCCGCCAATTTCCCGATCCCAGGCGGCGTATACCTCACCCATCCCGCCCCGGCCTAGCAACCGTTGGATCTCGAAGCGATCGAGCAGGCAGTCGCCCGCGGCCAGTTGCGACTGATCTGATTCTTCCGCCTTCGCTGGTGACAGGAGGCTGAATTCGAAGATCTCACCTTGCTCCGCGTTGGCGAGCAGGTTGAGGACTTCGCCGCGGGTCGCGCCGGAGATGCTGGAGAGGTCGTCCAGCCAAAGGGCGCGGCGGGGAATGGAAACCGAGAGCGCACGACCGAAAACCGATTTTACGTGCTCCCAGGTCTTGGCTGTCAATCTTTCCATGGTACATTACAGTACTTCTTAGCACCAGCGAGGATCGCGATGAGGTGCTCGACGAGTCACCTATAACAGCCCCCTTAGCAGCGAATTGCTTCCACCCCTACTGCAACGTGTAAACCGCGCGCCCGGGAGCCGGATGGGCGATGGAAAAGGCGATGTTGCCGCGCTTGTCGGGAGCCAGCCCGTCAGCGGGCAGGGGCGTGGTTTGCTCGAAGGTGAGCGTGGCGCCGGCCAGGCGAACGGTGCGCTTCCAATCCTTGGCGGTGAACTCCAGCGCGTCGCCCGAGGCGTGAACCTCCACCGCTCCGGGGGCGGAGAAGGCGCCCTGCTCGGGAAGAAAATTCAGGTTGGTGTCCTTCCAGTTGAATTCCATCCAGCGTCCGCCCCCGGCGGTGGAGAAAACGGCGCGCACCTTCTGCGATTCCAGCACCCATTCCGCGGAGCCGTCGCCATCCAGGTCGGCGGTCCAGGCCACGGTGCGGCCGCGTGGCACCAGCACCACGCGCATGGGCAGATCGAGCGAGGCCGCACCCGCTACGTGCAGCCGCCAGTCGCGCAGGCCCTCGACCCCCTCGCGGGCGAAGACGCGCAACGGCACGCGGCGCTCATCGATGGCGCCGACGCTGATCTCCGTTTTGGGCGGCAGGAATTCCAGGCCCTCCCCCGAGGCCGTCAACTGAAACGTTTCGATGGCCGGCCAGTTGTTGCGCAGAGAGATTTCCAGGTTGCTGCCGGACTTCGGCTCGATGGGAGCGATGGGCGGATCGGGCGTCAGCTCGGTTTCATTGCCGAAGTGGATTTGCAGGGCTTCCATGAGGCGGAGCGACGCCGGCCGGAACAGCTGCAGGCGCGCGCGGCCGAGCAGCATGCCGTCGGCTTCGAGCGCGAGGTTCACCCAGTCGCCGTGAATCGCGTCGCCCGGAACACTCACCTCGTAGTCGATCTCCGTAGGCGATTTCACGGTGCGCGCGGCGGTGAAGCCTTCCGGCAGGCGCAGGCGCGAGCGCGCGGCGACGTCCTCGGAGGAATAGGCCGTCGCCACCGGGTTTCGCTGGCCGATCACCAGCCGCCGCGCTTCGTTGAAAAATGCCGAAGTTTCGGGCGCCTCGATGGCAATGCCGATGCGCACGCGGTTGCCGGGGGCGGCATTGGCCGGAATAGTGAGGCGCACGCGCAGGGTCTTGTCGTCCCAATCGAAGCTCGTGGGTTTGCCCGCGGCCAGGAAGGGCCCCACCGGCTGGCGCGCCAGTTGCAACACCACCTCGCCCGCCTCCGGCGCGGCGAACTCCATGGCCAGAATGCCGTTTTCGAACTCGATGGACAACAGCTCGGCGGTGGCGTACACGATGTGCTCGGCACTGGAGAAATTCGAGCATTCGCGGCACAGGCCGCCGGGACCGAGGGAGACGCCGACCGGCAGCCAAAGGGATTCTCCGGGAGGCACCGTGACGCCGGGCACCACCAGCGTATGGCGCGTGGCGGCGTCGAGCACGCGCAGATCGTCGTGGAACGGCTGCTTGCCCCGGTTGGTGATGCTGACCGCGGAGGCGGCCGGCGAAACCACCTCCGTAACCGTGACCCCTTCGGGCAGCTTGCCCGCCAAGCGCCTGGGCACGGCCGCGAAACGAAGCGCGCCGAACAAGGGCGCCCAATGGCGGAGCAGCGCGGCGTCGCGCCGCAGCGCAATGGCGGCGGGACGCTCATCGCCGCTCAACCCCACGGCGCCGCGGCGCAGTAGCGGGGACGAATCCGGCTCCCATCCTTCGGGATACAGCGCGTCTTCCACGTCGCTCCACAACAGCGCGCCGCGCGCCGAGGCGATGGCCTGGCGGCTGCGCGCCAAAGCCGCGGGATCGCCGGCGGAAACGGCGGCGGCCGGCGCTGGAGGAATGGCGGCATCGATGGCCAGCGCGCGGCCTTCCACGTAAGCGATGGGGCCCCCGTGGCTGGCGGTCTGGGTGGCCAGCAGCGCTTCCAGCTCCTTCAGCCAGGCACGCTGCGCGCGCGTATCGGAAGCCGCGATGCCCGCCGGCCAGCCATTGTTCAGCCAGCCGGGCACCGGCGGCAGGGGCCGCACCCAGGCGCGCAGATCGAGCTTGCGCAGCAGCTTGACGAACGCCACCAAGTCGCGGCGCGGGCTGCTGCGGCCCGTGAAATCGCATTCGCCCGACGGCAGTTGGTGCCAGTTCCAGGGGATGGAAAATTCCACCGTGCGCACGCCGATGGCCTTGAGCCACACCAGCTCGCGCTCCCACAGCGCGCGCGGGTAGAGGTAGTAGGCGAACTCGACGGCCTGCACATACTCCGGCTTGGCCGGGACCGCCACCGGCGCCGGCGCCAGGGCCGCGAAGGCCAGCAGCAGGGCGGCGGCGCGCATCAGAACTTCTTCGCCTTTCGCAGCCGGTAATCTTCGATGAGGGGCATCTTGATGACCGTGCACATTTCGAAGAGGCGGGAACGCGCGCGTCCCCCAATCTGTTCGCCCAGTGTGCGGCGGTATTCCGGCTGGTCCAGGGCGTTCCTCCGGGTCACTGCGCTCCCGGCGTCGGCATCGGGCACGTTGGTGGTAGCAATCAGCGGCTTCCGGTGGTTGCAGCGGTAGGTGACGATCGAGTTGACGGTATCCTCCACCCAGTCGGTCACGCGGTGCGCGCCCAGATCGTCGAGCAGCAGCACTTCGGTATCGAGCGCCACGCGGTAGGCTTCCTTATCGGAGGAATTGGAACTGGGGTCGTATCCGGAGCGGATGCGATCGAGCAGGTTCTGGTAGTCGCAAAAAAGGCACTCGAAGCCCTTCTCCACGATCTTGCGCAGCGCGGCCACGGCGAGATGGGTCTTGCCCGAGCCCGGCTCGCCCACCAGCAGCAGGCCGGGGCGGGAATCGTCGGGGAAATGGTCCACATACCTCTTGACGGCCATCAGGACGGTGGTCAGTTCGCGGCGGGCGATGGGGTTCTCCGGGCCGGGCACCACGAAATTATCGAAGGACGCGTTGCGGTACAGCGGCGGGATCTGCGCGCGCTCTTCGAGCCGCTCGGCACGGCCCTGGAAGCGGCAATCGCAAGGTTTCGCGCCGGAGATATCGTCGCGCTCGACGATTACAAAACCGGTGCCGCCGCACTTGGCGCAAACGGTGTCCGTGGCCATTGGTTCTATTATCGGTCAGGCGGCGGAGCGGCGGCCGCCGGGCTTGCCCGTCTCATAGCCCGGCCGGAACGCTCGACGCCGCCGGCGCGGCCTTTCTGGGCAGCGGCATGCGGCGCAGGGCCAGGGCTGCCATCGCCGAACAGAGAGCCAGCGCGGCGCTGCCCAGGAATGCGTAGCTCCAGGTGCCGGTCTTTTCGAATAACAGTGCGGCCAATCCACCGCCGAGAATGGAAGCCACTCCCTTGGTGACGTAGAGGAAGCTGTAGTTGGAGGCGGCGTGGCGCGCGCCGAAAACATCCGCCAGGGTCGCGGGGAACAGCACGTACAGTTCGCCCCAGGTCAGGAAGACCAGGGCCATCGTCACCACAAACCAGGTGTCGCCCCTGCGTCCCAACGTCACCACGCTCGCCAGGAACACCGCCTGGAGCGCGAACGCGATGGCCATGGTGCGCTCGCGTCCCAGCGAATCGGAGACCCAGCCCCACAGGAAGCGGCTGGCGCCGTTGCCGAGAGGATTTAGCGAGAGCGCGATGGCGAGCGCGGTAGCGCCCACCTTGAAATTGCGCGCCACCGGCGCCACTTGCGCGGTGGCCATCAGGCCGCCAATGCCGACCATCAGCATCATCACGAACAGCACGTAGAACTGGTGGGTGCGCAGCATCTCGAGCGAATTGAACTGCTCGTGCTGCCGGCGGACCTTGGGCTGTACGCCGGGCGGCGGCGCGGGCACAAATCCCATCGGCGGATACATCAGAAACTGGCCGGCGATCAGAATGCATGCTCCCAGCACGAAGCCGGTGAAGAGGAACGTGGTCCGGATGTCGGTCGTGCGAATGAAGTAGCCGAAAAACGGGTTGAACACGGCGGCGCCCGAGCCGTAGCCGGCGGCGATCAGCCCCGAAGCGATTCCCCGCTTGTCGGGAAACCACTTCAGGCCCAACGCCGTGGCACAGCAGTAGACGAACGCGTTGCCGAGTCCGGCCATGGCGTACAGCGCGTAAAACTGAGGCAGGCTGTGGACGTATCCGAGCGAGGCCCAGCCCGTTCCGCAGAGCGCCGCCGCCAGGGTCATGAAGGTCCGCGGCCCGAGCCGGTCGATCAGCCAGCCGGAGAGCGGCATCGTCCACGTCATCACCGCGATGAACACCGTGAAGCCCCACTGCACTTCGGACAGCTTCCAATTCGTGGCCGACATCATGGGCTGGACGCACATGGTCCAGGCGTACTGCAGATTCCCGATCATGGCCATCGAGACGACGGCCGCCAGCAAACGGACCCACCGGTTCACGGTTATGCCTTCCGCGCGGAATTTGCCGCTTCGAGCAGCTTAGCGCAACTGTAGACCGTGCGCGTGTGCGGCATGTTAATTCCGAGACGCTCGCCCAGCTCCACGACGGCGCCCACCACCGGTTCCAGTTCCATCGGCCGGTTGGCTTCCAGGTCCTGCAGCATGGAGGTTTTGTGGTCCCCCACCTTTTCGGCGCCCGCAATCCGCTGCTCGATGGAAATTGGAAGCGATACTCCCAGCCGGTTTGCCACTGCTTCGACTTCGGCCATGACATTCCGCACGATGGCGCAAACCTCGGCATCGCGCGCCATCTGGGCCAACGTGGCCCGCGTGAGCGCGCTGATGGGATTGAACGCCACGTTGCCCAGCAGCTTGACCCAGATCTCGTGGCGGATGCGCGTGGTGACCGGCGAGCGCAGGCCGGCCCGGATCAGCGCCTCGGCAATGGCGCGGCACCGCTCGGAGCGGCTGCCATCCGGCTCGCCCAGCGAGATCCGGTTTCCCTCGGTGTGGCGGATCACCCCGGGCTCGACAATTTCCGAGCCCAGGTACACCAGCGAACCGACCACGCGGCGCGGATCGATGGCGGCGCCAATCACGCCGCCCGGGTCGACGCGCTCGAGCGGAAGGCCGGCGAATTCACCGGCGCCCACCTGGAAATACCACCACGGGATGCCATTCTGGGCGCTCACCACGGTGGTGTTCTCGCCGATCAACGGCGCCAACCGCGGCGCCAGTTGGGTCAAACCGTGCGCCTTCACGCCCAGGATGATGACGTCCGCCGGGCCTGCCCCGGCCAGATCGCCGGTGACGCGCGGCCGCGTTTCGAAATCGCCCTCCGCGCTCAGAACGCGGAGCCCGCGCTCTGCCATCGCGCGCAGATGGGGGCCGCGCGCATAAAGCGTCACGTCCAGCCCGGCGCGCGCCATGCAGGCTCCGATGTAGCCCCCGATGGCGCCCGCGCCGGCGATCAGAAACCGCATGGCTACGCCCCGGCAAATGCCTTGGCGACTTCGCCGCGCTGGATCTTGCCCGTCGCCGTCCGCGGAATCGCCTTGGTCACGTAGATTTTCTTGGGGCGCTTGAACTCCGCCAGCCGCTCTTTACAGAACGCCAGAATCTCCGCCTCGTTCACCGGTTCTTTCAGCACCACCGCGGCCGCCACTTCCTCACCCCAGGCGGGATGCGGCACGCCGAAACAGACCGCCTCGGCCACGGCCGGATGGCTCAACAGAACTTCGTCGATCTCGCGCGGCCCGATCTTCTCGCCGCCGCGGTTGATGAGCTCCTTCAGGCGGCCGGTCAGGCTGAGATAACCGTCCTCGTCCAGGAAACCTTGATCGCCGGTGCGAAACCATCCCTGCGTAAACGACTTGGCATTGGCTTCGGGATTGTTCTCATAACCGGAGACCACGTTGGGACCTTGAATCACCACCTCGCCGCGCTCTCCGCCGGCCAGCAGGCCGCCCGCCTCGTCCATGATCCCGATGCGCACGCCCGTTCCGGGTCCTACCGAGCCCGGCTTGCGCACGGCCGGCGGCGTGGGGTTGGAGGCCATCTGGTGCGAGGCCTCCGTCATGCCGTAAGCCTCCAGCACGGGGACGCCGAATACCCGCTCCATGTGGTCCATCATCTCCGCCGGCAGGGACGCGCTGCACGAACGGATGAAGCGCAGTCCTTCGGCGCCCGCGGGCCGTTCCTCCCCGGCGCGCGACAGAAGCAGATTGTGAATGGTGGGAACCGCGGAATACCAGGTTGCCTTGGTGTCGCGCACGGTGCGCCAGAAGGAGAGCGCGTTGAACTTGCCGGGCACCGCCACCGCGCCTCCCGAAAGCAGCGTCGAGAGGGTGGAGGCCACCAGTCCGTGCACGTGGAACAGCGGCATGACGGAGAGCGCCACGTCGTCCGGCGAGAGCGCGTAATGGGCCACGATATGCCGCGTCGAAGCCGTAATATTGCGATGCAGAATGGGCACCCGTTTGGGACGTCCCGTGCTCCCGCTGGTGTGCAGCACCAGCGCGACATCGTCGGGCGATGGCGCGGGCGCGCTCTTTCCGCCCGGCGCGCCGGAAATCCGCACGAAGCCGGCGCTATCGGTTTCGAGCGAGCAGACCGGAACGCCGCACGCCTGCGCCGCCTGCCGCGCCTCGGCCGCGCCATCGGGGAGACAGAGCAAGACCTTGGCGCCGGTGTCTCCCAGGTAGAACCGGACTTCCTCTTCGCGGTAACCGGGGTTGAGGGGCGCGGCCGTTCCGGCGATGGACGCCGCCAGGAAACTCACGATGGTGGGCAGACCGTTGGGCAGGCTGGTAGCCACGCGGTCCCCGCGCCCGATGCCGAGCGATGCCAAAGCATCGGCCATGGCCGCGACCTGGTCTCGCAGTTGTAGGTAGGAGACGTGGATGCCGCTGTCCGGAAGGACGATGGCCGTCCGTTCCGCGGGCGCAACCTGGAGCAGCTCCAGCAAAGTAGTAGGGTGGGGCATCGTAGATATGATGTCAGAATTTCGGCCCGCAAGGGCAGATCGGCCCCTGGCCCCTGCTTATCCGCACGCCCAGCGTAAAGGCTTCCACCGCCGAGATGGGATGAGAAGGCCGGTCCCCTAAGCGGGATGCGTTAAGCTCCCAATTACAGACGCACTCAAGGTGCAAAAAGGAGACCGGCATGAAAATATCTCTCAAGGCGGAGACGTTCTGGCGCGCGCTCTCGGATACGATTCACTGGGATGGTACACGGTGTGGAAGTACCCTCAGGTCCCGGTCTCTGAGGTGTGGCAGAGCCAACTCCTCAATGACATCACGCCCGGGCGCTACACCCTTGTTCGCAACCTCGACGACGTAGTCGCGAGAGCTCAGGACGCTGTGTCTGCATATGCGTCTGAGGCTCCAAGACAATGTTTACCAGCGCATGACTCAATAAACACAGGGTATTGAGGCAAGGTCTGGACAAATCCTCAAGCTTATGTCATCGTCAAATGGATGCAAGCGCCCAACCGCGGTGGCTCCTCGAATCGGGATAAGGAACTGGAAGAGAGTCGAGTCTCTGGAGAAGCAGTTGGAGCGCGCGCTGGCGGAGATAGAGCGCCTGCGAAAGGAACTGGAAGAGGCGCTGCGGGCCAACAAACGAAGTGCCGCGCCGTTTTCCAAGGGAGATCCTAAGACGAACCCCCAGCCACCAGGACGCAAGCCTGGGGCGGCCTACGGATCGCGGGCCACGCGACCGGTCCCAGCCGGGTAGATGAGCAAATCCACGTGCCGCTCCCCCCGCGCTGCCAGCACTGTCAAGGTCCGATCATCCTGAAGAGCACTCAACCTCAGTACCAAGAAGACATCGTGCGGATGACCATCGTCCGCCGCTTTGACGTCGAAGTGGGGACTTGTGCGTGCTGCGGACGGCAAGCGCAGGGCCGGCATCCGTTGCAGACCTCCGATTCGCTCCGTGTAGGCGAAGTGCAAGTAGGACCAGAAGCCTTGTCGATGGCGGCGGTG
>JAIQEX010000146.1 GCA_020073615.1 Terriglobia bacterium
CGGCCAAACGCCAGGGCGCCGCCTTCCAGGAAAAGAGGAGCCTAAAAACCAAAATCAAAAAAAGACAAAACCCTCCTATGAAAGGAAAACCAAAACACCGACGGTGGAAGCCCTGTAGGGCCTCCCGTTGGTCGGCACCGAGACTGCGCAAAACCAAATCAGAAAGGAGCCCTGGAGTGCCGGTCGCTTCGTTTCCCGTCCAGGCTCATCCTTGGATGAGAATATGCTGGCTCCTTTTTACGATGGGTAGGAGCCGGCGATATAGGTGTGTAATTGGTCGATGGTATCGGCCTGTTCGGAGATAATCGATCGCACCAGGTCGCCGATCGATACCACGCCCACGACGCCATCGCCATCGAGCACCGGAAGGTGACGAATGCGGTGATGGGTCATGATGCGCATGCACTCGTCGACGGTGTGCTGCGGCGATACGGTAACCACCGTGCGGGTCATGATCTCCTGAACCGCGGTCGCTTTGGAGGACCTTCCCTGCAGGATTACTTTGCGGGCGTAATCTCGTTCCGAGAGGATTCCCAACATCTGTCCTCCCGAGAGAACCAACAGGGCCCCAACCTGTTTGTCGGCCATCAGGGCTATCGCGTCGTACACCGTGGCGCTGGGAGCGACGGACCAGATTCCGGCGCTTTTGCATTTCAGAATCGAAGCGATGGTTTCGGCCACAATGCGCCTCCCTTCGTCCCCGGACTTACTAACTATGCACGGTATTGGCCGAAGTTTCCAGCTATGAATGTCGAAATGTGTCGAATGGCACATTTCTATAGCTGCCAAGAGGGGGGCGGGCTGGAAGGGAAACTGCTGGAGAAGAACCATGGCCAAAAACAACAAGAGAACCATCCTGATCACCGGCGCCACCGGGCAGCAAGGCGGCGCGGCGTTACGGCGTCTGCGCGAAAAGGGATTTCCGATTCGCGCCCTGACGCGCGATCCGGACAAGCCCGCCGCGCGAGCGCTGGTGGGCCAGGGAACGGAGGTGGTGCGCGGCGACCTCAACGACGCCGGTTCGCTGTCGCGCGCGCTGGACGGCGTGTACGGCGTCTTTTCCGTGCAGACGGTCCTCGAAGGCGGCGTAGAAGCCGAGATCCGCCAGGGCATCAACCTGGCCGAGGCCGCCCGGCAGTCGCGCGTCAGCCACCTGGTGTACAGTTCGGTGGGGGCCGCGGACCAGAAGACCGGGATTCCGCACTTTGACAGCAAGTTCCGCATCGAGGAGCACATTCGCGGCACGGGCGTGCCGTACACGATCTTGCGGCCGGTCTTCTTCATGGAGAACTGGCTGCGCATGCGCGAGAAGATCGCGCAGGGAACGCTCGCGCAGCCGCTCGATGCCCAGACCCGATTGCAGATGATCGCGGTGGACGACATCGGCGCGTTTGTGGCCCTGGCCTTCGAGCATTCGGGTCACTGGCAGGGGCGCGCTTTCGAGCTGGCGGGCGATGAGCTTTCCATGAGCGAACTGGCGCAGTCGTTCGGCCGCATGGCCGGGCGCGAGGTGCGCTACGAGCAGATTCCATGGGACCAGTTCGAGAGGCAGGCGGGTGCGGAACTCACCGCGATGTACAAGTGGTTCCAGGCCACGGGGTACCACACGGACATTTCCGATGTCCGGCGGGAACACCCCAATCTCATGAGCTTCGAGCGATGGCTGCAATCGAAATGGGCCAAGGCATTGACCGCTTGATGTGCGCGGCCGTCGCGGGAAAGTGATATTGTTCTTTTTAGAAGACAACTGTCGCCGTGACGCGCCGCAGCTTTATTACCATTACCGGAACTTGTCCTTTCGGCCTGAAGGCGGGCGAGATCCGTTTGGAAGTGGCTTACGCGGGCTCCATGGCGTCGGTCATGGAGGGGCCGGTCAAGCGGGCGGCAGCGGTCGAGCTGGGGTTTGCGCTCGATGGCCGCGCACAGGGGGCGAGCGGGCTGGCGCAGTTGATCGCGAACCGCAACATTCACCCCGATGTGTTTATTTCGGTGACGCCCAGTCCCATGGAGACCGTCCTGCGGGCGGGCCTGGCGGCGCGCGCCGCGGCCATCGCGCGCACCGAGATGGCGATTGCCTATAATCCGCAGAGCCGCTTCGCGGGCGAGTTCGCGCGGCAGCCCTGGTGGCGGGTGCTGGAGGAGCCGGGCCTCCATTTCGGCCGCACCGATCCGGTGACCGATCCGCAAGGCCGCAATATCGTCTTCGTGCTGCAACTGGCCGAGCGCTTTTATGGCCGGCCAGGGCTGGCGCGGCGCGTGTTAGGCCCGGACGTCAACCCGCGGCAGATTTTCTCCGAACCTTCCGTGGAAGCCAGACTGCAGAGCGGAGAGTTGGACGCCGCATCCAGTTACAAGATCCAACCGCTCGCCTTTCATTTGCCGTTCGCGGCGCTGCCGGAGGAGGTCAATCTGGGGAGCTTGCGCCGCGCGGCGGAGTACGGACAGGCCAGCCTTACACTGGGCGGCAGGACCTACCATCCGGAGCCGCTGATCTATTACGCCGCGGCGTTGAAGGAGGCCGCGCACCCGGAAGAAGCGGCGCGCCTCGCCGGCTGGCTCCGGGGAGACTCCGCGCAGGAGATTTTCCGCCGCTCCGGCTACGATCCGGCGGAAGGCGCCGGCGAGCTGCGGGGATCCTGATATGGCGGCGCGATGGATGGAACGGGGAGGCATCGTCGCCTTCGCAGTGGCGCTTCTCTATCCGCTCAGCGCGCTGCTGGCGCCGGTGGGGCCGTGGCGTTGGGACCAGGACGTCGCCCCGCAAACGATGGCCTCCATCCGCGTCTCGCTGGGGCTGACCGCGATCGCCATGATGGTTGTGCTGCTGGTGGGAACTCCCGTGGCGATCTACATCGCGCGCGCCAGTTTCCGGGAGCGGCTGCTGTGGCAGGGGGCGCTGCTGCTCTCCATTCTGCTGCCGCCGCTGGCGCTGGGAATCCTGCTTTCCATCGCCTTCGGACCCAGCGGCGCGGCGGGAGGCTGGCTGGAGCATTTCGGAATGCGTGTGAGCAACAACCCGCCGGCATTCGTCGCCACGCAGGTGTATGTTTCGATCGGCTACTACGTGCTGGGCGCGATCGCCGCCTTCCAGGCGGTGCCGGCGATGCTGGAGAAGCACGCCGCGCTGCTGGGGCAGCCTCCTTGGGCGGTGTTCTGGCGGGTCACGTTTCCACTGTCCCGTCTCGGGCTGGCGGCGGCGTTGAGCGTGGCTTGGGTGCGCGCGCTGGGAGAGTTCGGCGCCGTGGTGATCACCGCGTACTACCCCTCCGGCATGCCGGTGCAACTGTGGATCAACCTGCAGAGCTTCGGCCTGCCGGCGGTGATGCCGCTGCTGGTGGTTTTCCTGGCGGCGGCCCTGCCGCTTCCCTGGATCATCCATTTGCTGGCGCAGCGGCGGCCGCATGCTTGAGGCGCGCATCGTGAAGCGCCGCCGCGATTTTACGGTGGACGTAAGCGTGCGGATCGAAGACGGCGGCTGCCTGGCGCTGTTCGGCGCTTCGGGCGCGGGGAAGAGCACGATTCTTTCCTCGATCGCGGGCATCGAGCAGCCCGACGAGGGCGTGGTGCGCCTGGGCGATCTGCAATTGTACCCGCCGCCCTTACCGCTGCACCGCCGCCCCGTGGGCTACCTGACGCAGGAGCCGCACTTGTTTCCGCACCTGACGGTGGAGCGCAATATCGTTTTCGGATTGGGAAGCCGGCGCACCGCGGCCGAGGCCGGCTGGTTGAAACATCTGCGCGAGAGCATGGGCCTGGCGAGCGTCTGGCAAGCGCCGGCAGCGCAGATTTCGGGAGGGCAGGCGCGGCGCGTGGCGCTGGCGAGAATGCTGGCGCGGCGGCCGCGGCTGGTGTTGCTGGACGAGCCGTTCGGTGGACTGGACCGGCAACTGGTGCGCGAGTTGATCGACGCGCTGCTGGCGTGGCGGAGAGAAATCGAGTTCATCCTGATGGTGATCGATCACCAGGCGGAGATCCTGGAGCGGCTGTGCCCGCACGCGGCGGTGATCGCGCAGGGACGCATCATCCAACAGGGCTGCTGGGAGCAGATCCGCCGGGCGCCGGCGAATGCGGCGATCGGGGAGTTGCTGCGGCCGCTATAGGCGACAACTGCCGGGCAGCCAGCGCCCAGTGTCGGCGTCGAGTGGGAGTTCTGGCCGGGGGGAGACAGTCCTTGCCAGTGGCCTGCGCGGGGTCGGGCCGGGAGGCCTACCCCACCTGCTAAGCTGAAAGCAAATGAGACTCCTGGTGGTTGAGGATGAAAAGCGGATCGCCGATTTCCTGTGCCGCGGATTGCAGGGAGCGGGCTATGCAGTGGATGCCGCGGCCACCGGGGCGGCGGCGCTGGAGAACATCCACTCGGCGGACTATGACCTCGTCATCCTGGACCTGATGCTGCCCGATATGGACGGACTCAAGGTGCTGGAGAAGGTGCGCAACCGGAAGGTCGGGCCGCCGGTCTTGATCCTGAGCGCGCGCGGCGGGCTGGACGACCGCGTCAAGGGGCTGGAGCAAGGGGCGGACGATTACCTGGTCAAGCCGTTCGCCTTCGTCGAACTGCTGGCGCGCGTGCGGGCGCTGCTGCGGCGGGGTCAGCCGGCGCTGGAAAAGCTGCAGGTTGCCGATCTCACGCTGGATTGCATCCGCCGCAAGGTGATCCGCGGCGCGGAGACCATCGACCTGGCGCCCAAGGAGTTCGGCATCCTCGAATATATGATGCGCAACCGCGGCCGCCCGCTGAGCCGTACCATGATCGTGGAGCACGTGTGGGACATGGACTACGACGGCCTTACCAACATCGTGGACGTTTACATCCGCCACCTGCGCAGCAAGATCGACGACCGCTTCCCGCAGAAGCTCATCCAGACGGTGCGCGGCATCGGGTACATGATCGAAGTGCCGGAAAAGCCAGCCGAACGGCCGGCGGAGCCGGTCTCCGAACGGCAGGTGTGAGGTGATCCGCAGACGCGATCTTCGCCGCATGACGCGCGCCCTGCGCCTGCGCCTGAAGGCTACCCGCGGGCTGCGCTTCCGGTTGACCGCCAGCTATGCGCTGTTCTTCGCCGTGCTGCTGATCGCCGTCGCGGCCGTGTTCCGGGCCAGCCTCGTGAGCGCGCTCGACACCCATGTGCACGAGGTCTTGAATCAGGAATGGGCGGCGCTGAAAGGGGGCTACCTGCGCATCGAACCGAGCGGCGAGCTCGGGAAGAACGCTTCCAACTGGTACTACGACGAGACCGATCCCGACGAGACTGCGATCGTGCTGGACCTGAAGAAGATCTACATGATCACGGACCAGAATGGAAACCTGATTCAAGACGCCAAGACCAAGGAACCGGAGTACTCCACCACGTACGACGAAATCGGCATCGATCCCCCTACGCTGATCCGCGAGCGGGTTCGGCAGGCGCTCGCGGCCATGAAGCCCGGCACGCCCGGAAAGACCTTCTGGGATGTGCGGCCGGACTCGAAGGGCGAACCGTACCTGATCCGCGCGGGAATCGTTTTTGACGAAGGTCACTTATCGCCCGGAGAGCATCTGCCCTACTATGTGGCCATCGGATTTCCGCTCTCCGGCAACGCCAAGATCCTGCGGCGCTTCACGTGGATCTATATTGCCGTGATTCCGGGCGCGCTGATCCTGAGCTCGTTGCTCGGCTGGATCATGGCGGGCCGCGCGTTGACGCCGGTGGTGGCCGTGGCACAGGCGGCGCAGCGTATCTCCGGCTCCAACCTGAGCCTGCGCATTCCCACGCGGCAGGCCGGCGACGAGCTCGATTACCTGGTGCACACCTTCAACCGCATGATCGAGCGCCTGGAATCCTCGTTCCAGCAGATGAAGCAGTTCTCGGCCGATGTTTCGCACGAGCTGCGCACGCCCATCACCGCCATCCGCGGACAACTGGAGGTCGCGCTGTTTACCGCCAAGACCACCGAGCAGTATCGCGAAGCGATGTTCAACGCCCTGCAGGATATCGACCGGCTCTCGCAGATCGTGCGCGCGCTGCTGCTGCTTTCCCAGGCCGAGTCGGGCCAGTTGGCGCTGCAGAAATCGCGGTTGAACCTCTGCGAAGTGGCGCGGGACCTGGTGGAGCAGTTTCAGATTCCCGCCGAAGCGGCCGGCGTCCGGCTGACGGCGGATCTGCCGGCGGAATGCTCGGTGAATGGCGACCGCGTGCAGATCGAGCGCATGATCTCCAACCTGCTCTCCAACGCCCTCAAATTTACGCCGCCGGGAGGGCAAGTGTGGGTGAGGCTCAAGTCCTCGCCTGAGCGCGTGGAGATCGTGGTGGAAGACACCGGCCGCGGCATCGCCACCGAGTATCTGCCGCACATTTTCGACCGCTTCTACCGCGTTCCGGGTTCCGGCACCGCGCCCGATCCCGAGCAGGGCCTTGGGCTCGGCCTGAGCTTCGTGGCCTGGATCGTCAAAGCGCACCGCGGCAAGATCGAAGTCGACAGCACTCCGGGCGCGGGCACGCGGTTCACCATCAAGCTGCCGGCCGACGGGGTGGGCTCCGACACCATGGAGTTGACCGGGCAACCGGCCACGCTGGCGTAGCGGGGGACAGACGCTTTTCGTCTGTCAACCCCGATGATTTGCCCGGCGGCGCAACCTGTTAGTATCGAAAGCTATGCAAATCACTGCGGCCATCCTGGCGATATTCGTATATGGCATCATCGCGGCCCTATTGGGCACCATCCTGCCCGATCTTTCGCAGCGGTTTTCCCTGACGCCCAAGCAGAACGGCACCATCGCGCTGTTTCAAGCGGTGGGCCTGATGGTGGGGTCGTTCTCGGTGGGGCCGCTGATGGACGTGGAAGGGAAGAAGGTGGGGATGCTGGTGGGGCTGGCTCTGGTCGCAGTAGCGTTGTTCCTGTTGCGTTCGGCGGGCGGCTATCGGCCGGTTGTGGTCGCCATGCTTCTGCTGGGCATGGGAGGCGGGGTGATGGTCGCCGCGACGAATTCTCTGAACGCGGACATTAACCCGGCCAACCCGGCGGTGATCGCCAACTGGCTGAACCTGTTCTTCGGGCTGGGCGGCATGGTCACCCCGCTGGTGAGCGCCAAGTTGTTCCAGGCGAATCCCCGGAAGCTGACTCTGTTTGCGGGCACGCTGGCGATTCTCGCTTTCCTGGCGAGCGTGGCGGCGCCGTTCAAGGCGGCCAGCGGTACCGTCTCCTTCCGGTTTTCCGCCGTGGCGGTGCTGCTCAGCGATGTGCGGTTGCTGGTGCTGGCCCTGATGCTGTTCCTGTACGTGGCCTGCGAAGTGGGCGTGTGGAACTGGCTGGTGCGCCACCTGATTGCCCAAGGCGTGCCGGAGGGGAAAGCGCTGACCATCCTTTCTCTCGGTTTCGCGCTCGGCCTGCTGATCGGCCGTATCGGCGCCGCGCAGATCCTCCAGCAGGTGGACAGCAAGACAGTGCTGCTGGGGGCGGCGGGCCTGATGGCCATCGCCACGTTCGCGATGCTGCAAAGCTCCAGCCCGGCTATGGCCCAGGCGTTGGTCTTTCTGGCCGGCCTGGCCATGGCGCCGGTCTTCCCCACCGCACTCGGCGTGGTTGGCGTGAAATTCACGGGCGACACGGCGGCGACGGCCATAGGGATCGCGGTCACGGCGGGCTGGTTCGGGCTGGCGGTAAGCTCGCGCATCATCGGCGGCATTGCGGGGACCGATCCCAAGCGGCTGCGCAAGGCTCTGCTGCTGATTCCCGCGGCGTCGCTGGTGATGTTCGTGGTCGGGCTCACTTTGTAACTGGCCGCCGCGTCTTCAGTCGCTGGACTGATGAAGATCGGCCGCGGCCGTCCGCTGCGCGCGTCGGAGTCCGTGGGCGCCACCCCCGGATCTCGCTCACCGAACCCCCGCGTTTTCGGAAACCGCCGTTCCCGGTCCGGAGAAGCGCGGGCGCCGGCAATGCCTGGCGTCGTGCTGCCACTGCGGCTGGCCACGGCCGGACGGTACTTGTCGATCTGACTGCCAGCCGTTCGACTTTAAAGTAGAAGTTAAACCAAACCCGACAGGGAGACATGACAATGCGATGCGTCGTGATGGTTAAAGCCAACAAGGACTCTGAGGCGGGCGTTATGCCGGGCAAGGAAATCCTGGCCGAAATGGGGAAGTTCAACGACGAGCTGCTGAAAGCCGGCGTGCTGCTCGCCGCCGAAGGGCTCCAGCCCAGTTCCAAAGGCAAGCGCGTGCGCTTCTCGGGCCAGACGCGGACCTTGATCGACGGGCCGTTCACCGAGACCAAGGAGTTGATCGCGGGCTTCTGGCTGTGGCAAGTAAGGTCGATGGACGAGGCTGTCGAGTGGGTCAAGCGCTGCCCTAACCCATTCGCGGGCGAGTCCGAGATCGAGATTCGCCAGGTGTTTGAGGCCGACGACTTCGGTCCCGAGTTGACGCCCGAAATGAGGGAGCGAGAGGAACGATTGCGCAAGCAGGTGGGTGCGAGGAAGCAGTAACCCACGAGGGTGGGACGGTCCGCGGCAAAAGGAATCGATCGCCACTGTCGATTTTGCGATCACTCGTTCGACGTATCAACAGAGGCCCTTACGCTCCGCTTGCTCGGAGGCCTCACGACCGGGGAAATCGCGCGCGCCTTCCTCGTCCCGGAGGCGACGGTCGCCCAGCGCATCGTGCGATCCAAGCGCACCCTCGCCGCAAAGCGCGTTCCCTTCGAGGTCCCGCGCGGGGCTGAGCTTACCGCCCGTCTGTCGTCGGTGCTTGAGGTCATCTATCTCATCTTCAATGAGGGGTACGCGGCGACCGCCGGTGACGATTGGATGGGCCCGCGCTCTGCGAGGATGCGCTGCGGCTCGGACGCATCGTGGCCGAGCTTGCACCACAAGAGCCAGAGGTCCACGGCCTGGTCGCGCTCATGGAGATCCAGGCGTCGCGTTCCAGGGCGCGTGTGGGCCCGTCGGGAGAGCCCATCCTGCTCTTCGATCAAAACCGCGCACACTGGGACCAACTTCTCATCCGCCGTGGTCTGGTGGCGCTCGCACGCGCCCAAAGGTTGGGCGCGGCGCAAGGTCCGTATGTATTGCAGGCTGAAAATCGCAGCCTGTCATGCGCGAGCGCGCACGCCAGAGGAAACCGGCTGGCCTCGCATTGTGACCCTCTACACGGCGCTCGCCCGGCTTGCGCCTTCTCCCATCGTGGAGCTGAATCGCGCGGTCGCTGATTGCCGAACGATCGCTGGAGAACTACCACCTGTTGCCGAGCGTGCGCGGCGATCTTCTCAAAAAGCTAAGCCGCGTCGAGGAGGCCAGCGCGGAGTTCGAGCGCGCCGCATCGCTCACGCGCAACGCACGAGAGCGGGAGCTCCTGATCGAGCGTGCCCGAGCGTGCGTGGCCGGCACAACGCCGCCCGAGCCACGGTAGCGAAAGCGCCGCGCCTACCGCGGCACCCAGGTTCGCAGGAAACGCGCGCCCTCATCGGCGCGGATCGCCGGCTGCGCGCCCTGTTCCGGCAGCAACCACACCTCTCCAGCCCCAACCGGTTCGTCCCCGATTGCGCCGCGTCCTTCCACGCAGATCCAGATCTGGCAGTTCTCCGCGTCCGGGGTGAACTCGATGCCCCCGCCTACGCGCACCGATTCCGTCACGAAGTGTTGCGACCGTACCAGCAGCTCGCGGCCCTCGGAGATGGGCGCGGGCCGCGACGCGCCGGGATGCACCGTGAGATCCGAGATCGGCACGGCTTGTTCCACGTGAATGGGCCGCGGCCGGCCATAGTCCCACAAACGATAGGTGACGTCCGAGTTCTGTTGGATCTCGCACAGCACGATGCCTCCGCCGATCGCGTGCACCGTATGCGCGGGAGTGAAATAGGTCTCGCCGGGTGAGACCGGCAGCCAGTTGAGCAGCCCTTCGATCTCCCCGGTGCGCGCGGACTCCAGCAACCGCTGGCGCGTGACGGGCTCGCGAAACCCGAGCGCGATGGCCGCGCCCGCGTCCGCCGCCAGAATGTGCCACATCTCGGTCTTACCCCGCGGCCCATCCTCGCCGTCGCCGGGATGCACCTGCACCGAGAGCCGCTCCGAGGTAAAGATCAGCTTGACCAACAGCGGCAACTCGCGCTCGGTGAGGTACCACGCCTCGCCGATGGGCGTTTCCGAATCCGGGAACCAGGGCGCCAGGCGGGTTCGACCCCAAACCTTCTCGCGCAGAGACGGCGTGAGGCGGATCGGTTGGTTCATGGCTACGAGTTCTTGACGATGAACTGGTGAATACGTTCCAGCCCGCGCTCCAGCTCCTTCATGGAAGTCGCGTAGGAGATGCGTACGTGGCGATCGGTGCCGAACGCCTCGCCCGGGACTACCGCCACGCGCGCCTCGGCCAGCATCCGCTCGGCAAGCTGGAGCGTGTCCTGAATGCCGTTCTTGCCGATTGCGACTCCCACGTTGGGATAGGCGTAGAACGCGCCGCGCGGCTCGGCGCACGTCACGCCGGGGATAGCGCGCAACCGCCCCACCACGAAATCGCGGCGGCGGCGATATTCGGCGAGCATCACGGGTACGGAATCCTGCGGGCCGCGCAACGCTTCCACCGCGGCCTTCTGCGAGATCGAAGTGGGGTTCGAAGTCGAGTGGCTTTGCAGCTTGGTCATGGCGCTCACGATGGGGGCCGGTACCAGGGCGTACCCGATGCGCCAGCCCGTCATGGCGTAGGTTTTCGAAAGCGACCCGGCCACCAGCACCGTCTCCTTGGCGCCGGGCAAGGACGCGATGGAGAAAGGCTCGCTATCGTAGAGGAACTTCGAGTAGCACTCGTCGGTCAACAGGTAGATACCGCGCGCCGAGGTCAGCGCGAAGATCTTTTCGAACTCGCCGCGCTCGAGCAGCGCGCCGCTGGGGTTCGATGGCGAGTTGATGATCAGCATCTTCGTGCGCGCGGTGAGGTGCCGTTCGATCATGGCCGCGGTCAGAGTGAATCCGTTCTGCTCGTCGGTGTCGACGAACACGCACTTGCCGCCGGCATAGTTGACCACATCCTTATAAGTCACCCAATAAGGTACGGGGATCACCACCTCATCGCCAGGGTTGACTAGCGCCTGCATGAGGTTGAAGATCGCGTGCTTGCCGCCCACTGTGATCAGGCTCTCGCTGGGCTGGTAGGCGGTGCCGAAATCCTGCGTGTGGCGCGCGCATACCGCCTTCTTCAGCTCGGCGGTGCCGCCCGCCGGGGTGTACTTGGTGAAGTTCTGCTCGATGGCGCGAATGGCCGCCTGTTTGATGTTGTCGGGCGTCGGGAAGTCGGGCTCGCCGGCGCCGAAGTCCACCACGTCCACGCCCTCGGCGCGAAGCTTCTCGGCATCCGCCGCTACCCTCAGAGTGGACGACACGCTGATGGAGGAGATGCGGTCCGCGATTGCGTTGCCTGTTGCCTGCATGAGAATCGTTATGCCCCTTTAAGTATGCTTCTGGACAGGCGCTGGCGCATGCGCACCTCGACCGAGGGCGGCACCAGCCCGGAAATACTCCCGCCCAGGCCGAAAACTTCCTTCACCAGGCGGGAACTGATAAACGAATAGGCCTCGTTGGCCATCATGAAAACCGTTTCGATATCGGGACGAAGCCGCCGGTTCATGAGCGCCATCTGCAATTCGTATTCGTAATCGGAAATGGCGCGGATGCCGCGCAGCAGCACGGTGGCCGAGTGCGCGGTGGCATGGTCCACCAGCAGCCCGCCGAAGGAATCCACCTCCACGTTGGGATAGACGTGCACCACTTCGAGCAGCATCTCGATGCGCTCCTCCACCGAGAACAGCGGCTCCTTGGCATCGTTGCGCAGGATGGAAACGATGAGCGTGTCGAACATCCGCGAGCCGCGCTGGATCAGATCGAGGTGGCCGTTGGTAATCGGGTCGAACGATCCCGGATAGATGGCAATGACGTTGGGCGGCTTTCGCGGCAACTGTCGGTTCACTTTCTTTAACGACGTACTCATTCTAGCGAAAGGCGCAAGGCGGGTGGGGGGCGGCTATTTCTTTTTCGGAGGCGGTGGCGCCGTCTCCATCGGGGTGTCGAAATGGATGATGGATTCGCTCGTGTAGGCCCGGCAGGCGGAGAACGTGGTCACGTTTTTCATCTCTCCGCCTTGCGGATCCTTGACTACCGTTTCCTCCGATTGCGGCAGCACCACGTCGCCGGCCCCGATGCGCATCCGCGCGAAAGTGATCGTGGTATCCACGGCGCTCAAGCCTACGTACTCAGGAATGGCCACGGCGTGCTCCTCGATGCGCAACAGGTCCAGCGTGTCCCGGTCCACCCAGAAGGTGCCGGCCAGACCGGTCGCGGCCGATACGGAGCCCGACCGTACTACGTAGCCGCTCATGAACTCCGACATCTCGAAATCGTAAGCCAGCGCCACGCGAAACAGGTCCTTCTCTTCCCTCCAGCGGGTGATCCGGGCATTGTCGTTCACAAAGAGGTTGGACACGGTACTGGCAAACGAGCCGGTGCTGAAAGCTCCTTGGCGAATGTACGCCGCGGGCGCAGCCGCTTCAAAACCCGCGCCCGGAGCGGCCAGCATTTCCCGGCCGCCTACCAGGGCAACATCGAATTGCAGGGTGTCGAGCTTTTCCAAGGCCTTGGCGCGGGGCCCTTTGGCAAAGCGGTCGACGGTCTCGCGGCAGACGTAATCGGGAAGATGCTGGAAGTTTTCGCGGGAGTGCCGCTTGACGCGCGACAGTTGCAGGACCCAATCGGGCAGATCCTGGCCGGGCAGGGCCGGAATCCCGAGGGCCAGAACAACTCCCAGGGCGAGCAGCTTCACTTCTTCCCTGCGATCTGCCACTCGGTGAAGGGCGACCGCGCGCCGCGAATCTTCACGTTGAGGCAATAGGGCACGCCCGACGCCAAGGCGCGCGCGACGGCCGGACGGACCTGGTCCAGGCGCTCAATGTTGTCGCCTTCGCCGCCGAACCCTTTCATGATGACGTCGTAGCGGGCCGGTTGCAACTCGCAGGCCACGGTGGCGCCGCCCCCTGTGGCGAACGATTGCAATTCCCGCTCCAGGCCCCAGCCCGCATCGTTGCCCACGATGAGGATGATGGGAAGCCGGTGGCGCACGGCGCTGTCCATTTCGGCGATGTAGAAGCCCAGCGCGCCGTCGCCGGTGATGACCACCACGGGCCGGCCGGGATGCGCCAGTTGCAGGGCGAGCCCGTTGGGCAGCGAGGAGCCGATGGTGCCCAGGGGACCGAGCCGCAGCCATCCGCCGGCCGTGAGCGCCGGAAGCGAGGCGCGGCCCCAGTGCGCGAAATCGCCGCCATCCCATGAGTACAGCACGCCGCGTGGCAGCGCCACGTGCAGCTCGCGGAAGAAAGCCGCGGGGTGCATGGCGGCCCGCCGCTCCTCTGATCCGGCTCCAGCTTCTGCCAGGCGGGCCTGCGCATCCGAACGCAGGTTCCGCAGACGGCCGGCCCACGCGCGCGGAGGCCACGGCACAGAGCCGGCGGCATCCGTCAGCGCTTCGAGCGCCACGCGCGCATCGGCGCACATAGCCACCTCGAGCGGCCGGTTGAGGCCCAGCTCCTCGGGGTGAATGTCGATCTGGATGAACCGCGCTTCCTTGGAGAACAATCGGGTGCCGCCCAGCGCCAGGCGGTAATCGATGCGCTTGCCAATCACCAGAAACAGATCGGCTTCGAGGAATGCGGTGCGCACGGCGTAGTTGAGCGCCGGGTCGGCATAGCCCATCGAGAGCGGATGGTCGTCGGGAACGGTGCCGCGCGCCATGGTGATGGTGTACAGCGGGAGCGACGTCCGCTCAATGAACTGGCGGAGCGCGTCTTCGGCGCCCGACCACCAGATGCCGCTGCCGGCGATCACGATGGGCCGCTCGGCCGCGCGCAACAGCGCGATGGCCTTTTCGACGTCCGCCGGATTCGGATAGGGCAGCGCTTGGGTGAAATGCGGCTCTTCCTTCCCCCGGTCCCGACCCGCAGAAGCCGCGGGTACCCCGCCCGGCCCCTGGCCCCCAACTGCCGGCCCCTGGCCCCCAGCCAGCACGTTCACCGGAATCGTCAGGTGCACCGCGCCCCTGCGCCCGCTGTTGGCGATCGCATACGCCCGTTCGAGGTACCACGGAATCTGCGCGGCATCGGGCGGCTCGGCGGCCCACTTCACCACCGGCCGGGCCATGGCCACCTGGTCGATATCCTGAAATGCCTGGCGGTGCGCCAGCGTGTTCGGCCGGCTGCCGCTGACCGCAATCAGCGGGCTGCCGGCCAGGTGCGCGGTGGCGATGCCGGTGAGCGAATTGGTGTGCCCCGGGCCGCCGGTGACCAGAGCGAGCGCCGGCTTGCGGTGAATGCGCGCCCAGGCGTCGGCGGCGTGCGTGACGCCGGATTCGTGGCGCATATCGACGATGCGCATGCCGGCGCGCGCAGCCTCCCGCAGCACCTCGTTCAGGTGATCGCCCACCAGGGTGAAAATCGGATCGAGCCCCAAACGGGCGGCGGCCGCCACGAACAACTCAGCGCCGTTTGGCATAGAACCGCCATGCTACTACAATCGGGAGTTGACGACCCCGCGCAGAATCCTGGTTACCGGCGGCGCTGGATACATCGGCGCGCATACCGTGCGCCTGCTGCTGGAGCAGGGGCACGATGTCACGGTGGCCGACAACCTGTCCAAAGGATACCGGCACAACGTGCCTCCGGAGCGGTTATGCGAGCTGGACATGGCCGATACCGGCGCGCTCGCGGCACTCATGGAGCGGACTCGCTCGGAAGCCGTGATTCACTTCGCCGCGTTCATTGCCGTGGGCGAATCCATGCGCGAGCCGGAGCGCTATTTCACCAATAACGTGGGCGGCTCTCTTTCGCTGCTGACGGCCATGGTGCGCGCCGGCGTGAAGCACCTGGTCTTCTCCTCGACCGCGGCGGTGTATGGCAACCCGCACGCCACCCCCATCCTGGAGACGTTTCCCATCCGGGCGGTGAACCCGTACGGTGAATCGAAGGTGATGGTGGAGACCCTGCTGCGCTGGTTCGACGAGATTCACCATCTCACCAGCGTCTGCTTGCGATACTTCAACGCGGCGGGCGCGGATCCCCAAGGGCGGCTGGGCGAGGAGCACGAACCGGAGACGCACTTGATTCCCCTGCTGCTGAAGGCGGTGATCACGGGAACGCCGCTCACCGTTTTCGGCGGCGATTACGACACGCCCGACGGCACCTGCATGCGCGATTACATCCACGTGGACGATCTGGCGCAGGCGCACATCCTGGCCCTCGAATACCTGCTGGCGGGCGGCGCGTCGGACCGCTTCAACGCCGGCACGGGGACCGGCCACACGGTGATGGAGACCATCCGCGTGGTGGAGGAAGTTACCGGCAGGAAGGTCCCGTACATGATCGGGCCGCGGCGCCAGGGCGACGCTCCGAGCCTGGTGGCG
>JAIQEX010000147.1 GCA_020073615.1 Terriglobia bacterium
CCGAGCAGGCCATTTTGCTTCATCACCTGAACCTCGTATTGCCGCAACAACCGCCGCCGCGCATCACCACTTCTGCTTCGTCAGCTCCCTTTCCCCAACTCAAAATGTAGTGGAGACCTTTGGAGTATTTTTGTTGAAAACAAAAGACATTCCGGCGTCAGATCTGTCGAACTGCGAAGGTTCGGCTAGATTCAGCGGTTCCTTGACTGGCTGTGGTGGTACACGATCCATCTTGATTCCATTCTAACGTACAGCAGAATCGCGGCGCCGGCGTTACCCCGCCGCCATGGCGCGCCGCGGCTCGAAGGTGTAGCCGAAGCCGCGCACCGAGTGGATCAGCACCGGGTTGGCCGGGTCGTCCTCCACTTTTTGCCGCAAGCGCAGGACGTACACGTCCACGGCGCGGTCGGTGATGGCGCGGTCCTGGCCCCACACCGAATCGAGCAACTGCTCGCGGCTGAAGACCACCCCGGGCCGGCTCATCATGAATTCCAGCAGGCGGAACTCGGTGGCGGTGAGCGCCAGAGGCGTGCCGTTCCGCCGCGCCTGCCGGCTCACGGGATTGAGCTCCAGCTCGCCCGCCGTGAGCGTGCGCGCGGGCGCCGGGGCGGCCCGCATGGCGCCGCGAAACTGCAGCTTGATGCGCGCGATCAGCTCGCGCACGAAAAACGGCTTCACCACGTAATCGTTGGCGCCCAGCTCCAGACCTACAATACGGTCCGTCTCCGAGGCGCGCGCGGTCAGAAAAATCACCGGCGTCGAGGCCAGCTCCGGGTCCCTGCGGATCCCTTTGCAGATATCCAGCCCGTCGGAATTGGGCAGCATGATGTCCAGCAGGATCAGGTCCGGACGCACGTGCCGGCACAGTTCGAGCGCTCCCGCTCCGGTCTGCGATCCGGCCAGCGAGAAGCCCTCTTTCTCCAGATTGTATTTCAACAGGGCGTAGAGATCCGCGTCATCTTCGATCAGCAGAATCTTCTTCATGATGGCACCTGCGTCCAACCTAACAGCGGCCATGTTACAGGACCGTTAAGACGCGGTGAATTCTGGATTAAGCCGCTCCCCGTTGAGCGTGGATTCATCCCCCGGGAGGGTGAAGTAGAACGTCGAGCCCTCGTGGATGCGGCTTTCCACGCGGATGGTCCCGTGGTGCGCCGCTACCAGGTGTTTGACGATCGACAGGCCGAGCCCCGTGCCTCCCAACTGGCGCGAGCGGGCCTTATCGACGCGATAGAATCGCTCGAACAGGCGCGGCAGCTCCTCGGCGGGAATGCCGATTCCCGTGTCGCGCACGTAGACCTCCAGAAACCGGCCGGCGGGCTGCGCGCCTACCGCGATCGAGCCGCCCCGCGGTGTGTACTTGATGGCGTTGTCCAGCAGGTTGCTCAGAATCTGCGACACGGCTTCGCCATCGCACCATGCTGCCGCCGCGGCGGGCGCGGTCTCCATCTCCAGCCGAATGTCACTCTTCTCGGCCATGGGCCGTACCAGATCGACCGCCTCGGTCAACAGCTCGTTCGCCGGATGACTGGCAAACTCGAAGTTCTGACGCTTCTGCTCGACGCGCGAGAGCGTCAGCAGGTCCTCGGTGAGACGCGCCAGGCGCTCCGCGTTGCGCCGGATGATGCCCAGAAACCGCAGATTATGCTCCTGGTCGTCGAGCGCGCCGTCCATCAGCGTCTCGGTGTAGCCCTGTATGGAGGCCAGCGGCGTGCGCAGCTCATGCGACACGTTGATGACGAAATCCTTGCGGATGCGCTCCACCTTTTCCAGCTCGGCGTGCTCGCGCTGCAGCTGTTCCAGAGTCTTCTCGAGCTCTTCGGCGGTGTCGTTCAAAGTCCGCGCGAGCTGGCCGAATTCGCTGCTGCCGGCCTCGGGAAGCCGCGCGCGAAAGTTGCCGCGCGCCAGCTCGCCGGCGTGCGCCATGACGGCCGCGAAGCGCCGCGAGATCCGGCGCGCGACGAGCGCCGCAACGGCAATGGCCGGAAGAAAGGCCAGCGCGGTGCTCACCAGGACCCGGCCGCGAATGCCGGCCACTTGCCGGTCGACCTCCGCGAGCGGCACCGCCAGGCGAAGGGCGCCGCCGGGGAGATCCTTCGGTCCCGGCACCGCCACATAGAGGAAGCGAATCCCCATGGTGGCACTGCGCCGTATGTCCCACCCCACCTGCCCGGCGAAGGCCCGCAGCAGCTCGGGGCGCGCGCTGGACCGGTGATTCTCCATGCGCGCGGGATCGGCCTCGGAATCGGCCAGCACGCGGCCGTCGGAGCGCACCACGGTGAGCCGGCCGCCGGAGGCGCGCGCCATCTCCCGCACCTTCTCGCCATCGAGCGGCGCCGAGCCCGGCAGGGCCAGCGCCAGCACCCGCGCATTGTCGGCGCGCTGCTCCACCAGGTTCCGTATATAGGTGTCTTTGGCCACCCGGGTGGCGAAGTAATCCACCGCGACCAGCGCCAGCAGAAGCAGGCAGAACAAACCCAGAAGCAGCTTGAGAAAAATTCTCCCGGTCAAGCGGGCGCCTCGAAACGATATCCGAATCCGCGCACCGTGGTGAGATGGCGCGGGCTCTCCGGCTGCTCTTCGATCTGTTCGCGCAGGCGGCGCACGTGGACATCCACGGTGCGCGGGGTGACGTTGCGCTGCTCGCCCCACACCGATTCCAGAAGCTGCTCCCGGCTGTAGGCGCGGCCCGGATGCACCACGAAGAACTCCAGGAGGTTGAACTCCGTGGAGGTGAGCGAAAGCTCGCGCCCGGCGAGGAACGCGCGCCGCGCGGGACGGTCCAGGCGGAATGGACCGCGCTCCAGGGCCTGCGGCTCAGCCTCCATGTCCTCGCGGCGCAGGTGCGCTTTGACGCGCGCGATCAGCTCCCGCGGGCTGAACGGCTTGGTCATGTAATCGTCGCCGCCGATCTCCAGGCCCAGCACGCGGTCCACTTCATCGCTCCGCGCCGTCAGGAACACCACCGGCGTGCGGCTCAGCACCGCGGACTGGCGGATCTGGCGGCACAGCTCGAAGCCGTCCATTTCCGGCAGCATCACGTCCAGCAGAATCAAGTCCGGCCGCGCATGTTCCAGCGCTTTCAACGTGTCCCGCGAGCCGCTCAGGACCAGCGGCTCGTAGCCATGGCGGGCCAAGTTGTAGTCGATGAGCGCGGCCAGTTCCGCCTCATCCTCCACGATGGCGATCCGCTTGGGCATGGGGTACGTTTTTCATTCTAGCGTGCGGTACGAGACGCGAGAATAGTATGATCGGGACGAGGCTGTCATGACCGTCCGCGAGAATGTCCATCACCTCATCGATGAGCTGCCGGAAGAACGCTCGACGAATACCGTCGGACGCGAGGTCTGTGAACTACGAAGGGACGGGCTCGGCGCCCGCTCACATCGCCGGGCGGCGCCGGCGGTCGCTCAGACGGATCAGCCAGTACATGGCGAGAGTGAGTGCCAGGGCAATGCCCACCAGCGTCCAGGCGTTGCGGCGCAGGAAATTCTCCGCGTCCGCGCCGAGTTGTATGCCCAGGTAAGCCTCGCCGAAATAGCGGATGATGCGCGCCACTACGATTACGGCCAGGAACCGGCCAAGGGACGTGTGCAGCGCGCCCGCCGAGATCACGAACACCTTCAGCGGGATGGGAATCACGGGAACCACGGCGGGGACAAACACGGTGAGTAGCCCGTAACGCTGGAACCAGCTCTGGAACTTCTGCCGCGTGCCGGGCGGCGGATCACCCTTGATGAACCGCCTCATCCCATAGCGCGCCGCCAGAAACAACGCGACGTTGCCCGCGGTGGAACCCAGTACGGCCATCAGCGCGGTGAAGTAAGCCCGGTTCGGCGATTTCACCGCAACCAGGATCAGCAACCCGTCCATGGCGGCGGGCAGCGGCACGCCGACGGAGTCGATGACCCCCAGGAAAAAGATTCCCCAGGGCCCGAAGGCGATCAAAATGGCGGTTATTTTATGAAGCAATTATTTGCCGCCCGGACCAGGTTGGTCTGGAAGTCAAAAAAACGCCAGCTAACCTCTTTGTTTCGGTGACGCGCCGGACCAACCTGGTCCGGCGGTCCTCAGATCATGTCGGCGAACGATTTCCGCAGCTTGTAAAACCACGCGTGGCCGAGCACAAATACTACCACCGCCAGCAGCCAGAATTTCCAGAGCGGGCCGAATTCCGGCGCGCGGCTCTCCAGGAAGATGGCGCGATATCCGCGCACCAGGACGTACATCGGGTTGTTCAGGAGCAGCGGCGCGGCGGCGCGCAACTGCTGCTCGGGATAACAGATCGGCGTCATGAAGAACCAGATGGTGAGCAGAAACCCGATCATCTGCACGGCGTCGCGGACGAACGCGCCCAGCGCCGCCAGAAACCAACTGACTCCCGCCGTGAACAGCACCTGGGGAATCAACAGGACCGGCAGCCACACCACCGACGCCGGCACGTGGTGGCGGATCCCCAGCAGAAATCCGCAGAAAATCGCCACCGCGAACAACTCCGTCACCAGGCCCGAGACCACCAGGTTCACGGGCAGCGTCTCGATGGCGAACACCAGCTTCTTGACGAAATTGCGATGCTCGTGAATCACCCCCGGCGCGCGCCCGGCCGCCTCGCTGAAGGGCAGCCAGGGAAGCATGCCCGCCAGAAAGTAGAGCGCAAACTCGGAGCGGCTCAGGCGCGGATCGCGGATCACCACGCCGAAGACGAAAAAGTACGTGAGCATCAGGAGCAGCGGGTTGATCACGGTCCAGAATGCGCCCGCGAACGATCCGCGGTAGCGCCCCAGGATGTCGCGCCGCACCATCACGCGGATCAGGCCGCGATTGCGCCAGACGGTGAGCAGCGGATAAGCGAAGGCCCGGCCGATGGAGCGCAACTCACGCTCGCGCCGCAGCGTCTCGCGCGTCGCCACGCGCACGCGCTCCAGGCGGGTCGCATCCCCTTCGGTGACAAACTCGGCCAGGAGGAAGGGCCAGCCGCGGTCGTAATACCAGCACACGTCCTCGCGCATGGGCGAGACCAGCACCTGGTAGCGGCCTTGTTCGGGCGGCAGCGCGAAGTCGAGCGCCGCGCGCAGGGTCTCGCCGGGCGCCACATCGCGCTCCGGGCGCAGGCGCGCACCATCCACAATCAGCGTGCCGGTCTCGGCATCGAAGAGGTGATAGCCGATGCCGAATCCCTCGGCCGCGCGCCAGGTTTCGGAGGAGAGGTTGCGGATGGTGAACTCGGCGCGCGCCGTGCGCGTCGCGGCATCCAGCTTCACGTGCGGATCGATATAGGCGGCGCTCATGAATAGAGCCAACCGGGGTAGCGCTCCCGCACCGGCCCCGTCTTCCGGCCGACGGCGTAGATGCCGTCCCCGCGCAGTTCCGTTTCCAGGCGATAGCGCGCCAGCAGGTGCCGCACCCAGCCGAACTCGGGATGCGGCACGTCGCGGAACTCCCCCGTCTCCAGGTGCGTCACCTCGAATCCCGCATCCTCCAGCAGCTTGCGAATTTCGCGCGGCGTGTACTCGCGGTTGTGGCGCGCCTCCACAACGCCAGATTCCGCCGGCCGGATGTAGGCCGGAAAAAAGCCGGGATGATACCCCTGCAGAATGGAGGACAGCGCGCGCAGCGATGCCGCGTTGGGCGTGGTCAACACCAGGTGTCCTCCGGGCTTGAGGATGCGGTTCACCTCGCCCATCAGGTGCATGGGATCTGCGAACAGGTGTTCGATCAGCTCGCCGCAGAGCACGGTGGAGAAATGCCCGTCGGGATAGGGGAACCGGTCCTTCTCGGCGTCGAAGTGGTCGATGTCGCAGGAGAACGGCTCCTCGCTGGCGGAGGTCACCACGCGATGGTCGATGCGCCCCAGCGTGCCGTAGTAGCAGCCGCGCACTTCGCCGTAGCCCAGCCGGTTCTTGAGCGCCGGAGTGATTTGCAGGTACGCACCCATTTCGAGGATGCGATCGCCAGGGCCGCCTTCGGGCGTGATCTCGAGGGTCCTTACGAGGCGGGTCTCATGCGTGTCGAGGTAGCGCAGCGCTTCTTCGCCGAGCGCCCAACCGCGAAGATACTCCGCCAGCGGTGACGAAGCGCGGGGCGCGCCGGCGCTTTCCTCCGTTGCCGGAGACGCTTCCGGGGGCGGCGGCGCCTCGACGCAACGGGCCGGCGGCGCCGCCCATTCTCTTCCCTCCACCACTGCCTCCAGAAAGCTCGCGTAGCTCCGCGCCGCCGCACTCCAGTTGCATTCCCGGGCAACGTAGTCGCGCGCGCGCGCACCCATGGCGCGGGCCACTTCCGGCCGCGACACCAGCAGGTTCAGGTACTCGAAAATCAGGTCTTCCTCGCCCGGCCCCACGGGCACCTTCAAACACACATCTTCGGGAAACTCCTGGAACGAGCCGACCTCGGAGACCAGCACCGCCTTGCCCAGTCCCAGCGACCGCAACAGCGTTCCGGAACTCTCCCCCACCGTGGGATAGCGCAGGTTGAGCACGATGTCGCACGCCCCCAGATAGCCGACAAAGTCGGCGATGGGCACAAAGCCGAGCACGCGCACGTTGGCGGAAAGGCCGAGGGAACGGATCATGGGCTCGAGGGGAAACTCGGGATGCGGCTCTCCGGCCAGAATCATGCGGGCATTCGGCGCCAGACGCACCACGCGGCGAAAGGCGCGCAGCGATTCCGCGATGCGCTTGTACGGCTTCAAATAGCCGAAGATGCCGATCAGGGGAGTGGTCTCGTCCAGGCCCAGTTTATGCCGGTACCCGTTGCGGTCCGCCTCGGGAATCCACGCGCCGTGGGGGATCACCGCCACCGGACCGGCGAACCCGGCGGAGCGCATCTCCGCTTCCATGTAGCGGCTGTGCACCACCAGCCCGCGCGCCGCCTCCAGCAGGCGCCGCGTCATGGGCAGCCCCTCGTAATCGGGCCCCACTTCGCGCCGGCGCACGCGCTCGGCGAAGGCGCGGGCCGCAGCGCCGCCGTTGTATTCGCACTCGCGCACGTAGGCGTCCCAATCGCCGCGCCGGATGGTGAGGTCGGCGGCCAGGTGGTGCAGGTTGGATTCGTGCATCACCACTACCCCCGGATGGCGCAGGGCGGTCTGGTAGACGAAATCGTGCCACTCGTTATTGCCCACGTGGTAGAGCGCAATATCGAATTGTCCGGGCGAGTACGGCTGCGCGGCCGACGAAAACACTTCCAGGGAGACCAGGGGCTTGAGCGACTCGACCAGAGCTTCGGAATAGTCGGCGATCCCGCTGCGCGCTGGCGGCAGCGGGGAAAAGAACGCCACGCGCATGCTAGCGAGGCTCCCTCAGACGCGGCACGGAAATAAACCGCCGAGACGCCGAGGCGCCGAGGAATTCGCATAGAGACAGACGCTGAGCAATTCCCATGAGCGATTCAACCAATTCTCGGCGCCTCGGCGTCTCGGCGGTGAGATCGATTTTGACTCATTTGCTTCGAATTCGGCGATGCAAGTACCCTAGCGCACCAGCTCCATGGAGAAGGTCCCCAGCGCCAGCGGGACCCGGATGGCCAGCGGCGTCCGCGCCGCGTCGCGCGCGTAGAAGACCTCGCAGGTGAAATTCGCTTTGGGCCCCCGCACCGTGATCGTCATGTGGTCCGTCACCGCCGGTTTCTTATCGCCGCCGGTGATGGTCTCGGCGCCGGCGTAATCCATGCGTACGGAGTAGGACGACCCGAAGAAGACGGTCTGTGCCGGCGGCACCCTGCCCTGTCCCAGCTCCTTGCGCGTGTAATAGACCAGCGCCAGGGCATCGCGCGCGCACGACGGAATGTCGAAGTCGGTCGTCCCTCCATCCGCGGGAAACACGGTGACGCGGTGGGCCTTGCCCGCTTCCTGAAGGAAGGTCGTCTTCTCGCGGCTTTTCCTGCCGCCGTGGCTGATATCCCGGTCGAGCTCGAGCGAGCACAGATCGCCCGTCGCCAGGGAGCGGAACTTATCCGCCATGGCAAACCCCGGCACCCCGGCCTCCAGCGTGACGTCGAAATCCCAGCCCTTGTCGGTTTTATGCGCCGTGAGCGTGGACTCACCCAGGCTCAGGCCGCTCGGCCAGTTGATGCTGTAGCGCAGCGACTCGCCCGTGAACGGAAACCCCTTCTGGGCGGCGGCCGGGGCCGCCAGCAGGAGCGACGCCGCGGCGATCTGGAGGAACCCCCGGAGCGTCCTCATCGGTGAGCAACGGTGGGAGAGCCCACGGGCTGGCGGCCGGCGGCGTGCGCCAACCCGGCCACTTCGTGGAACACTTCCAGGGTCCTCGCCGCGGTCTTCTGCCAACTGAAGTGCGCGGCACGCTGCAAGCCCAGCCGCTCCATGCGCGCGCGCAGCTCGGCGTCGAGCAAAATGTCGGCAATGGCGCGCACGATCTCATCCACGGCGTATGGATCGAACAGGATCGCCGCCCCGTCCACTACTTCCGGCAGCGCCGACGTGTTGGAGCACACCACCGACCGCCCGCAGGCCATCGCCTCCAGCACCGGCAGTCCGAAGCCCTCGTAGAAGGACGGGAACACGAAAGCCTCGCAGGCGTTGTAAAGCTGCAGCAGGTCGCGATCGGAGACGAACCCGAAGAACTGGATGCGATCGGCCACGCCCGACCCCTCCGCGGCCTCGCGCACCCGGCCGGCGAACCACGTTTCCTTTCCCGCCAGCACCAAGTGGTGCTTCAGTTGCGGATGCGCGCGCACCAGCCGGGCAAAGGCGTCGATGAGCCCGATCTGGTTCTTGCGCGGCTGCAGATCGCCCACCGAGAGAAGGAACGGCGCGGCCAGGGAAAACCGCTCGCGCACGAAGGCGGACGCGGCTTCGCGCGAGATGGGGCGGAACTCAGGGGCGGCGGCGTTGGGCACCACCACCACCTTGTCCTCGTCCAGATCGCCGTAAACTTTCAGAATCGACGTACGCGAGAACTCGCTGCCGGTCAGGACCTTCGCCGCGCGCCGGATGGTCCGCCGCACGGTCCACTGCAACTGCCAGGCGCGGTCGCGCGTGAAGTACTCGGGGTGTTCCAGGAAGCTCACGTCGTGGACGCTCACCACCACCGGCACCGAACACCCGAGGGGCGCCGTATACTGCACGTGCAGCAGGTCGGGCTGGTCCTGGCGGATCTTCATCGCCAGATCGAATCCCAAGCGGAGAAAGGGGTTGCCCGAGACGCGGCGCGTGGGAAAGCGCGCGGGAATAAATCCGCGGGCCTCATCGGCGGAAACGTAGGCCACAAACTCGCAATCGTGGTCCTGAGCCGCGAATGCGTTCAGGAGACTCCGAATGTAAACCTCGTTTCCGGTGAGGTGCCGGCCGATCGCGTGGGCATCAACGGCGATGCGCATGGATCGTACCAGTATAGCGGAGCATTATGACACCCGGCTGTGTTAAAAGTCCAACTTCTGCCACGCCGCTTCCCACGTAAACTCCTTTTCCAGCAGCAGCCTGCCCGCTGTGCCCAGGGTTTCCCGGAGAGAGGAGCACGCCAATAGCCGCGAAACCGCGGCAGTGAAGGCCGGCCCGCCATCGGCCAGCAACAGGTTCTCGCCATCGCGCGCGGGAAGGCCCTCCGCCCCGAGTGTGGTGGAAACCACCGCCAGCCGCGCCGCCCAAGCCTCCAGAATTTTGAGCCGCGTGCCGCTCCCGGCCAGGATCGGAACCACCGCGGCCTTGGCCCGCGCCAGTTCCGCGAGGGCGTCGTCCACTTGCCCTAGGACGTCGATGCGCGGATCGCCGGATGTAAACTCTGCGACCGCCGCCGGATTCTTCCCCACCAAACGCCACACCAGGCCCGGCCAGCGCTCGCGGAGACCCGGCCACACTTCGCGCCGAAAGAAGCGCACCGCCGTGCGATTGGGGTGATACTCCATGTTACCGGAGAAGACCACCACGTCTTCGGTAGCCGGGCGCGGCGCTGGCATGGCAGGAAGGGCATTCGGATACACTCTGACGCGTGCCCCGTGCGCGATCGCACGAACCAATTGCGCATCCTGCTCCGACGCCGCCAGCACCTCGGAAAAACGCGGCAGCCAGATGCCCTCGAGTGCCATCGCCGCCCGGCCGAAAACCCGATGGGCGAATGCGGCGGCGCGGTCTTCCACCGCGGCGCAGCGCTGGTGCAGAACGGATTCCACGTTGTGCAGGTCGAGGACCGTGCGCGCGCAGACGGGCGACACCTGTTCCCAATACGGAGCGCACCAGAAGTGCTCGATGATGCCGATCTCGTACCGCGTGCCGTCGAGCGCCTGTTCGATGGCGCCCGCGAAGCCTGCGAAGCGGTCCACCAGCGGCGGTACGCGGCGCAGCAGCCGCGCGGCATTGCGCGCCGCCCGCGCCGCGCGGCCGCGGCGGTTGGCCGCGAGATCGATCACCGACACGCGGCGCACCAGGCCGGCCGGCAACGCGCGGGCGGGATTGGCGTCGCCCGGCTGGCGGAAGACGATCAGGTCCACCTCGTGGGTGCGCGCCAGGTAGTGCAGCAGCGACGCGGTGCGCAGCGCTCCGCCCCCGGCCAGCGGATAGGGAGCCTCCGGAGCGAGCACCAGCGCCCGGGACCGCGACGGGGATGGCCGCGCCTCAGTTTCCAAAACGCCTCCGCGCCTCGTCGTAGACCTGGTGCATCGTGCGCGCGGTGCGCTCCCAGGAAAATTCGCGCGCGCGCGCCAGCGAGAGGGCGCGCCGCTGGGCCACCCACGCGGGCCGCTCGGCCGCGTCACCCATGGCGCGCGCCAACTCATCGGGGCCATCGGCGTAGACCGCGGCATCGCCCGCCGCCTCGGCCACCCCGCGCGAAGCAATCACACACGCTCCGCACTGCATGGCCTCCAGCACGGGCAGTCCAAAGCCCTCGTAGAGCGAAGGGAAAACGAACGCCAGCGCGCCGGAATAGAGCCGGACCAGTTCCTGGTCGGACACCTCGCCCGCCACGCGCAGCCCGGGCTCGCCGGAAAGCGCCGGAAAATCGGCGCGCCGCCTCCCGGCCAGCACCAGGTCGATGGCGTGGCGCCGGCGCACCGCGCGCCAGGCCGCCAGTAGAGCGGGCAGGTTCTTGCGGGGTTCGAGCGTCCCCACAAACAAGAAATAGGGCGCACAGGGCGCGGTTTCCACGGGATGAAACCACGGCGCCGCCGCCGGCGGCACCGCCACAATGCGGTCCGGACGCAGCCGGAATCGTTCGATGGCCTGTTTGCGCACTGCCTCGCTGGGGGTCACGATCATGGTGGCGATTCCCAATTTCAGCAACACCGGGGTGCGCCGCCTGACTCGGCCGGCCGCGTGGTGCCAGCGGGAATCCATCCAGGGAGAGAGGTCGTGCAGCGTGAGCACGCTGGGGCGCCGGGCGATGTAGGGCACCGCGAAATCCGGGCCGTGGACCAAGTCCGCGCCCAGACGGCTCATCTCGCGCGCGATGCCCCACAGCCACCAGCGCCGCTCCATGGCGTTGCGCGGACCCCCGCCGCGCTTCAGGTTGGCGGGAGCCGCCTCGGGCATACGGAAAGGCTGGTCGGAGACCAGGAAATACTCGTCCTCGGGAAAACACCGCGCCAGTGCCAGGCTCAGCTCCGAAGTGTAGCGGGCCAGGCCGCCGCTCGAAAGGCTCAACGATGCCGCTTCAATGGCCACGCGCATGGGTATATGTCAGAAAGCACCGCGGCGCGCAGGCGGCGCACCCTGCGCCTACTAAGCTACGTTCGCGGTTCGGCGCACCATCGCGCCGTATCATAATTCTTTTCGTAATACGCGCGGTATTCGCCGCTGCGCACGTGCGCCACCCAAGCCGCATGGGCGCGGTACCACTCGATGGTGCGGGCCAGGCCGGTGGCAAAATCCATGACGGGCCGCCAGCCGGTTTCGCGCGTCAGCTTCTCGCTCGAAAGCGCGTATCGCCGGTCGTGGCCGGGGCGGTCGGTCACATATCCGATCAGGCTCTCCGGCTTCCCGGCCAGGGCCAGCACCTGGCGAACCACCTCCAGGTTCGGCAGGGAACGGTTCCCTCCGATGTTATAGATCTCGCCCTCGCGCCCTTTTTGCAGGACCTCCAGAATTCCGCGGCAGTGGTCGTCCACATACAGCCAGTCCCGCACCTGCATGCCGTCTCCGTAAACCGGCAGCGGGCGGTCTTCCAGGGCATTGGCGATCATCAGCGGGATCAGCTTTTCGGGAAACTGGTAGGGGCCGTAGTTATTCGATGCCCTGGTGATCACCACGGGCAGGCGGTAAGTCGTGAAGTAAGAGCGCGCCAGCAGGTCGGAACCGGCCTTGGAGGCCGAATACGGGCTGCTCGGATTCAAGGGAAACGATTCGTCGGCTTCGAGCGGAGCCGGCAGGCTGCCGTATACCTCGTCGGTGGACACGTGCACGAAGCGCCCGAGACGGTTTTTCCGGGCCGCTTCGAGCAGGGTAAAGGTCCCGTGCAGATTGGTGCGGATGACCGGCTCCGGCGAAAGGATGCTGCGGTCGACGTGCGATTCCGCCGCGAAGTGCACGATGGCGTCCGGCTTTTCGCCGCTCATCAGGGCGCCGGCCAGGGCTTCATCGCCAATGTCGCCTTCGACGAACCGGTAGCGTGCATCATGCTCGACGTCCGCCAGGTTCTCGAGATTCCCCGCGTAAGTCAGCTTATCGAGGTTGACCACGCGCCAATCGGTTTCGCCGATGACCATGCGGATGAACGCCGATCCTATGAACCCGGCGCCGCCTGTAACCAGGATCTTCATTGGTGGGTGACTTACTTCCTCTGCGTCTCCCAATCGTAATTGATGGACGCGTGATTGTACGGGAGGCGGCCCTCGTCCTGCGGATTATAGACGCGGTCCGTCATGTAGACGAGCAGCGCATCTTCCGGACCGATCACCTTGTAGCCATGGCCCACGCCTGGGGGGATCAAAAGCTGCCAGGGCCGCAGGGCGCCCAGATACAAGGTGTTGCGCGCGCCAAACGTAGGCGACTCGATCCGCAGGTCCACCAGCGCCACCTGGAACATGCCCCGTACCGGGGTCCAGCAATCGGTCTGGTGGAGGTGGAAATGAAATGCCTTCACCGTTCCGGGGTAATTGAATGCCGCGGATATCTGCGTGGTCTCGGGAGGAAACGCGGCGGCCAGCCCCCGGCCCAGCCGCTGCACCTCCAGAAAGTATCCGCGGTCGTCGGGATGGAGCGCCAGCGGCTGCAGCTTTACCCCGGCGATCAGGTCCGGGGAATCGATCGCGGCGATCACCGCGCCCAGTCCTCGGGCGCACTCCGGAATCGCCAGTTGAAGACCGCCGGCGGACGCCAGCACTGCCACCGGTTTGGCGGCCACATCCCCGGCCGTCATACGGGGATCGCCTCCGCCGCGCGGCCCGACGACCCTTCCGCTCCCGCATGCTTCCCGGCCATGGATTGCGCCACCAGGTTCGCCGCGCGCAACAGGGAATCGAAAGTGCCCGCGTCGGTCCACCACCCTTCCAGGAAGGAGAACGTCATGGTGCCCTCGCGAATGTAGGCGTTGTTCACGTCGGTGATTTCCAACTCGCCGCGATTCGACGGAACCAGCGTCTGGATCTTCTCGAACACCGTGGCATCGTACATGTAGAAGCCCGTCACCGCGTAATTGGACTTGGGCCGGCTGGGCTTCTCCTCGATGCCGACGATCCTGTCTCCCGCCACTTCGGCGACCCCGAAGCGCTCCGCATCGGTCACTTCCTTGAGCAGGATGTGCGCGCCTTTCGGCTGCCGCCGGAACCGCTCCGCGGCGTCGCGAATGCTGCCCTCGATGATGTTATCGCCCAGCACCACGCAGATCTTCTGGCCGTCGGCGAAGTGGCGCGCCAGCGCCAGCGCGTCGGCAATGCCTCCTTCGCCTTCCTGGTAGGTGTAATTGATGTGCTCCAGTCCGAAATGCTTCCCGTTGGCCAGCAGGCGCAGAAAATCGCCCGAGTTCCGGCCGCCGGTCACCACCAGAATGTCGCGGATGTCGGCATCCACCAGGGCCTGAATCGGGTAGTAGATCATCGGCCGGTCGTAAATGGGCAGGAGATGCTTATTGGTGATCTTGGTGAGTGGGAACAGCCGGCTTCCGGTTCCGCCAGCGAGCACAATACCCTTCATAGAATTCCATCATATAATACGCGTAATACGCGCGCGCGGCGACGGCGTCTGCGCCGGCGAGGGTCGAACTTGATATGCTGAATTTGTACGATTCGTACGAACGTTCGGTCACCATGACACGCCTGAATGTCTCGCAAGCGCGCGAAGAATTTCCGGAGGTCGTCAACTGCGCCGCCGATGGCAAAAAGCGAACCATCGTCTCCCGGCGCGGCAAAGATGTGGCCGCCGTGATTCCCATGGAAGACCTCCGCCTGCTGGAGCGGCTGACCCGCGAGGAAATGGACCGGATGGACATCGAGGCGGCGCGGGCTGCCTTGGCGGAAGCCAAGGTGAAGGGCACCATACCCCTTCGCGAAGCGAAGAAGACCCTGGGCCTGTAGATATCGCCCTTGCGCTACCAAATTGACTACACGCACGCCGCCCTGCGAGCGCTCCGAAAACTGGACCCGTTCATCCGCCGGAAGGTCTTTGAGGACATCGAGCGGCTCGAAGAGAACCCGCGGCCTCCCGGCGTGGAAAAACTGCAATCGAAGGAGAAGCTATACCGCGTGCATGTTGGGCCGGGCAGGAACTATCGCGTCGTCTATCAGATCCTCGACAAGGTTCTTCTCATCCTGGTGGTAGCGGTAGGGGACCGCAAGGAAATCTATCGCCACCTGACGCAGAGGCCGGAGTGCGCCTTCGGCGCGAGGGCAGGCCAGGAGGCCGATATGCGCCAACTTAATCGCGCCGCGCGCAAAGTTTTCCACACGCCGTCTGGGGGCCACCTTGACGCTGAAGGTAAACGCTTCACGACTACTCGCGGGTGGATTACCGGCTAGGCACATCGAACACGCGGCCATGCCGCGATTCGCGGAGGGCTTCGGAGTGCACCGCGCGGGGGCGGAACATGGGCCCGAACTCGATGCCCGGCCCACGGCAGCCGGCCTCGACCGCACCCCCCGCTCGTTCCCTCCAGAACGTCGGTTGTGGGCCAGCTTCCGCGCGTTTCTGCTCGTGCCAGGCGTGGCCTGAGCAGGAATTATAAAGCTTTATGTGCAGGTATATATACCTGCACCTGGAGATTGGCCATTTGCGCCGTAAAGCTGGCGCGTCAGATTTTGCTGGACTTTTTCTTCCAGATGCTCTACCCTACTCGTGGCGGCTTCTGAATCGTGCCGCTGCTGCTGGAGAGCGAGACATTTGGGAGAGACCGTTTCGTTCTGCGGGCGCGTGCTCACCGCCGGCGAACTGAATCTGGTGAGACAGATCATTGCCGATTTTCCGCGACTC
>JAIQEX010000148.1 GCA_020073615.1 Terriglobia bacterium
ACTACGGTGCTGCGACTGACGTGGTGGTGCTGCGCAATAGCTTCATCACTCTGGCCAGCTAGTGAATCCAAAAGAAACGCTGCCCGAAGCGTGCGTCGTTTCTCCTCGGTTCGAGACTTGCGGATGGACTCCAGCTTGAGCATCTCCTGCTCGCTGAATTGGATCGGACTGCGCTTCCTCGGGAAGGGCATGACCCATTAAAACATAAATCGGGTCAAATGTATCGGTATTTAGAGAACGGTGATCTAGGTCATGACGTCGGCAAGGCTAGTGAGGCACTCCACATGCCGAAAGGCGGAGCAATGGATAGGCCAAGCCGGGAACTGGGGCCGAAGGCCCGAACGAGAAGGAGCGGCCAGTAGGCCATGAATCTCAAGGACGACAAGCAGCAGAATATCCAGATCGAACTGGACTTCTCATCGGCGCTGACGGGTGAAGCCCGAGAGGCGGGAAGGGAAGGGACTGAAGCGTCCGGGGCGACGAATGGGCCCGAAAACCCAGCCAGCACGAATCGATTGATGGAGGAAGTATGTGAGCGAGAAAACCTGAAGGCAGCATTGCGGCGGGTGAAGGCCAACCAAGGTAGTCCGGGCGTTGACGGGATGACCGTCATCGGCATCAAGGATTACCTGAAACAGCACTGGCCAGCCATCCCCACGGCTGCGGGCGCCAGGCCCTCGCTTCATTCGGCAAAAACGATGTCGCCGGGCTGAATACGGAGCACGCGTCTGGCCGGCGCGGCGGTCGCGGCGACCATCACGACGGCTGAACTGAGCCCCACGGCCGAGACAGATCAAGGTGAGAAGCCTTGCAGGTTCGCTGCCAGGATGAGCGCGCCAGGAATGCGAATCGCCAGGCCAAGGGCCAACCCACCGGCGGTCAGCTTCAGGCGGCTCGCGAGGACCGTCCCCACAATCTGGCGAGGATCCGCCCCGGAGAAGTTCCGCCTGTGGGACGACTGCTTCTCGTTTCCCAATCTCATGGTTTGGCTGGAGCGCTCGCAGACGGTGAGGATTCGTTTCGATAACGACGCCGGGGAAGTGGAGCGCCTGGAAGCGAGCGGCGCATTCGCGGAGCTGTTGCAGCACGAGATGGACCATCTGGACGGCGTGCTCGCCATCGACCGCGCGCTCGACGGCAACAGCCTCGCAACTCCGAGGAGTGGGAGCGAAGGTACCGCGCGGCGCCGGCAGCCGTGTAATCTTCGGCCACCACCGCGGCGCCCGCTGCTCCGGCGGCCGCCCCCTGCCGCCCGCGTTGATTACTCGGCCGGCACGCGGAATGTGCCCAGGAAGCCGCTGCGGCGGAGCGGGCTGCTCCAGGTTTCGCCGAGGCCATCGCCCGAAAACGAATTCGCCAGCGCGTAAGCGGGCATGGCGTGCTCGGTCTTGTTCAGCGGCGGATACCACACCTCTTCGTTGCCGCAGACGTGGTCGGTGGAGTTCATGGCGCGCGTCTGGATGGTGGCCAGCGAACCGGCCGTCAGTTTCGCCGCGCCGCCATGGATGTTGCCGTCCTGAACGGTCAGCTCGATGGGCACGTAGTCCACCTTCACGATGTCCTGGAGCAGGCCGCCGCCCACGGACTTGGCGAAACCCTGCAGCGCCAGGCGCTGTTCGGCATTGGCGCGGCTGTCCACGATCAGCACCGCTTTGGCCGGATTCACCGGCTCGGACAGCAGCCCCAGGGTGTGCGGCGTGCGAATCACGCCCACCACGGAGAGCCCCGCCAGGCTCACGCCGTGCCAGTCGCCATTTTCAATTTTCCAGCCGAACACCGCTTCCCGGCCCACCTGCTCGGCCTCGCCGTTGGCGAAGCACGGGCCGGTGTAAACATCGGCGGTGCGGGCCTCGATGTAGTTGCCGTTGATGGTGTGGGTGGATACCCCGGCGGCGAACGAAAACGATGCAGCTGTAAGAAACACTACGGCAGCAGTACGCAGAACTTTCAGCATCCCAGTTATCTCCCTCGGTTCAATTATAGCGGAGGGGGGGCCGCTTTCGGCGCATGGTCGGGCTGGTCACTCATACCGCAGGCACACAATGGGGTCCAGGTTGGCGGCGCGGTTGGCGGGGTAGTAGCCGAAGAACAGGCCCACGCCCACGGAAATCGCTACCCCCATCACCACCCAGAAGGGCGAGATGGTCGAGGGAATGGAGGCCAAGCTGCGCGCCGCAAACGAAATGACCGCCCCCATCAGAATGCCCAGCACGCCGCCGATGCCCGAGAGCGTGATGGCCTCCAGCAGGAATTGCACGCGAATATCTGCCTTGCGCGCCCCGATGGCTTTGCGGATGCCGATCTCTCCGGTCCGCTCGGTGACCGAAATCAGCATGATATTCATCACCCCGATGCCGCCCACTAGCAGCCCGATCGAGCTGATGACGCCGGTCAGCAGGACCATGGCGCCCGTGAGCTTGTTCCAGAGATCGGTGAAGAAGTTCGGGTCGGCGATGTCGAAGTCGTTTTCCGCGTTGTGCGCCACGTGCCGGCGCCGCCGCATGGCTTCCACCACCTGGTCGCGCACGGTATCGAGGTCGGTGTCCTCGCGCGCCGTGAAGATCAGGAAGACGTCGCGGATCTCGGGGTAATTCTTGTGAAAGTTGGCGAGGGGAATGCAGGCGAACTGGTCCACGCCGAAGCCGCCGAACAGGCCCGGGTCCTTCTCGAAGACGCCGATCACCTCGTAGAGCCGCCCGTTCAGCCGCACCTCTTTGCCGACGGGGTCGGTGCGGGGGAACAGGGAATCGGCGATGGCGTTGCCGATCACCACCACGGCGCGCGCGTGTTCTTCGTCGAACGGGGAAATGTAGCGGCCCTCGGCCACCGAGAACAGCGGCAGCGCCACCGCGTATTCCGGCTGCGTGCCGCGCACGATGAGGCGCTCCACGTGCTCATTCCCGTAGGCGATGGTGTCCGGCTGGCCGCTGCCGAAATTGACGCGGTTGGCGAAGGCCGCCGAAACATCCAGCCCTGGCACGCTCTCCTTCAGATACTGCGCGTCGGTGATCTCCAGGTATTTCCGCAGGCGGACCTTCTGCGGCAGCCGGCCGAAGGGCGTGGTCCCCGGTGGAATCCGCGTGATGAAGAACGACCGCGAGCCGAACGATTTCACGCGCGCCTGGATCAGGCCGCTCAGCCCGTCGACGATGGCCGCCACGGAGATGACGCTGGTGACGCCGATGACGATCCCGAGAATGGTCAGCGCCGAGCGGATCTTGCGCGTGCGCAGGGTATCCATGGCCACCAGCAGGTTCTCTTTGATCTCCGTTCGCGTCATGAGTTATTCCGTGGGGGTTATTCCGTGCGCAGGGCTACCACCGGATCGAGCTTGGACGCCTTGACGGCGGGATAGATCCCGAAGAACAGGCCGATGATCGAGCTCAGAACCACGCCCAACGCCGCCACCCACCCCTGGACCGCCGCCGGGAAACTGGTGAAGGAGCGCAGCGCCACGGCGCAGGCGAAGCCGATGCTCACGCCGATGGCGCCGCCCGCCACGCATTGCATGACGCTCTCCATCAGAAACTGCCGCAGCACGTCGGATTGCGAAGCGCCCACGGCGCGCCGCACGCCGATCTCCTTGGTGCGCTCGGTGACGCTGACCAGCATCACGTTCATGATGACGATGCCGCCGACCACCGCCGAAATCGAGCTGACCATCAGGAAGACGGCGAAAAAGGCGGAGCTGATGCTCTGCCACAGGGAAATGTAGGTATCGGCCGTGCCGATGAAGAAATCGTCGTCCCTGCCGGGGAGCACGTGGCGGCGGGCCCGCAACACGCGGCGCGCGTCGTCCTGCGCCAGCGCGAAGACCTGCTCCGGCCCCTCGGCCTTGACGTGCAGCAGCAGGCTGTTGCGCTGGCCGCGCAGCTTGAGGTAGGTGCGCAGGGGGATCACGATGAAACCGTCCTGGTCCTGGCCGAGCACGCTGCCGATCCGTTCGAAAGTGCCAATCACGGTGAACTCCGCGTTCTCGGAGCGGATCACGCGGCCCAGCGGATCGCTGTCCGGGAAGAGTTCCTCCGCCACGCGGTCGCCGATGAGGCACACATCCACGGCATGGCGGTCCTCGACGTCGGTGAAGTAGCGGCCCAGGCGGACGGTGCGCGTGTCGATGACCGCCATGCTGGGCGTGTGGCCGTACAGCGTGGCGTCTTCGAACTGGCGGTTCTGATAGCGCAGTGACGAGTTGCCACTCAAGGTGGCGCCCACCATCTGGCAGTGTCCGCACTGTTCGGCCAGCGCTTCGAGGTCGTCCGAATAGAAGTACCGGTAGCGCTGCGCCCGGTTCAACACGGTGAAGTCGGTCACCAGGAAGGGCAGTCGCCCGATGCGGAAGACGTTGGTGCCCAGGTCGGCAATCTTCTGTTCCACGTAAAGATTGGCGCCCTGCACCAGGGTCATGACGGTGATGAGCGTGGCGACGCCCATGGTGAGCCCGAGGACGGTGAGGGAGGCGCGCAGTTTGTGGGCGCGGATGGAGTCGATCGCCAGGGTGAAGTTGTCGCTAACGCCGATCAACCCCGATTTTACGACAGTTGCGTGGCGCGCCGAGGCCGCGGCCAGGCAGCAGCGCCAGCGCCGCCCGTATCCCGCGGCGCGAGGCCGGCGGCTACAATAGCAACCAGATGACGGACCTGGCCGATCTCCTCGCAGGCGCGCGCGTCTTCGACCTGGCGCAGCCTTATTTCCCGGGCATGCCGCATCACCCCACGCATCCGCCATACCTGTTCGGCCTGGTGAAGCAGCACGGGGAATTCGTAGGCCCGGGCGGCAGCAGCGCCGCCGCCGATGCCCTCGCGCTGGGCAGCCACGTGGGCACCCACATCGACGCGCTGTGCCATTTCTCCTGCGGCGGCAAGCTCCACGGCGGCGTGGACGCGGCTCCGCTGCAATCCTACACGGCCGGGCTGGAAAAGTACTCCATCGATACGGTGGCGCCCATCCTCCGCCGCGGCGTCCTGCTCGACATCGCGCGCCACGCCGGGGTGGCAGCCCTCCCGGAAGACTTCGAAATCACCGCCGGCCATCTCGCTGACGCTGCCGGAGCGCAGCAGGTCGAGATCCGCCCCGGCGACGTCGTGCTGCTGCGCACCGGATGGGCGGCGTATTGGAACGATCCGGCGAAGTTCATCTCGCAGGTGCGCGGCCCCGGCCCGTCGCTCGCCGGCGCCCAGTGGTTGAGCGCCCGCCAGGTATTCGCCGCCGGCTCCGATACCGTGGCGTTCGAAAAAGTCCCCGACCCCGCCATGCCGGTGCATGTCCACCTGCTGGTGGAGCGCGGCATTCACATCATCGAATGTCTCAACCTGGAGGAACTGGCCGCCGCGCGCATCGCCACGTTTCTGTTCATCGCCGCACCGCTCAAGCTGCGCGGTGCCACCGCGTCGCCCATCCGGCCGGTGGCCGTAGTGGCGCCGTGATAGGCTTGAAGGCGTCTGGAAGTGCATTTGACGCCCGGCCAGGAGTCGTTCATCCGCCGGGCCATTGAGACCGGGTGCCTCCACCGCCAGGAGGATGCGGTCGCAGAAGCCATGTCGCTGTGGGAAGAGCGCGAACGGCGGCGGCTGGAAATCCTGGCCGCGGTCGATCGGGCCGAAGCATCCTTGGCGCGAGGCGAGGGGCGCAGAATCACATCGCATGAGGAAATCCTCCAACTCGCCGAGGATATCAATCGCCGTGGAATCGCGCGGCTTTCCGCCGAACAGATTATCCCCTGATGAGCGAGTTGCGTCTTTCGCCCGAGACGGAGGCCGAGCTTGACGGCATCTGGCTTTACATCGCCCGGCAGAGCGGCAGCATCGATATTGCCACCCGCCTGGTGGAGAGCATCGCCCAACGTCTTTGGCTACTGGCCCGGCATCTCCCGATGACGAGCCGCGCTATTCCCACCGCAGTGCCACCATCGGGTCCACCTTCGCGGCGCGATGCGCGGGCAGGTAGCTGGCCAGAAGCGCCACCGCCGCCAGCACCACCGCCACCGCGGCCGACGTGGTCACATCGGTGGGCCGCACCTCGAACAGCAGGCTCGCCAGCAGGCGCGTGAGCGCCAGCGAAGCGGCGAAACCGGCGGCCAGGCCCATGCCCACCAGCGCCAGCCCCTGCCGCAGTACCATCCCCAGCACGTCGCGCCTCCCCGCTCCCAGCGCCATGCGGATGCCCACTTCGCGCGTCCGCAGGCTCACCGTGTAGGAGACCACGCCGTAAATACCCACCGCGGCCAGGGCTAGCGCCAGCGCGCCGAACAGCCCCAGCAGGGCCAGCGTGAACGTACGCTCCGCCAGCGTCGCGGCTACATAGCTTTCCATGGGCTGCACGCGAAACACCGGCTGCGTTTTATCCACCGCCAGAAATGCGGCCCGCACGGTGCGCTCCAGGCGGCGCGGATCGAGCGTGGTGCGCGCCACCATCGAGTAGCCGAACGAGAGGTCCTGGGCCTGCGCGATATACGCTTCCATCTCTGAAGCGCGGTCGAGCCCGTACTGGCGCACGTCGCCCACCACCCCGACGATCGTCAGCCACGGCTTCTTCTCTTCGCGCCCGCCCAACTGGATGTGCTTCCCGATGGGGTCCCGGCCGGGGAATTGCGCGCGCGCGCAGGACTCGCTGATCACCGCCACGTGCGCCGCGCCCGGCCCGTCCTGCGCCGTGAACAGGCGCCCGCGCTTCAGCGGAATCTTCATCACCTGGAAATAATCCGGCGATACCGAGTAGGCGTCGGCGAACGGCGCCTCCGATTCATTGGCCAGGCGCCGGTCCTCGATGTGGAACCCGCGGCGGTCGAAATCGGCCAGCGGCAGGGTGCTGACCATGGCCACGCCTTCGATGCCGGGCGTGGCACGCAGGCGATCCATCGCCTGCTGATAATAGTTGAGCTCCATTTCCGGCTTCTGATAGCGCGCTCCGTAGACGTACGTGGCCAGCGTCAGCACGTTGTGCGGATCGTAGCCCGGGTCCACCTGCATCAGGCGCAGGAAGCTCTTCCCCAGGAGTCCCGCCCCCACCACCAGCACGAATGCCAGCGCCAGTTCGGCGGTCACCAGCGCGTTGCGCAGTCCGTGGCGCGCACGGCCTTCGGTGGATTTGCCCAGCCCCTTCAGCGCTTCGTTCAGGTCGATGCGCGAGGCGCGCCAGGCGGGCGCCAGGCCGAACAACACGCCGGCCGCCAGGCTGACCGCAAAAGCGAACGCCAGCACCGTGCCATCTATGCGGATTTCGTTGACGCGCGGAATCTGCCGCGGGCCCAGGGATGCCAGCGCGGCCGTCCCCCAGACCGCCAGCAGCACGCCCGCCGCCCCGCCGGCCAGCGACAGCAACAGGCTCTCGGTGAGCAACTGGCGCGCGATGCGCCACCCGCCCGCGCCCAGCGCCGCGCGCACGGCAAGCTCGCGGGAGCGGCCCGTGGCCCGCGCCAGCAGCAGGTTGGCCACGTTGGCGCAGGCAATCAGCAGCACGAATCCCACGGCGCCCAGCAACACCCACAGCGCCGTCTCCACGCGTCCCACAAGCTGGTCGCGCAAAGGCGCCACCATGACCGCGGCATCGTGCTTGTAATCGGCCGGATGCTCGCGCACGATATCGCGCATAATGGTGTTCAGCTCGGCGCGCGCCGTGGCCACCGCCACGCCCGGTTTCAGCCGCGCGACCAGGCGCAGGTGCTGGCAGCCACGGCAGGCGTCGCGCTCCGCCAGGGCGTACCCCAGCGGCATGTACATTTCGGGCGCGTCGCTCCCGCCATCGGTGGCGAGCGGCCGGTAATCCGCCGGCAACACGCCCACCACGGTACACGACGACTCGCTGAGCCGCAGGACGCGCCCCACGATGTGCCGGTTGGCGCCGAAGCGCCGCGTCCACAGCCCGTGGCTCAGGATGATCTCGCGCCGCGTGTCCGGGCGATCTTCCTCGGGAAGAAAGCCGCGGCCCAGGTACATCCGCACGCCCAGCGTGTCGAAGAAATCGTAGTTGACGCGCAGCCCGCGCAACAGCTCCGGCTCACTGCCCTCGGCGATGGCGGCGGAGGCGGCGCGGTAGAGCGACATACTGGTGAAGGAGCGGCTGCGCGCGCGCCAGTCCCAGGTGGTCGTGAAATCCACCGTCTCCGGCTTCACGTCGCCCGGGTCGCCTTCGGCCACCGTCACCAGCCGCTCGGGCTGGCGGTAGGGGAGTTGGTTCAGCAGCACCGCTTTGACGACGCTGAAAATGGCCGTGTTGGCGCCGCTGCCGAGCGCCAGCGTGAGGACTGCCACGGCGCTGAACCCCAGGTTCTTGCGCAGCGTGCGCGCGGAAAAAGACAGGTCGCCCATCGGTACCCCCTTCCCTGCTCCGACGCGGGGCCGCCGGGATGGTTAGTCGCCGATCGTTTTTTTCTTGCGGAACCAGTCCATCAGCAGATCGCGCATGAGGCCCACATCATTGGGAAATTTCAGGCCCGTGGTGCGCAGGTTCTCGGCGCTGCCCTGGTTGGCCGCGGTGAAATCGCTCACCGCCAGGGTGTACTCCCGGTCCGGCTCCACCTTGCGCCCGCCGGTCACCACTGCCGGCAGATCCCGTCCCTTGAATGTCCCCACCACCACGCGGTTGTCGAACGGCATGATGTTCCAGATATTCCGCTCCAGCAACTGGCCCTGCGGCACGATGTCGCGCACCCCGCCGAGATTCATGAAGGCGAAGTTGGCGCCGGTCTCCTGGCACAGGGCCTGCTCGATCAGGCGCTTCACTTCCGCCTTCGCGAACCTGCGTTTCGAGACCGCCAGCGGCCGGTCCACGCGCGCCGCAACTTCGTCCTCCCAGCGCTGCACCTCGCGCGCCACGTCCGCCGCCGGTTCCACCCGAGTGGAATCCACCGGAATGCGTTTCCAGGTCCACGAAACCGGCGCTTTCTTTTCGGTATCGACTTTCAATTCCAGCCGCCCCAACTCTTCGCCGTAGCCTTTCACGCGCACCAGCACGCGGCCGTTCCGCGACATCGCCTCCGTCAGTCCGCTGTGAATGTGCCCGGTCACCGCCACCGGGATCTCGGGCATGGTCTCCAGGACGCGCTGTTCTTCGGGACCCGTGATATGCGCCAGCAGCACGATCAGGTCCGCCTGGCCGCGCACCTCGGCCGCGTATTTCCGCACCGTCTCCACCAGCGGCAGCGTGTGCACGTCCTCCAGCAGCTTGGACGTGGAGAGGATGTTCAGGTCCTCGGTCATGGCGCCGATCACCGCCACGCGCAGTTGGTTGACGGTGAGAATCACGTACGGTTTGGCGGTGAAAAGCCGGCCCGCGCCGTTGGCCAGGTTCGCCGTCACCACCGGGTAATTGGCCGTGTCCATGAACGTGCGCACCTGCGGCCAGCCATAATCGAACTCGTGGTTGCCCAGCGTCGCCGCCGAGTAGCCGAACAGGTTGGCAATCTGGTACACCGGCAGCCCGTGAAAAATGGTGGACACGGGTGTTCCCTGCACCAGGTCGCCGGCGTTGAGCAGGATGCAGTCGGTGCAGCCGGCGCGCTCGCGGCGGATCACCGCGGCCAGGTACGCGAAGCCGCCGTTGCGATTCTCGAGCGGCAGCAGGCGGGCGTGCACATCATTGGTGTGGAGGATGGTGAGCGAGCGGATCTCCGCCGCCAGGGGTGCGCAGGCAAGAAGCGCGAGCGATATGGTGCGCCGGAACATGAGGCCTTATTGTAGCTCCCTACCGCAGCAGCGCCGAGATGGCCCGAAAGTGCTCGTGCTTTGCGTCGCGCAGCCACTCGAACAGCACCGACTCGGTATTGGCCACCACCACCCCTGCCGCGCGCATGCGCTCGATGGCATTGCTGTGGTTCTGCGGGTTGCGCGAACAGCACGCATCGGCCACCACGAATACCTCCGGCCGCGCGGCCCGCAACTCCAGCGCCGTTTGCAGCACGCACACGTGGGCCTCCATGCCCGCCAGGATCACCTGCGCCCGCCCGCTCGCTGCGAGCGCCGCGGAGAACCCCGCCGCGCCGGCCGACGAGAAGCACGTCTTCTCGATGCGCGGCGTATCCGCGGGGAGCATCTCCGCCAGTTCCGCCGCCGTGGAGCCGAGTCCCTTGGGATACTGCTCGGTTGCCAGAACCGGTATGCCCAGGCGGGCGGCGGCCGCCAGCAGAATGCGCGCGTTGGCAAACACAGCGGCGCGCGCGATGGGCGGCATGGCTGCCGCCAGCCGTTCCTGCACGTCGATGATCGCCAGCACGGAATCGCCCGCGCGCGCCAGCAGAGGTGGGCTCGGCATCACCGCTCCCCTGCCGCGGCCTTGTCCGCCGCCTCGCGGCCGGCTCGGGGCAGATCGGGAGGCACAACGATTCCTGGCATCCTGCCTCTAGAGTACGTGCATCGGCAAAGTTCACGCAAATGAGTCAACTTTCAATCTCGACGCGGAGCCGCGGAGACACAGAGACCGCGCGGAGCAAAGAGGATTGCCTCGGCGATCTCTTCTCAGCCTTAGCGCCCGAATCTCGAGTTCCAGCGAATGCACCTGCCCGGCAGCGGCGCGCGGAGCGAGCGGAGGTCACGGAGAAGGTGGCGCTATACCTGTCTTCTCCGCGTGATCTCCGCGCCCTCCGCGGCTCCGCGTCGAGTGGGCGTGCCGGGAGTGCTGGCCGGTCTGAGGCGGAGCCTCGTTAGTTTACCGCAGCGGCCGCAACTCCAGCCGGTCGACTGGAGTTTAATAGATACAGAGGAGAAACCATGCGCAGGAGGGCACTCCCCGCGGTCATATGCGTGGCGTTGTGCGCGGGCATTCCGCTCCACGCCGGGAAGAAGAGCACCGGCCCGGCGGCGCAGTTCCGCCAGCAGATTCGGAAGCAGGACCGCATTGCGCAGGCCCTGAACCGGCTGACGTTCGGGCCGCGGCCGGGCGACGCGGAGCGGGTGCGCGCCATGGGGCTGAAGAAGTGGCTCGACCGGGAGCTCCACCCGGAGCGCATCGCGGAGAACCCGGCGATCGAAGCCAAGCTGAAGGCCCTGGACAGCCTGGCCATGAGCGGCGAAGAACTGGTGCGCAACTATCCGGCGCCGCAGATCGTGCGTCAAATGGTGGCGGGACAGATTCCGTTTCCCACCGATCCGGACCGAAAGCTGCTGATCCAAAGGCAGGCGGCGCGGCTGGAGCGCCAGCAGGCGCAGGCCAATGGCAATGCGCCGCAGATGCAGGTGCAGGCGCTGGCCGGTCTGCTGGCGCCGGAGCAGATCCGTGCGCTACGCACGGGGACGCCCGAGGAGCGGCTGGCGGCGTTTCAGGCGCTGTCGCGCGAGTGGCAGGACGATGTCATCGCCGCGCTTCCTCCGGCGCTGCGCCAGGGCCTGATGCAGGTGGCGCCGCACGAATTGCGCCGCCGCATCGTTCTGGCCAACGGACCGGCGCAGGTGGTGGCGCAGGACCTCATGGAGGCCAAGCTGCTGCGTGCCATCGAGAGCAACCGGCAACTGGCGGAGGTGCTGGCCGATTTCTGGTTCAACCACTTCAACGTGTACCTGGACAAGGGGGCGGACCACTACCTGGTAACGGCGTACGAGCGCGACGCCATCCGGCCGCACGTGCTGGGCAGGTTCCGCGAGCTGCTGGAGGCTACCGCGAAGAGCCCGGCCATGCTGTTCTACCTGGATAACTGGCAATCGGCGGCGCCCGGCCCTGCGCCGGCGCGCGCGCCGCGGCGGCGCGGCCTGAACGAGAATTACGGCCGGGAGCTGCTGGAGCTGCACACGCTGGGCGTGGACGGCGGCTACACGCAGAAGGACGTGACGGAAGTGGCGCGCTGCTTCACCGGCTGGACCATCAACCAGCCGCAGCGCGGGGGTGGCTTCACGTTCAACGCGCGGCTGCACGATACCGGAGAGAAGGTAGTGCTGGGAGTGACCATCCCGGCGGGCGGCGGCATGGAGGACGGCGAGAAGGTGCTCGATATCCTGGCACGGCATCCTGCGACGGCGCATTTCATCTCCCGCAAGCTGGCGCAGCGATTCGTGGCCGACGATCCGCCTTCTCCGCTGGTGGACCGCATGGCCGAGACGTTCCGCAAGACCGACGGCGATCTGCGCGCGGTGATGCAGACGATGGTGGGCGCCAGGGAGTTTTGGAGCGTGGGGGCGTACCGGACGAAAGTGAAGAAGCCTCTCGAGGTGGTCGCGAGCGCGGTCCGCGCCCTCAACGGCGAGGTGGCGTACGCGTTGCCGCTGGCCAACCAGGTGGCGCAGTTGGGCGAGCCACTCTATCGCAAAGTGGAGCCAACCGGGTATTCCAACGCGGGGAGGGACTGGTTGAGCTCGGCGGGGCTGCTGGCGCGCATGAACTTCGCGCTGCAACTGGCGGCCAACAAGGTGCCGGGGGTGAAGGTGGAGGCGGGACCGGCGGCGCGGGCGGACGACCCCCTGGCAGGGTTGCCCCTGGGGTCTCCGGAATTTCAGAAGCACTAGGAAAGCAGGGACTGGGGGCTGGGGGCTAGGGGCTGGGGAATGGTCGGCCCCTCGGGCCGGCTCTTTTGGGAGGGCACAGCAATGACGACGCGTCGGGTTTTTCTCCGGAATTCGGCGGTGGCGATGGTGGGGGCGGGTACGGCGCCGCTGTGGCTGACGCGGGCGCTGTACGCCGCCGACGCGCCGTCGCCGCGCAAGAAGATCCTGGTGGCGATTTTTCAGCGGGGCGCCGCCGACGGCCTCAACGTAGTGGTGCCGCACGGCGAAAAGGCGTACTACGATCTGCGTCCGACCATCGCCATCCCGCGGCCTTCGGCGGCGGGCGGCCGGCGCGAGGATGCCGCCATCGACCTGGACGGCTTCTTCGGATTGCATCCCTCGCTCGCGCCGCTCAAGCCGCTGTTCGACGCGCGGCATCTCGCCATTGTCGATGCCGTGGGCTCGCCCGACCCCACCCGCTCGCACTTCGACGCGCAGGATTACATGGAATCGGGTACGCCCGGGCTGAAGGCGATCGCCAGCGGTTGGATGAACCGCGCGCTGCCCAAGGAGCGGGGGAACGTGTCGCCCATGCGCGCCGTGTCGCTGGGAGCGGTGCTGCCGCGCGCCATTTGCGGGCCGCGTCCGGCCATCGCGCTGGCGAGTATCGGCGCCTTCCAGGTGCGCAACGCGGCCGCGGCGAAGCAGTTCGAGCGGATGTACCTGGAGAGCAACGACCCGGTGCTCGAAGCCACCGGCCGCGAGACCTTCGAGGCGGTGGCCATGCTGCAATCGGTCCAGAAGCAGCCGTACACGCCGGCCTACGGGGCGGAATACCCGCGCGGGCGATTCGGCGACAGCCTGCGGCAGATCGCGCAGTTGATCAAGGCGGACGTGGGCATGGAGATGGCGTTCGCCGACATCGGCGGCTGGGACCACCACGTCAACGAACAGGGCCAGCGCGCCTCCGAGGGGCAGTTGGCGAACCTGCTGCGCGAGTATGGGCTGGCGCTGAGCGCGTTCTGGCGCGACCTGGGCGACCGCATGGCGGAGGTGGCCGTGGTGACCATGTCGGAATTCGGCCGGACGGCGCACGAAAACGGCAATCGCGGCACCGATCACGGCCACGCCAACTGCATGTTCGTGATGGGCGGCGCGGTCGAAGGCGGCAAAGTCTACGGCCGCTGGCCCGGCCTCGCCCGCGAGCAGCTTTACGAAGGCCGCGACTTGGCGCTGACCACCGATTTCCGCGACGTATTAGGCGAACTGGTGGCGCGGCACATGGGCAACGCGACGCTGCAGGACGTGTTTCCGGGCTACGAGGCCAAGTTCGTGGGGCTGGTATAATTCGATCGGGCCACGCGGATGTGGCGGAATTGGCAGACGCGCTGGATTTAGGTTCCAGTTCCCGCGAGGGAGTGTAGGTTCAAGTCCTATCATCCGCACCAAGGAAATCAAGCGCTTAGAGCGCGCTCCTGGGCCGTTGTTGTCGTGATCGCCGGCAGTTGTGCTCGACTTGTCCTTAGGAAACTCCGATTCACCCAAATGTGAGCCGATAGAGTGGTCTACCCTGTATCTATGCGCCCGCTCAAGGCTTTTGTCGCGAAAAGTTTCGCTTCGATGGACGAGGGGAAGACACAGAAGGTAGAGCGTCTGCTCGATCGCTTCCGTCCACTCGGCCTGACATGGGAGACCGCCGAACGTGCCGAAATAGAATCCGTCTCGCAGAAAGTGAGGCAAAGAATCGATGAGTGCGATATTTTCGTTGGAGTTTTCACGCGTAGGCACCCGATATTCTCCGAAGATCTGGAGCAGGAGCCCGACCAACGGCCCGGGAGTGAGCCCGTCGCATGGACGGGTCCGCCTTGGTTGTTTCAGGAATCAGGATACGCGCTGAAGGCCAAGAAAAAACTCATGCTTTTTCGCGAGGCCGGAGTCGAGCTTCCGCTTCTGCAAGGAGACCTTGAGTATATTCCTTACGACCCCGAAGCGCCGGACGCAGCATGGGAGAAGGCGCTCGAAATACTAGTTCAGCTGACTGCTCAGAATGCCGGAATTGAGGTCGGAACCATCGCGAGTGTCCCGGAGCCCCCTCAGACCGCCAGCGGGGAGGCCGAAGGCGCCAAGGCCGTGGCGGCCTCGGCCGGGCCCGAACCTTCCTCGTTCATGCGCTGTATCGATGAACTTCTTGACGCCCAGATCGCCGGAGACGCAGCGGGAATCGACCGAGCTGAAAAGGCCGGACTCGAAGTCATCAAGGCGGGTTCAGCAAACTTCGATGAGGTTGAGTGGCGGAGTTGGTGCCTGGGGTCACGGGCCAGAATTGGCCGCTCCGGGGCCCTTGAGCGGCTACAGCAACTCGCCGCGGAGCATCCCACTCACTCTGCACCGTATAAGGCGATGGCGACAGTAGCAATCGCATTCGGAGAGCACAAGATCGCAGGGGATTGGTATGTGAAGGCCGCTGAGATACAGCCTACGAATTTGACTGATCGAATACAGGCGGCAAAGGAGTTCCGGGAGGCTAAGCTAGTTGATTGCGCACTTGAACAATTGAAGCTCGTCTTAGATTCTTAAATCGGAGATCGTAAACAAGAATACTTCAACATTTTTGGTGTAACATCACGCTGCAGCAAGCAGGTCAACGATTTGCTGGATGGCCTTGTCGGCCTTGTGATAGGCAGCTTCGAGTTTGCTCTCGGGCCGGTGAGCGGGGTCGGGCTGGTGGTGGAAGCAACTGTTGGCAAGTGGACCGCAGAGACGCTTGTGGAAGAACAAGAAT
>JAIQEX010000149.1 GCA_020073615.1 Terriglobia bacterium
TGCAGCGAAGTCGTCGATACTCGGTATGGGCTTATCCTGCGTGAGGCGAGCGAAGATTTGGTCGCGCAGCAGATTCAGCAAGTCTAGGATCGAAGGGCGAATCGACCGTCGTCTCCATAACGGAAGTGGAAGGTAGGTGGCGGTGCGCTGAAATCCGTAGGCGAGGATGGAAGCCAGCAGGAGCAAGCTGTCGATGGCTACCTGAAACTGGGGCAGGCGGGCGATTGCATTCGATCTCCCAGCGGTCGATGTAGGCTTGGAGGAGGATCGGCAGGTCCAGTTGCGGGTCGGTACAGATCAGAAAAGCCGGCTGGCGGTAGGGCAGCTCGGAGCCTTTGCGCAGGCGGTAACCGAGCGGTTTGATGACCCACCAGCAGCAGAGGCATGTCCGGGCCGGCCTTGCGCCAGTAGACGTTGCGCACGATCTAAGCCCAATACTCTTCACTTAACAAACATTTCTATGATATCCTGTTCTAGAGCGCAGCCTCTCCTGGAGGTCACTCATGAACGAAATGAGGGTGGAATCAACCACCCTGCGGGCAGTTGCGTACGACGACGGCCGTGGGGTTTTGCAACTGGAGTTCCGCACCCGTGCCATCTACCATTACTATGGCGTTCCGGCGGCGGTCCATGAAGCTCTGCTGGGCGCTTCTTCCAAAGGCAGCTACTTCAATCGGGTAATCCGGGGGCGCTTTCCCTATACTTTGTGCGCAAGGGCGCAAACCGGCTTGGAGGGGAAGGTCTGATGTCACGCACAGTGGCTTCATTACCGGCAGGCAGCCGCATTACCGACTACATCAGTCTGGGCGTGGTAGCCAAAACGTTCCCGTTGGAAAAGATTCGTGCTTCGCTGGCGGCGACGGGGAAAGAGAGTGTGCGCCAGCGCGACCTGCCGGCGCATGTGGTCGTGTATTACGTGATCGCGCTGGCGCTGTACATGCAGTCGTCGTATCGGGAAGTGCTGCGTTGTCTGCTGGAAGGAATCCAGTGGCTGGTGGAACCTGCGGCGGGAATCAATGTGGTTGGTAATTCAGGTATCTCGCAGGCGCGAACCAGACTGGGATGGGAGCCAGTGCGGCAACTGCACGATGAAGTGGTCAGGCCGGTCGCGGTGGCGGCGACAAAGGGCGCATGGTATCGAGCGTGGCGTCTGATCAGCGTTGACGGCAGCACGCTGGATGTCGCCGACGAGAAGGGCAACCAAGAAGCGTTCGGGCGGCCGGGAGCCAGTCGCGGCGAGAGCGCGTACCCAAAGATCCGCTTCGTATCGCTGGTGGAGAACGGTACCCATGTCCTTTTCGGCAGCCGGATGGCGGACTACGCCACCAGCGAAATCGCCCTGGCAAAGACTGTATTGTCCAGTCTCGGCAAGGGCATGTTGTGCCTGGCGGACCGCGGCTTTTTCGGGTTTGAGATGTGGAAGCAGGCGGCAGCTACGGGTGCGGACCTGCTGTGGCGGGTCAGAAAAAACATCCATCTGCCCTGCGAAAAACGCCTGCCGGACGGATCTTATCTGAGTCGCATCTATCCGTCGCAGCAGGACCATCGGCGCGGGCGCAATGGAATCGTAGTGCGTGTGATCGAATACCGCCTGGAGGGAGTCGAAGGGGCGGAGCCGTTATACCGGCTGGCAACCACGATCCTCGACCACGAACTGGCTCCGGCCGCCGAACTGGCCGCGCTCTATCACGAGCGCTGGGAGATCGAAACCGCGTTCGACGAACTCAAGACTCATCTGCGAGGCGCGCATATCGTGCTCCGCAGCAAAACGCCGGACCTGGTACGGCAGGAGTTCTATGGTCTGCTGATGGCCCATTTCGCCGTGCGCGGCCTCATGCACGAAGCGGCGCTGCGTGCCGACAAGGATCCCGACCGGCTGTCCTTCCTTCACGCCGTGCGCGTTGTCCGCCGCAAGATGGCCGCCTTCGGCGCTATTCCCCCCTCGGGGTCGAAAAGAGTTCCATAACGCGGTGCTGGACGAGATCCTCGATGAATCTGCCGCTTCCAGCCGCAAGCGGCGCAATCCCCGAGGGGTCAAGCGGAAGATGAGTACCTTCCCCCTGCGTCGCGGCTACAAGCGTTCGCCACTCAGCGACATCTCCGCGGCCATTAGGATCGTTAAGGGAAGAGTATTGGGTCTAGACCGGAACCTCCCGAACGGCTGCGGCGGCGAAACAGCGGATCTTTACTATCGGCACGGCGTCGTCGTGCAACACTTGTTCGGGGGTGGGGGCAGGCGCGCCATAGCGGCGGGGCCGTCCGCCGGAGCGGGTCGCGGTGGCGGCGGGCAAAGCCTGACACAATTGGGCATCTTTGCGGATGCGCCCAATGAAAGTGGTTCGCTCGGGCAGTTGGCGCAGTACCGTGCGGTTGGTATAGGAGCCATCGCCTGAGGCCAGCAACTGCCGCTGACGCGTGGCCGGCCGCGCATCCAAGGCCTGACGCAGAGACTGCAATACGCGCACTCCCACTTGAGTCAGAGCGCGCAGTTTTTTCTGCAGTCGATATTCCTTCTCCTCGGGTGTGCGGGGCATGGCTTTCTGGTTACCTCTTTTGGCGGCGGTCCTTTTTTGATCCTGCTTCCGATTTTTCCTTTGGTTCCTCGGCTTGGTCCGGGCGTGCTTGGCGGTGCGCTTGGGATGCTGGGGTTTCACGGCGGGGGGAGCCGGCTCCAAGCGCACGGGGAGAGCTCGCGCCGGTCCCAGAAACTGGCTTGCCCGCCGCAACACGCTGGCCTGCACAAAACGCAGCCCGCGGATCAGATTCACATGGAAGGGCGGTGACTGGGGATCGCGCGCGCAGGTGGCTCCGGGGATGTGGCGGCCGGTCTTCTTACAGAGCGTGTCGTCCCAGGCGACTACTACCGGCGCCTGCGGAGAAGGCAGCAGTTCCGCCCAGTGATCGAAGATGGGATCGAATAGCGTATGTGGATTCCAGGGGCTGCGCGAGAACAATCGATAGTCAGCGCTCCAATCCAGAAACTGCCGGCCGGTGGCGCAGATGGCGTTGGAGGTCAGATGGGTACGCAGGCAGAGGAGCAGACCGTAAGCCAGACGCTGCGCACGTTGCCAGGTGCGCTGTTGCGGAAAGGCGGAACGCCAAGGCTGCAACAGTTCATGGAACTTCTCCAACAGGATCATGGCAGGATTGTGGGGGCGCGAGTTGGCATAAGCGCTGGCGCCAGTGTGGCTCCAGCGGGTACAGCAGAATGTCTTTACAACTGCCCAGGGCCTGGTGGGTACGATCCATGCGGCCGCGGCCTTGGGTCTGGCCCACATGGATCCAGTTGGCGGCGCGGTAGCAGGTGCCGGAGTAGGGGCGGTCCACCAGAGTCTCCAACAGCAGCGGTCGCACGCCATAGGCGGCCAGCCAGTCGGTGGGGAGTTGGCGAGCGGCGAGAGCGAGGATGTGGCTTGCCAAGTGAGGCACTTCGACCCAGGGCAGAATCAGAAAGCGGCCATTGTTCACCAGACGGGGAAGATGGGCGCGCCGCGTGGGATCGTTCCATCCGATCCAGGCATCGCGCGCCGCCATTTTCCAAGCGGCGCTGGTGAACAGCAAGCAGGCCAACACATCCTGCGATGGAGCCCGCACGAGATAGCGCAGTTGAGCGCCATAAGGAACCCGATAGCCCAGCGGATGATAGCGCTGGATGTATTGCTGAAACAGGCGCCGGCCGGCGAGGTCTTCAACCAACTGCAATCGCAGTGGCCGGTAGTCGGCCAACCGCCCGCGTACGGGCGACTGCGGATCGCTCTGCGAGTCCGCCTGGAAGCGATGAGCGCCCCGTGGTTTGGTGACCCGCAACTCCGGCAAACCCGGCAGGCAGTCGTGCTCTTGCCACTTCTGCAACCACTCCACGCACTCCGGACTCTTCAGCTTTCCATTCGGCCGGCGCCATTCCAACAACTCGCAGATGGTATGGGCGAGTTCGGCCTGACTGAGACGAGGGAAATCGGCAATGATCTGGCGAACCAGACCCAGTTCGCTGGCGGCAAGCGCGCGTCCGCAGAACGAAACGGTCTTCTCCAAGTGCCTTCCTCTTGCGACAGCTGCCTGCACCAGGAGCCATCGAGAGTAGGGTACAACATCGCGGAGAAAAAGTTCAGCGAAATCTTACGCGCCAGCTTTATGACCGCAAATGGCCAATCTCCAGCCGGCGTCGGAGCCGCCGTATTCTACCGGCAAACAAGCTGGTAGGATTGAGCTTTGCGCCTGATCCCTTGAATTCCATGTATGCAGAATAGCGGTGTTCCACAATGAGTATTCCAGAACCGAAAGCGACGATGGCAGCGCCGGCGGCGGACGGGCAGAATTACGGCCCCGCCATGGTGGTGATCTCGTCCATCTTTTTCATGTGGGGTTTCGTAACCGTCCTCAACGACATCCTGGTACCCCATCTGAAGGCGATCTTCGAGCTGAATTACACGCAGACCATGCTGATTCAGTTCACGTTTTTCCTGGCGTATTTCCTGATTTCCATGCCGGCGGCGAAGATCATTTCGTGGATCGGGTATCACCGCACCATCGTGCTGGGCCTGGGAGTGATGGCCTGCGGAGCGCTCCTGTTCATACCGGCGGCGAGCGTCCCGAGTTACGGGGTGTTTCTGACGGGACTGTTCGTGCTGGCATCGGGGATGACGCTGCTGCAGGTTTCGGCCAACCCCTACGTGGCCGTGCTCGGCGCCCCGGAGCGCGCATCGGTACGGCTCAACCTGGTGCAGGCGCTGAACTCGCTGGGGACGACCATCGGCCCCTGGGTGGGCGGGTTTCTCATCCTCTCCGCGACGAAGCGCAGCGCGGAGCAGTTGCAGCTCCTGGCGCCGGACCAGTTGCAGGCGCACAAGCTGCTGGAGGCCTCGACGGTGAAGCTTCCCTACCTGGGGATCGCGGTCCTGCTGGCGCTGCTGGCGCTGGCGATCGCCCGCTTCCGCTTTCCGCGGCTGGCGCAGATCGAGGACCCGAACCATCACACCGAGGTCGTGGGCGACAGCGTGTGGCGGCACCGGCACCTGGTGCTGGGAGCGTTGGGGATCTTCGTTTATGTGGGCGCGGAAGTGGCCATCGGCAGCTTCCTGGTGAATTACTTCATGCAGGCGGATATCGGCGGGCTGACGGCGCAGCAGGCGGCGCGGTACGTGTCGTTCTACTGGGGCGGGGCGATGGTGGGGCGATTCATCGGGTCGGCGGTCCTGCGCAAGGTGGACACCGGGACGCTGGTGGGGATCAACGCGATTGTGGCGTGTGCCCTGGTGACGACCTCGATCCTGACCACGGGCGGGGTGGCCATGTGGAGCATTCTGGCGGTGGGGCTGTGCAACTCGATCATGTTCCCCAGCATATTCACGCTGGGGATCGCCGGTTTGGGCAGGCTGACGGGAAAGGGTTCGGGGATTATGATCGCGGCCATCGTGGGCGGCGCCATCATTCCCGTGGTAGAAGGAGCGCTGGCGGACCGTTTCGGGCTGCATGTGGCGTTTCTGCTGCCGGCGGTCTGCTACACCTACATCATGTTTTACGGCTTCGTGGGGTCGCGCCGGCGCACGCAGGCGGCGTGACCGGCCACCTGGCGAGAAAGCGCCATCACCGCGCGCCCGGGATTTCGAGCGCGCCGCGGAGCGGCAGATCCCGCGAAGATCCGCCGGCGTATACGGTGTAGCTGCCGGGGACGAGTTCCCAGGCGTCCTTATCGGGGTTGAAGATGGAGAGGTAGAGCGGGTCCAGCGCCAGCGTGATGGCCTTGGTTTCGCCGGGGGCCAGCTCCACTTTTTCCCAGCCCACCAGGCGGCGGAATGGCTCTCCGGCGGCGGCGGGCAGGGTCACGTAGACCTGGGCGACTTCGGCGCCGGCTCGCGGCCCCGTGTTCTTCACGCGGAATGCCACCGAGGGCGTGGTTCCCGCGGCGACGTTCAGATCCGAGTAGGCGTAGGAAGTGTATGAGAGGCCGAAGCCGAACGGGAAGAGCGGCTGCTTATCCTCGGCCTGGTACCATTTGTACCCAACCTTCAGGCCCTCGTCGTAAGCCAGGTCGAACTGGCGCACGTTCACTTTGAAGGCGGCGCCGGGGAACAGCGGGGCCATATCGGCTTCGCTCGCGGGCGGCGGCTGGACGGCGAGTTTGGGGCGCGGCAGGTCGGCTTCGGAGCGGGGAAAGCTCAGGGGGAGTTTGGCCGAGGGGTTGACCGTGCCGAAGAGGATGTTGGCGATGGCTTCGCCGCCGCGAATTCCGGGGTACCAGGCTTCGAGGACGGCTCCGGCCTGGCCGATCCACGGCATGACGACGGGGCCGCCGGTCTCGAGAACCACCACCGTGCGCGGATTGGCGGCTGCGACGGCGGCGATTAGCGCGTCCTGATTGCCTGGGAGCGCGAGGCTGGCCAGGTCGCGGTCTTCGCTGGCCGGCTGGTTCACGAAGACGATGGCGGCCTCGGAGGCTTTGGCCAGCTTCGCCGCTACGGCCGGATCGGCGCCGGAATCGTACACGACCTTGGCGCCGGGCGCTTTGGCGCGGATCGCTTGCAACGGCGAGGAGGGTTGCCACACGGCGGGACCGAACATCGACGGCTGACTGCCCGCCTCCTGCGGGACGGCGTTTCCGCCGGGCGGATCGACCTGCGATGAGCCGCCGCCGGAAAGGACCGCCACATCGGCATGGGAGCCGATCACGGCGATGGAGCGCAGGGCAGTCGACAGAGGCAGGCGGGCGCTGCCGTTTTTCAGCAGCACCGCGCCCTGCTCGGCCACATGCTGGGCCACCTGCAGGCCCCGGAAGATGTCGGGCGCCCTTCGCTCCGGGGGCTTATCGAACAGCCCGGCCGCAAATTCGCTGCGCAGGATGCGGTGAACCATATCGTCCAGGCGCGCGGCGGGGACTTCGCCTCGCTCGATGGCTTTCTGCAGCGCGGGGCCGAAGTAGGCGTCGGCCGGCATCTCCATATCGAGGCCGGCGTTGGCCGCCTGGACGGTGCTGTGCGTGCCGCCCCAGTCGGAGACCACGAAACCGCGGAAGCCCCACTGCTTCTTCAGGACATCGTTCAGCAGATAGCGGTTCTCGCAGGCATAGACGCCGTCCACCAGGTTATAGGAGCACATGATGGCGCCGATGCCGGATTCCTTGATACCGATTTCAAAAGCCAGAAGGTCGGTTTCGCGCATGGCGCGTTTGCCGAGCTTCACGTTGACGTAGCTGCGTCCGTTTTCCTGATCGTTGAGCGCGTAGTGCTTCATGTGGCCGATGACGCCCTGTTCCTGGAGCGCCTTCATTTCCGCGGCGGCGAGCCTGCCGGCCAGGATGGGGTCTTCGCCCTTGTACTCGAAGGTGCGGCCGTTGCGGGGCTCGCGCGTGAGGTTGACGCCGCCGCCGAGCGACATGTTGTAGCCCTGGGCGCGGAGCTCGCTGCCGATCAGGGCGCCGTACTCGCGGGCGACCCGCAGATCCCAGCTCGCGGCTTCCGCAACACAGGAAGGAAGCGCGGTGGAGTAGCGGCCGAAGACGGCGCCCCTGGCGACGCCCACACTGGCATCGACAATCTGCAGATCGGGGATGCCGAGGCGCCGGATTCCGGGAACAAAGCCGGCGCCGCCCACGGAGCGCGGCGGCAGGGCCTCGGGACCGCCGACCAGCGCATCCCATCCGGCACCATGGACAAGGGAGATTTTTTCCTCGAGGGTAAGTTGCCCGAGTACCAGTGCGGCGCGTTGGTCGGGCGATAGCGCCTGGTCCATCCACGGGCCCGTGGGCTTGGCCGGCGGCGCGGTCAACTGGGCGTTCCCCAATGCCAGAGGGAAAGTGAGCAGGAACGAAAACAGGATGGACCGGGCCGGGGAGAGACACTTGCGATATGCCACAGAAACCGCCTTTCGCCTCGACGCTCACGTACCGAGATTCAGACCAATGAGCATAGCATTGCAATCGCGGAGAATGGCGTCATCGGGGTCGTGAAAAAACCGGCAAGCTAAAGCATGCCCCACCACGCGAAGATCGGCTGTCTTGGTGGGGCATGCTTTTAGCTTGCCGGTTATCTCGGCTGTGCCGGCCCCGCGGCTATGGTCTTCCGGACCCGCTCGGCACGCCTCGCATAAGCAGGACCGAGCCGGTCATACATGGCGGCGGAGCTTTCGATGGTGGTGGTAGCTTCGCGATACTTCTTCTCTCCCTGGAGGGCCTTGCCAAGCTCGAACAGCGATTCGGCGGTCCGCGGATCGGCTTCCGGCAGATGCGCCTCGTGCGCAACCGCCAGAGACTCCCGGGCATACCCTTCGGCTTCCGCGAAGCGCTTCCCTTGATTCAAGACGTAGGCCGCAATGACGGTGGGCGTCCATAGGTTGAAGGATGGGGGCGGATAGGACTTGCGCACCACGGGCATTCCCTGGAGCACCTGCTCGATGGCTTCGGCGGTTTCTCCCGTGTCGGCGCGGTAGCGCGCCCAGCGCATGGCAGCCACCACGGTCCCGGGATGGTTCGGCCCCAGTCTGTGGAGGAAAATTTCATATCGTTGATGGCCATAGTCCCGGGCGGCGGCGAAGTTCCCGGTGCGCGCACTCAGGCTCATCAATTGATACAGAGGTTGCCCTTCCCACAGGCCCCCGGCATCTTCGCGCCTCCCGGTATCGAGCGCCCGGCGCAGGATGGGCTCGGCTTCCGCGAACTTTCCTTCATCCAGCAACATATTTCCCTGCGTGGTCAGGGCCCCGACGACGTACGCTTTGGGGATCGACGGCTCGCGCGCGGCGAGGGCGATGGACTCGGCGATGAGGTTTCTCGCCTCGCCCAAGTCCCGGTTCAATTCGAGACCAAGCTCGTAGCCCAGCACGCTCTTCGCGCTGAAAACCAAGTACGGCGGGGCATCCCTGCCTAAATGCTTCAGGTGTTCGAGCGCCTGCCTCAGGAACCGGACGCTCTCTTCGCTGCGGCCCGCGTTGCGCGCCATTTCCCCGAGCGAAACCAGCGTGCCGGCCTCTTCCTTCTCTTTCCCGAGCGAATGAAACGCATCCAACGCCTTGGTCAATTGGGCGCGCGCCTGGTCGATGTGCTGGATCGCCGAGTAGCTCTCCCCCAGGCTTTGGCGGAGCGTGGCCTCCGCCAGGGGATCGCCTTTCCAGCTCTTTTCGAGCCGCTCCCGGGCGGAGTCGAGCATCTGCGCGACCGTGAACTTATCGGGGTCGAAGCTGTAAGTGCTGGCCGAAGCGAGCATGTCGTTCAGAAACCGGGTCACCTCTTGGGACTTCCGCGCTTCGGCGCGGGCCACCCTTGCCTCACGCACCGCGAACAGCGTCGAGCCGAGAAGACCCAACACGAATACCGCAGCCGCGGCGATGGGAAGCCAGCGCCGGCGCAGGAATTTTCCGGCGCGGTAGGCCATGCTGGGGGCCTTGGCACGGACCGGCAATCCGGCGAGCCAATTCCCGATATCCGCCGCCAGAGCCTGGACGCTCTCATACCGCTGATCCGGCGCGGGCGCCAACGCCTTGGCGAGGATGTTGCCCAGGTCGCCCGCCAGCGATCCCTGGAGCGACCGCAGGTTCGCCGCGCGGGCCAGGGAGGCTTCCCTGGTCACCACCGTCTGCGGCAAGGTCATCGGCGTGTTGCGTGCGAAGCGCTGGAGCATCTCCTGGGGTGAGGCCGGATCCCCGAACGGCCAGGCACCGGTCAACAGTTCGTAAAGAATGACGCCCAGGGAAAAGATGTCCGAGCTGGTGGTGATGGGTGCCCGCGACCGTTGTTCCGGGCTGGAATAGCGCGGAGTCGATAGTGGCAGGCCCGTGTCCTCATTGGTCTCGGCGCCCGCCAGCAGCTTGGCCGTCCCGAAATCCAGCAGCATGGGCTGGCCTTCACCGGTCACCAGAATGTTGGAGGGCTTCAGATCGCGATGAACCACCAGATTGCGGTGCGCGTACGCAACCGGCGCGCACACCTTAAGGAACAGTTCCAGGCGCTCCCGCAGGCTGGTACTGTGCATGTCGCAGTAGCGGTCCAGGGGCTGACCGTCGACATACTCCATCACCAGATACGGCGTGCCTTCCCCGGTGACGCCGCCGTCCAGAAGCTTGGTGATGTTGGGGTGGTTGAGCCCGGCGAGAATCTGCCGCTCGGCCAGGAAACGCTCGCGAAACGCCGCTCCGGCAACGTGCGGCGCAATGACCTTCAGCGCCACGGTCTGTTGGAAGTGGCCATCGGCCCGTTCGGCCAGATAAACGGCGCCCATGCCGCCCGACGCCAGAGGCCGCACCGTGCGGTAGTTGCCATAGGTGCGCGGCTCCGACGCGGCGCATTGGGCGGCATCGTTGGCGGCCTTCGCTTTTTCGTCCGAATCCACCAGCTCCAGCGCCCTGCGGGCGAGCGCCGCATCGTCTCCGCTCAGACGCACGGCTGTGGCTTCACGCTCGGTTCTACCGGGGATGTCGATCAGCGCGTGGAAAAGTGCTTCGAGCTTCTTGATTTCCTTCTGGTCCATTGGGTTCCACGATCAGGCGGAGCCTTTCAATCGATTGAACAGCCAGGCCAGGGCGAACCGCAAATCGCGGTCGAGCGTGGGCTTGGAGATTCCCATCAGACCGGCCGCCTCGGTTGACGTGCAGCCCAGGAAGACGCGCAATTCAACCACCCTGGCCTTGCGCGGTTCGACCGCTTCCAGTTCATCCAGGGCGCGGTCGAGGTCGATCATCTCCGGGCCTTCGGGATCGATCCACGCCACCTCCGGGCTCAGTTCCAGGCGGGTCTCGCCGGCATCGCGCTTGGCCGCCTGGCGGCCGCGCGCGTAGTTGACCAATATGCGCCGCATGGCCCGGGCAGCGAAGGCGAAAAAGTGCGCACGGTCCTCGAACCTGGCCTTGTGCTCTTCCAGGAAAACCAGGAAGAGCTCGTTGACCAGTCCTGTGGCGTCGAGCGTGTGATCGCTCCGCTCCCGCCGCAGGTAGCCTATGGCCACCTTGCGCAGGTGCGAGTACACCAGAGGAGTCAACTCCTCCATGGCCTCGCGATCGCCCCGTGTCCAGCGATCCAGCAGAACCGTGATATCTCCGACCGGCAGGTCCGAATCCTCTGAGCAAGGCTAACACAGAAGGCCGGATTCCCGGCGTTCCACGCGTACCGGTACGGTTCTCCTGCGCGGCGGGGTGGGGTTATCGCTGGCGCTTCGCGCGCCGCCGCAGAATGCCCACGCCGAGCAAAGCCGCCGCGGCCACCCCGAACGTGCCCGGCTCGGGCGTCGTGGCGCCGCCGGGTGTTTGCGTGAACAGCACCCCGGAATCCGAGGTAAACGTGACGTCCGCCGGGAGACTCAGCGAGAAGCTGGCGGTGTTCGAAAAATTGCACGTCGCTCCGCCGGAGCAATCCGCATTGAGCCCAGCGAAAAAGGGAAGCGAGGCGCCATTGGTCACCTGGAACGTTCCCGTGAAATCGAAACCGCTGGCCGACTGGTTGAAGAAGCTGGACGTGAGAAAGCCAAAGTTCTGACTCAGGCAAGGTTGAAAACCGAGACCGGTTGCGCTCCCCCAGCAGCCGCTTCCGCCTAAAATGAACTGATCCGATATGCTGTAATTGTCCCCGCTGGTGCCTTCCAGAGAGATAGTGCCGCCCAGATGGGCGTTGAAGGTGACAATCGCCGAAGTCGCTGCGTCCGTGATCGTGAAGTGGAGCGTATCGGCCATGAGCGGTTCGGAGATCGACCTTCCGCCCGTCGACGTGCATGTGCCTCCACAGCCTCCCACCCCGCCCTGGGTATCCGAGAAGGCGCGCAATATTCCCTGGTCCAGGCTGGCCGTGCTGGTCGCGACCGCAGTGCCCCCGAATGGCATCGGCTGGGTTAACTCGAGACTTGCCGAGGTGAGCCCCGCTGGGAGCGTTGTAGGAATGGTCACGGCACCCGGAACAATGCTGCTAGAGAATCCGGGAATGCAGCCTGCGGTGACGACCGAAGTAGCGTACTGGGCGTTGGAGAAGCCGCCGATTCCGAAGGTGTTGCTAATAATGCATATTCCGAACGACGCCGCACTTGCCGGCGCAGCCAGTGCCGCCAGCAGAACCGGGCCCCACAGGACCCTCAACAACCTGGCACGCCAGTTCCTGGACGCGCCGGCTCTTTGCAAAACAGTAACCTGATTCATTTCGTATCGGCCTCTTAGAGAGTGCGTAATCCCTATCTCGAGATCCGCCTCATACCAAGAGGTGCGCATTCGGCGCGAGGAATGAATCATGCGATCTCAGCGGGCGCCATCGGTGGTCCCAACGTCCTACGCCTTGCCGCACACGCTCATCAACCGCTCGCGGTACCGCCGGCTCACGCGCAGGCGGGTTCCATCCTTCAGAACGGCCTCGTACTCCCCGCCGGCCCCCATCTGCAGTTCCCGCACGCGATCCAGATTCACGATCGCCGAGCGGTGAATGCGGCAGAACGACCCGGGGTCCAGATCGCGCTCCAGATCGGCCATCTTGCGCCGCAGCAGATGGGCCTTGCCCGCCACGTGCAGGCAGGCGTAGTAGTCCGCCGCTTCGATCCAGTCGATCTCCGAGGTCCGCAGAAAACTGACCCGGCCGGCACTGCGCACGATCAGCCGTTCCATGGCGCCCCCGGGACTCCGCCGGATGTGATCCTTGGCGCGCGCCAGGGTGCGCAGGAAACGCGCGTCGTCGAACGGCTTCAGCAGATAGTCGAGCGCCTCCACCTCGAGGGCCTTCAGCGCATAGCGATCGTACGCGGTCACGAAGACGATCGCCCGGGGCGCCTCGCCGCCCAGCGATTGCAGCACGTCGAAGCCGTCGCAGCCGGGCATCTGCACGTCGAGAATGTGCAACCCACGATTAAGGTCCCGGCAGGGTACAAATTCACGGTGCGAGTGAACCGCGACATCCTTTTCGAAGCTCCGTATGAACCTGTCCAGTCGGAAACGCAACATATCCCGGTGAATGGTGCTCATCCCCGCGGAACCACAGGCAAGAATTGAGAGCACGACTTCCATTGGTCCCGGAGGTTATCAAATGAACGCCCTGCACGACCTTGGTCTGCTAACCCTCTCCGACGTCGCCGAACTGTTGCACTGCTCAAAGGCGCACGTCTGCAAGGCGGTATCGGGACGCGTCCGGGGCTGTCCGCCTATACCAGCCGTTTCTCTGGGACGCCGAAAGCTCGTGCGACGGGATACTCCAGGTCGACCATCACGGTTGCCGCCGAATCGGAAAACGGGGACAAGACCGGCCCATCCAAAGCACCTGTCCCGATCTGGACTCGACCAGTTCCGCCCGACGCAATGAGCGTAACGTTAACACCAGGCAACGAGGAGGTTCAAAGCAGGCGCTTTGAAACGAACGAAATGTCCGATCACGCCCAATTCGCTACGCACCCGGAAATCCCCATGACCGTCAAAGACGCCGCTCGCTTCCTTGGCGTAAGCGCCCAAACGGTGTATCTTTGGGTAGAGCGAAAGCAGGTGCCTCACCTCCGCGTGATGGGTCGCAATATTCGGTTTTTGAAATCGGATCTGGAGCCATTCCGCGCGCAGTTCAAACAAGAGGTGGAGAATGGCACGCCCAAGTAAACATGATGGTGTCGTTTACAAGCGAAATGACGGCAACATCTGGTGGATGCGCTACCGGGACAAGACCGGTCGCCGCCGCCTGGAATCAACCAACACAACAGACTGGGACGAGGCGCAGAAGCAGATGCGAGAGCGCCTGGCCGCCAGAGACAACAACACCCTTGATGCAGTGCGCAAGGGCAAGCAACTGACGTTTGGCGAATGGGCGGATTTTTTCCTGGAAAACTATTCCAAGCCGCCGATTCGGGCAGAGGCAACCCACGAAGCTAACGAGAACGCCTTGAAATCGTTGAGACCCGTGTTTGGACCGATCACACTCGCAGACATTGACGCAACGGAAATCGAAGTGCACCTGCGCCGTCGGCTCCAGCAGAAGAAGAAAGTTCGCCGCAAGGCGGGCGTCGCCGAACTCGGTACCGTAAAACCAACCACGGTGCACCAGGAATACCGGGTATTGCGTAGAATGCTCAACGTGGCGGTGAGGAAAAAGCTTTGCCCGGCCAACCCTTGTGCCGGCGTGGAATTTCCGGTCATCCTCAAAGGCCTGTTCCGGCCGCACTACATGACGTGGTCGGAGCAAACCAAGATTGAGGAACACGCCCCCGAGTACCTTCGGAACGTGATCCGGATCATCACGGAAACCGGCCTCCGCGTATATAAGGAGCTTGCTCCCATGAAGAAGGAGCAGGTTGATCTGGCCAACAGAACGGTGTTCATCACGGATTCGAAGACTCCCACCGGAGTCGCCGAGGTTCCGCTGACGGACATCGCCGTGGAAGCATTTTGTAGCCAGATCGAACTCGCAGGCCCTGGGCCCTGGTTGTTTCCCAGCGCCAAGAAGCCGAACGAGCCGCAGGCGAGCTTCAAGAAAACCTGGGAGCGTACGCTCCGGAAAGCTGGTGTCCCCTACTTCCGGCTCTACGATCTCCGCTCCACCTACGCCACAAGGCTGAGTGCGGGCGGCGTGGCCGACGAGTGGGTGACGCAACTGCTCCGGCAGACGGACGCCAAGGTGTTCAAGAAGTACTCGCAGATGAAACTCCAGATGAAGCGCGAGGCGCTGACCAAGATGAACCGCAAGGCCAGCGAAGTTGTTCCGATCCGTTCTGATACGGAATACGGAGAGGATCGCGTAAATGGGGTTTTGATACGGTTTTGATACGTTTTGGGGTTTTGAGGACGGGGTAGGAAGTGAAGCTCAGAATTAAATTGCTGAATCAGAAGCATTTAAATGGTGGGCGCGACAGGACTCGAACCTGTGACCTCCTGCGTGTGAAGCAGGCGCTCTAACCAACTGAGCTACGCGCCCGAAAGGGAACCTCTTGTGATTTTAAACCACTTCCTGAATTTCCGAAACTGTCCGGCTTGCCCAAATCGAGGAAAAAAGCTCCGACCGTGGCAAAACCGTGACAAAACCTCATCAGTTTGGTCTCTCGTAAACGGCCGAGAATCACCAGAACCGGACGTGCCTACAGGGGTAGGTCAGCCCGGCGCAGGTTCAATTGGAGGATGAAAAGACAAATCCTTACGCCCGTTGGTCTCGACAGCCTGATGCAAGGCCTGCCCATAGGCGGGGGCATAGGCATGGGCGTTGGAATTTGAAGTTGGCTACCACTTGGGTGCCAGCCAGCATTTCGGCCAC
>JAIQEX010000150.1 GCA_020073615.1 Terriglobia bacterium
CCTTGGCGCTCACCGGCTCGCATCGGGGGACGCCCCAGGACGAAGGGAACGGGACACTCTTGGGATGGCGGCGGCGATTAGTCTCAAGCAGTGCGGAAAGCCGGTGAACAGGGCCGGCGACTCACTTTCCAAGCCGCCGAGCCGAAACGAACTCCAACAGCCCAATCCCGGAAACTCAATGAAAACACGGGTTTCACCAATTCCTGCGGAGAGCCCTCTTCTGAAAGGTTATCGTGATATCGATACGTCCCTGCGGCCCTTCGTGTCCTTCAGGCACCGCGACCTCGGTATCGTAGAGCCAGTCTATGCTTCGCTTCCAGTCCCGCCCGCGAAAGGCAAAAACCTGAATTCCCGGCACGTCGGCCACCTGGCCTACCGTCAACTCTCCAAGCGACCAGGCGAGTGCAGCGGAGTAGGTCTCCTCTCGTGCGTCCGAGAGGACAGCATCCAGCAACAACTCCCACCGAAGAGGCTCCTGAAATGGAGCCAGCAGGGCATCCGACTCCTGCATCAGTCCATCGAGCTCTCGCTGCCGCGACTTCACGAACGGGAGATATCGGGCGCCGAAGCGATTGCAACTCCTGGGCCACGCCGGCGGCATAGACCCTAATGAATCGTCCGCGTCTTCCGGTTCATATAGTCCATCAGCAGGTACTGCCCCAGCGTGAAGGGCGTCGTGAAGTACGCCTTGCCGCGGCAGATTTCCGTGACCTTCTGCACGAAGTTCACCAGGCCGTAGTCGCTGGCCAGCATGAAGGTGTTGATCAGGATGCCCTGCTTCTTGCAGCGGTTCACTTCCTCCAGCGTGCGGCTGATCACCAGCGGGTCCAGGCCAAACGCGTTCTTGTACATGCGGCCGTCGTCGAGCGTCAGGCAACTGGGCTTGCCGTCGGTGATCATGACGATCTGGCGCATGTCCTTGCGCTCCTGGTTGAGCAGCTTGCGCGCCAGGATCAGGCCGTCGCGCGTGTTGGTGTAGTAGGGCCCCACCTGCACCCGCGCCAACTGGCTGAGCGCCAGCTCCTCGGCGCCGTCGTGAAACAGCACGCAGCGCAGGCTGTCGCCGGGGTACTGCGTGCGGATCAGGTGGGCCAGCGCCAGCGCCACCTTCTTCGCGGGGGTGAAGCGGTCCTCGCCGTAGAGAATCATGCTGTGGCTGCAATCGAGCATCAGCACCGTGGCGCAGGAGCTCTGATATTCGCACTGGTGCACGTGCAGGTCGGCGTAGTCCATGTCGATGGGCACTTTGGCGCCCTCGCGGCGGATGGCCGAAAAAAGCGTCTCGCTGACATCCAGATTCAGCGTGTCGCCGAACTCATACTGCTTGGAGGAGCCGGAGGCTTCGATGCCGGTCGCGAGGTCGCGCGTGTCGTGGCGGCCGAAGCTTGATTTGCCCAGCGAGCCAAGCAGGTCCTTGAGCGTTTTGAAGCCCAGGAAGTCGAGCGACTTGTCGGTCACTTCAAACTTCACCTTGGTGTCTTTGCCATCGCCCACGCCGGGCGCGGACGCCTGCTGCCGGCTGGGCTCCTCGATGGTGATCTGGCCCTCATCCACCATCTTCTGCACCAGGTTCTCGAGCAGCTTGTCCATCTGCTCCTGCGACAGACCCTGCAGGCGCTCCATCATCTCCTGGAGCGCGTCGTCGTCGAACAGTTTCCCCTGTTCGAGGGCCTGCTGGATGGCGTTCTTGAGGTCTTCGAGGGTGTGCTGGTTCCCTTCGCTGAACGGCATGTACTGCGTGTTGAAGCCGCTCTCCAGCAGGAAATCGGCCAGCGCCTGGAGCAGATCGGCGGCATCGACGCCCAGGTCTTCGCCGGTGTAGCGCGAGTAGTGAACGTATTTCATCGACGGCACCCCCAAAAAGCCCATTCACCGCCGAGGCGCCGAGAAGAGAAGAACAACGCCCCTTCGGTTTTTTCTCGGCGTCTCGGCGCCTCGGCGGTGAAGATGCATTTCCCCCTAGTTATACTGTCGCCGGAAACTCGGCCGCTCCGCCTTGCCCTCTTCCCGCGGCTGCTCGCGGCGTTTCTCCTCGGCCGCGAAGCCCCTCTCCTCGCTGCGGCTGATGCGCCGGTGCGCGTGCAACCCTTCGAGCACGAATTCGGCGGCCGAGGCGCGCACCGCATCCGGCTCGTCCGCGGTCAGCCCCAACGCTTTGGTCTTCTCCATCAGCCCCTGGATTCCTCCCAACTGTTTCACCATGGCGGCCGAATCCAGATTCTCATCGAGCTTCAGCGAGCCGCCGAGATCGAACCACTGGATGATGTGGGAGACGTTGGCGCCCTCGAAATACTGGTCGTAGACCTTGCCCACGGCGGTGCGGATCAGCTCGCGCGCCACGGTGTCGCCCCCCTTGAGCTCGCCCTCATATTCCAGCTCCAGCTTGCCGGTGATGGCCGGTAGCGCGGAGTAGAGATCGAGAATGCGCGGCACCGCCACCGCCTCCTTGGCCTTCAGGGCGCGGCGCTCGGCGTTGGAGACCACATTTTCCAGCGCGGAAATAGGCAGCCGTTGGGAGACGCCGGAGCGCTTGTCGATGCGCTTGTCTTCGCGCGCCAGAAAAGCGAGCTGCTCCACCACTTCGCGGATGTAATCGGGCACGCGCATTTCGATGGGCGAGGGCCGGTCGAGCCAGGCCTCCTGCCCGGTGATGGCGATGCCCTGTTCGATCGCGGCCGGGTAGTGGGTGCGGATCTCGCTGCCGATGCGGTCCTTGAGGGGGGTGATGATCTTGCCGCGCGCGGTGTAGTCTTCCGGGTTGGCGGTGAACACCAGGGCCAGGTCCAGCGGCAGGCGCACGGGGTAGCCCTTAATCTGGACGTCGCCTTCCTGCATGATGTTGAACAGGCCCACCTGGATTTTGCCCGCCAGGTCGGGCAGCTCGTTGATGGCGAAAATGCCGCGGTTGGCGCGCGGCAGCAGGCCGTAGTGCACGGTCAGCTCGTCGGAGATGTCGTGGCCGCGGCGCGCCGCCTTGATGGGGTCGATATCGCCGATCATGTCGGCGATGGTGACGTCCGGCGTGGCCAGCTTTTCCACGTAGCGCTGGTCGCGCCCCAGCCAGCCGATGGGCGCTTCGTCGCCGGCTTCGGCGACCAGGTCCCGGCAGCGGCGGCAGATGGGCCGGTACGGGTTGTCGTGGATCTCGCAGCCCTCGATGTACGGCGCCACTTCGTCGAGCAGCGTGGTGAGCAGGCGGATGAGCCGCGTTTTCGCCTGGCCGCGCAGCCCCAACAGGATGAAGTTGTGACGCGACAGAATGGCGTTGACCACCTGCGGCACCACGGTGTCCTCGAAGCCCAGGATGCCCGGGAAGAGCGCTTCGCCGCGCTGTATTTTACAGACCAGGTTGTTGCGGAGTTCGTCCTTGACGGACCGGTTGGCTAGTTTGGCTTCGGACCAGGAACTGCTGCGAAGCGCGCCTAGGGTACGGGGTAATTCCTGAGTGACTTGGGACAAGCAATTCCCCCCTCTGTCCGCGATTGTACCAGACCATTCGAATCCGCCGCGTCTCATCCGATACAATGGCTGCTGTGGAGACCAAGCAAAAGGAACAGACCGCGCCGCCCGGACTGTGGAGCCGCTACACGGAAATTTCGCGCGAGGTGCACCGCGGCTTCATTGCGGAGTGGACGGTAACCATCGTTCTGCTGCTGTTCGCCACCACCACGCTGGTGCAGGCCTTCGTAATCCCCAGCGCCTCGATGGTGGGCACGCTGCTGATCGGCGACCACGTGCTGGTGGACAAGCTGACCTATGCGCCTACCGGCCCGCTTTCCCACCGCGTGCTGCCGTACCGCGAGGTGCGGCGCGGCGACATCATCGTGTTCCGCTATCCCCTCAATATCGCCGAGGATTATGTCAAACGGGCGATCGGCGTGCCGGGCGACCGCATCCATCTGGTGAACAAGCAACTGTGGCTCAACGGGCACCCGGTGGACGAGCCCTACGCTGTGCATTCGACCGCGTACATCGACGGCTACCGCGACAATTTCCCTGGACCGCCGAGCTCGCCGCTGCGGCCGCAGGCCGTGGACATGATCGAGAACCACGTCGAGAACAACGAGCTGGTGGTCCCAACCGGTTTCATTTTCGCCATGGGCGACAACCGCGACGACTCCGACGACAGCCGCTACTGGGGCTTCGTGCCGCGCGAGAACATCGTCGGCACACCGCTGATCATCTACTGGTCGTTCGAGGCCCCGACCCAGGATTTGACGAATCCCAACATTGGCATTGATCACATCGTGGATGTGGTGGCGCACTTCTTCACCAAGACGCGGTGGTCGCGGACCTTCAAGCTGATTCGCGGCTATCCGCTGCATTAGGGTTTCCACCGCCGAGACGCGGAGCCGCCGAGAAAAGATGAAATACCGGGCGGCCCCGGCCCCCGTCTGAGCCCGCCGCATTCACCGCCTTCGCATACCAGGGGCGCTTGCCTCTCCGGGCTTTTCGAGCACCGGCCGGGCCGAGCACGCGGAGGATTCTTCTTGCAACTCGGCGACTCGGCGACTCGGCGGTGGAGTGCATCTTGCCACTCTATCTATTCGCTCTTGAATTCGAAGACGTCGGTGTTGGTGCGGACCACCAGGCGGCCGCCTGCGAGCGGCTTGCCTTCGGTCGGGAAGAACACCGCGCCATCGGTCGATTCGCCGGGCGGAAGCTTGATCTGGGTCATGGCCAGCACGCTGGCGATGGCGGCGGCCTTGAGCCTGCTGGAACCGGCGGCTATGGCCGCCTGGCGGCGCTGCTCGTATCCGTTGGTGGACTTCATATGCGGGTTCCCGTACACGCCGGCCTCGTAGGTGGTCACCAGCTTGATGAGGTCGCTGCCGCTGCCTTTTTGTACCAGCATGGCGATCACCGTGCCGGCCGGCGCGGCGTTCAGCGGCGCCCCGGCGCCGCGGACGTAGCTGAAATCTTCCGGGCGAATGACGTAGGGGGCCGCGGAACCGTTGGAAATGGCTACCTGAATGATCGAGTACTCGTGCAGACGGGCCGGCAAGCGGGCGAACATGACGGTTACGCCGGACTTGGTTAACGTTTGATACTTCAAACCGTTGGACTCGAATTCGATGACTTGGGCGTGCCCGTAATGGTATAACAACAGAAGCGCCACGCCGCATGCCCCGATAAAACGGTTCATGAGACCATTTTACAAGAGGGCACTCGCAGAATTGGGGAGAACATGGCAGCCAAACACATGCACACCGCCGACGCCGGATTGCGCTCGTACGGGCATGGCCTCGAAGAACACGGGATCCGCAATATCAACATCGCGTATTGGAACCTGGGCACCGCGCAACTGGTGGAACACGCCATCCAGCGGCGGGAAGGAAGCCTGGCCAGCGACGGCGCGCTGGTAGTGCGCACGGGACAGTTCACGGGGCGCTCGCCCAAGGATAAATTCGTGGTTCGCGACGAGATCACCGATCCCACGGTGCAATGGGGGGCCGTGAACCAGCCCATCTCGGAGGCCCACTTCAATCGCCTTTACTCGAAGATGCTGGCGTTCTGGCAGGGGCACGACGTGTACGTGCAGGATTGCTCGGTGGGCGCGGACCCCGACTATGCGCTGCCCATCCGCGTGATCAGCCAGTATGCATGGCACACCCTGTTCGCGCGGCAACTGTTCATCCGCCCCGAGGCGCAGTCCGAGGGCGCCCATCAGCCGGAGTTCACCATCCTGTTCGCGCCCGATTTCCAGGCCAGTCCCGCCGAGGACGGCACCAATTCGGAAACCTGTATCGTCCTCAATTTCAAGAAGCGGGTAGTGCTGATCTGCGGCACCAGCTACGCCGGCGAAGTGAAGAAATCCGCGTTCACCATCATGAATTACCTGCTTCCGGAGCGCGGCGTGTTCCCCATGCACTGCTCGGCGAACACGGGGGCGGGGGGCGATACGGCGCTGTTTTTCGGCCTTTCCGGCACGGGCAAGACCACCCTTTCGGCGGACCCGCACCGGCGCCTGATCGGCGACGATGAGCACGGCTGGAGCGACCGCGGCGTGTTCAATTTCGAGGGTGGCTGCTATGCCAAATGCATCCGGCTTTCCCAGCAGCAGGAGCCGCAGATCTGGAACGCCATCCGCTTCGGAACCGTGCTGGAGAACGTCGCCATGGACTCGGAAACGCGGCGGCTCGATTTCAACTCCGAGGAAGTGACGGAAAACACGCGCGCCGCCTATCCCCTGGATTTCATCGACAACGCGGTGATTCCCAGCGTGGGCGGCCACCCGGCCAACGTGATCTTCCTCACCGCCGATGCCTTTGGCGTGCTGCCGCCCATCTCGCGGCTCACGCCGGAGCAGGCCATGTATCACTTCCTGAGCGGCTACACCGCCAAGGTGGCGGGCACCGAGCGCGGCCTGGGCAAGGAGCCGCAGGCGACCTTCAGCGCCTGCTTCGGCGCTCCCTTCCTGCCGCGTCCGGAGGCGACCTACGCCTCGCTGTTGGGCGAGAAACTGCGCCGCCACCGGGCCACGTGCTGGCTGGTGAACACGGGCTGGGCCGGCGGGCCCTTCGGCGTGGGCGACCGCATGAAACTGGCCTTCACCCGCGCCATGCTGAACGCCGCACTGTCAGGAGAGTTGCACGATGTGCCCATGACCGAGCATCCCGTGTTCAAGGTAGCCGTTCCCACGTCGTGTCCGGAGGTACCCTCGAGTTTCCTGGACGCGCGCGGCATGTGGGCCGACAAGACGGCCTACGACAAATCCGCGCGCGACCTGAGCGCCCGCTTCAACAAGAACTTCCAGAAATTCGCCGACGTAAACCGCGAAATCGCCGGCGCCGCGCCGGTGGCTTAAATTCTTAGATCGAAGATCGTAAACAAGAATACTTCAACATCTAAATCGGTAACATTAGGCTGCGGCGAGCAGGTCAACGACGTCTTGGATGGCCTTGTCGGCCTTGTGATAGGCGAGTTCCAGTTTGCTTTTCGGGCAATGTTTGGCATCCGGCTGGTGGTGGAACCGACTGTTGGCCAGCGGACCGCAGAGGCGTTTGTGGAAGAACAGGAACAGCAGGGCCACCTGCACCCCTTTGGCGGTGAGGTGGTAGGCGTAGCGGGAGCCGTCGCGTTGCATGAGCCCGTGCCCTTTCAGCTTGCGGAGATCGTAGCGGAGTTGGTTAAGCCCGTAGGCTTTTTCGGAGAGTCGAAACGTGGTGAGGACGGCCTCCTGGATCTGCCTGGCAGTCCAGCCGCCGACGGTGGTGCCACCATGAAGGAGGACTTCCATCAGGCGAATGACCCGTGTGTCATGGATCTTGATTCCGGGATGGCGGACCGAGCCGATGGTCACGGGCAGGGCCAGCCGTTGCAGTAGTGGGAAATCCACATGGACGTTGAGCCACTGGGCCTGGCAGGCGGCGAAACGATCGGTGATGGTCTGGAATCTTTGGCGCACCGCATCGAGATGGGCGAGCCCTTTTTTCAGGCCGAAGTCGCGCAGATTGTTGGAACAAAGTTCGTTGCGCAGGAAGCGGGAGAACTTCTCATATTGTTTGAGGAAGGAGTTCTTCCAGTAGGCGCGGAAGACGTGGTGACCGTGCTCGATCTGCTCGACCACGGTCGCCAGTTTGCCGCCAGGCGCTTGTTGAGCCGCACGCCGAAGATCTCACTGATGCGATGGGCCGTCAAACGCCAGAGCCCGAGTTCGCAGCTGCGCTCGAAGATCTTGTGGATGGGAAAGTGGCGCTTGAAGATGAAGTTGCGGCAGTACTCGATCTGCGCGATGGCGTAGAACCGCGATAGGTTCATCTGGCTGCGTTCCTTCTTGGAGAACTTCGGCCCCAACAGGAACGTCCAGTAATCGAGTTGTTTGCCGATGATCTCCGCGCTCAGCCGGTCGGCGGCCGCCTGCAGTTCGGCCGCATTATCCACCGCCAGAAAGGCATTGTCGTTTTTCCGAAAGCCGATCTGCTTCCGCTTCAGTTCCTGCTCAATGAAAGAGTGGCCGTTGAGCCAATAGGTGGCATGAAACGGAAAGAAGCTCGCCACGCGCACGATGATGGGCCCCAGAACTGCGTCCCGGATGTAGAAGTAGTAATGGGTGAAGCGGCTCCGCTGGTGCGCCAGGATGCGCCGGGGCGGGCGAAGTTGCCGGAAGCGCTGTGGCAGGCCGCGGTCGAACTGGCCGCAACCAAGCCGGCATTCGTGGAGCTGGTTGCGCCGTCCCGCGCACAGCTCGAAGAATGTGTGATCGAGTTCGAGTCCTCGGGCGGGAGCAAGATGCGAATCCAATGGAAGGCCACCGCTCCACCAGACTGGACAGCCCTGCTGCGGGCCTGGCGGGAAACGGAAGGATGATTCAGATCACGGCGCAGATGCGCGTACTGGTGGCCATCGAGCCGGTGGACGGAAGGAAGGGCATCGATTCGCTGGCGCGGCTTTGCCAGGAGAAACTCGCTGAGGATCCGTTTTCCGGGTGTGTGTTCGTGTTTCGGAGCCGCAGCGGGACCGCAATCCGGCTTCTCAGTTATGACGGCCAGGGATACTGGCTGGCACAGAAGCGGCTCTCGAAAGGGCGCTTCGTGTGGTGGCCGGAGGCGGCCGGACCGACCAAGCCACTGGAAGCCTATGAGGCGCAGTTGTTGATGGCGGCGGGCGACCTTTCCAGGGTGCGGGCCGCACCGATGTGGCGGCGCGTGGGCGTGCTGAAGTAGATTTCGCAAAAATACAGGCTTCACCCCTTGCGTTCCAAGAAAAACCGGTTCATACTGCTGGTCAATGGTCGAGTTCAGATATCGAGGCCGGCAGATCAGCCCGGAAGATGTCCTTCATATACGCGCGCTGATCGAGCGCCACCCGAACGAAAGCCGGCGCACGCTATCGACCAAGTTATGTGAAGCCTGGCAGTGGCGCCAGGCCAATGGCGCGTTGCGGGATATGGTGTGCCGCGGCCTGCTGCTGATGCTCGAGCGGGCCGGCCAGATCACCTTGCCGCCAGTGAGTTACGTCCGGCATAACCCGCTGGCAAAGAGAACACCTCCGCTTCCGACGCAGATTGATACCACCTCCATGGAAGACCGGCTGCGCAACCTCCAGCCGCTGGAGTTCGAGCAGGTTCGGCGGACCGCACATGAGCCCTTGTTCAACAGCTTGGTGGAGGAGTATCACTACCTCGGCTACGAGCAACCGGTGGGCGAACACTTGAAGTATCTGGTGTGGGCGCAAGGCCGTCCGGTGGCTTGTGTGGCATTTGCGAGCGCACCGCGACACATTGGCGCGCGCGACCGCTACATCGGCTGGAGCGCCGAAGCGCGGCGCCGGAATATCCGCTTCATCGCGTACAACACGCGATTCCTGATCCTGCCGTGGGTACGGGTGGAGCACCTGGCTTCGCATATCCTGGGCCGCATGGCAGCGCGAGTCTCCGAAGACTGGCAGCGGATGTACGGACATCCGATTTACTTTCTGGAGACCTTTGTGGATCCGGAGCGCTTCCGCGGAACCTGTTACCGCGCGGCCAACTGGGTGTTGTTGGGCAAGACGACGGGACGGGGCAAGCAATCCAACAGCTATGTGCCGAACCGGTCGAGCAAAGAGGTCCTGGGATATCCGCTGACGAAACGGTTTCGCGAACTGCTCGGGGAGGTAGGATGAAGTCCGCCAAGCGGCGCCGTGTCGATGTGAACCTGGACGAACTGGACCGGGTGTTGGATGGAGCCCGGCAAGCGCCGCTGAGCGAGGCCGATTGCGACAAACTCAAGAGCGCCTTGCATGCCCTGGCGGCGATGCTGGCGCCGGCGCGCCATACGGAGAAGACCAGCGCCGTGCTGGAAGAACCCGAGAACCCCGGCGATGGCCCCCAGCCGGATACCAAGGCTTCCCCGCAGCCCGGACACGGGCGCAACGGAGCGGAGGCGTTTGGCGGCGCGCGGACGGTCGCCATTGCGCACCAGAAGTTGACGCACGGGGACCGCTGCCCGGAGTGCGGAAAAGGCAACGTATACGGGCAGAAGGAGCCGAAGGTGCTGGTGCGGATCGTGGGGCAGGCGCCGTTGGCGGCCACGGTCTACTCGCTGGAGCGGTTGCGATGCGGCGCGTGCGGGCAGGTGTTTACGGCGCAAGAGCCGGAAGGCGTAGGTCCGGAAAAGTACGACGAGACCGCCGCGGCGATGATCGCGCAACTCAAGTACGGCAGCGGGACTCCATTCTACCGGCTGGAAAAACTGGAAGGTCAGTTGGGGATTCCATTACCGGCAGCGACGCAGTGGGAGGTTGTCGAAGAGGCCGCCGAGCTGGTCAAACCGGCGCGAGATGAGTTGATTCGGCAGGCGGCGCGAGGCGAGGTGGTACACAACGACGACACCAGTATGAAGGTGCTCAAGCTGGAGCGTGAGCCCGGTGACGAACGCACCGGTGTGTTCACCAGCGGCATCGTTTCCACCGGGCAGGGCCACAAGATTGCCTTGTACTTCACCGGCCGCCAGCATGCGGGCGAGAACATCGCCGATGTGTTGCAGCAGCGGGCGAAGGACTTAAGCCCGGTGATCCAGATGTGTGATGCGCTGTCGCGGAACGTGCCGAAACTGCCCGGCGGAGTGGAGATTCTGGTGGCGAACTGTCTGGCTCATGGAAGGCGCCAGTTTGTGGAAGTCGTTCAGAACTTTCCCGAGGAGTGCCGGCATGTGTTGGAGATGCTGGGCGAGGTGTACCGGTACGAGGCGGAAGCGCGCGATGGCGCCCTGACAGCGGAGGAGCGGTTGCGGTTTCATCAGGAGCACAGCGGTCCGGTGATGGAGAAACTGCACGGTTGGCTGGCGGCGCAGTTCGCCGAGCGGAAGACGGAGCCCAACTCCGGTCTGGGCAAGGCGATCACGTATCTATTGCGGCACTGGAAAGCCTTGACGACGTTTCTGCGAGAAGCCGGGGCGCCGTTGGACAACAACGTCTGCACTGCCGCGCGCGGCAGTGGCGGTGTTATGCCGACTGCCGGATTATGCCGCGTCGGCGAGTTCCCGAGTCTTCCTACCTGCTTTCTGATGGTTCCTGACGCGGCATAATCATAAAGCCTCTCCCGACTGGCAAGCCAGCCAGACAAGGAGAGACTGCAGTGACGACACCCACATTGGAAGTTGGGACACCCAGAAGTGTGCTCGACGACCACATCGAGCCATTCCTCAAACATCTTCGCGCCGTCGGTTACGCCGAACGCACGCTACGCAAGAAGCGAACGGTCGCTAAAGCCTTCGCCCGATGGGCGAGGCTGCAACAGATCGCCGAAAACGATCTCAACGACGGTCATATCGCCGCGTTCGCGTTACGCTCGCCCCGAAACCGGAAGGCTCATGTGAAATTTGAGCTGGCAGTGATGCGGCGTTTGTTTGAGTACCTGCGCGTTTACGCCGGTCTGCAACCGCCACCCTCGCAAGATTGCGCTTCTGCCGCCGACACCCTGCTTCAAGATTACAAGAATCATCTACGGAAGGATCGCGGGCTCACTGAGAACTCGGTGCTTGTCTATGCGCCCTTCATCCGGGATTTCCTCGCCTCCCAGACTACTCAAACCGGCGGGGTATCCCCAGATTTATTCGATACGTTGATCGTTCGAGACTTTATTCTTGAGCACACCGTCGATCGGTCCAGGGAGTATGCCCGGCTGTTATGCACGGCACTCCGGTCGTTCTTTCGTTTCCTCCTGCTCTGCGGCCAGACCACGCGGGACCTCTCTAATGCCGTTCCCATGTTCCGCAAATATCGCCAGTCCGTGCCACCTGCATTTCTCTCGCCCAGCGAAGTAGAACAGGTACTGGCGGCAACGGGATCGACCCTCAGTGGGCGCCGAGACCACGCGATCTTACTTCTGCTTGCTCGACTCGGCCTGCGCGGGGGCGAAGTCGTCACGCTCGAACTTGACGACATTCGTTGGCGAACTGGAGAGATCGTCATCCGCGGCAAAGGCCGGATGGTGGATCATTTGCCGCTACTCTCGGACGTGGGCGAGGCTCTGGCTGTGTACATTCGCGAAGACCGTGGCGTCAGCGCCTCGCGGCGGGTCTTCCTCCGCACATGGGCGCCCCGTAATGGCCTGACAGGACCGGCAGCAGTTGGCCATATTGTACGGCGGGCGCTGGCCCAAGTCGGGATACGTCGCTCGGGCCGCGGCGCTGCCCATCTATTCCGTCACGGATTAGCAACCAAAATGATTCGTCACGGCGCCTCCATGTCGGAAATCGCGGAGGTCCTCCGGCATCGCTCGCAGACTACGACCGCAATCTACGCCCAGGTATCCTTCGAGGCATTGCGTGCGGTTGTCGCAGCAGGCCGAAGCCGCCGCCGATCCCGTCTTCCCGAGTTCAAGTGGGGGACGCCTCAGCGCCGATGCATTCCAGCGGCTCGTCTCAAAACATATCACCACCGCGCGTCGGACCTGTCCGTCGCTGAAGTTGAAGAAGGTAACGCCCCACACGCTGAGGCACGCGGCGGCCATGGCCCTGCTGCACCGAGGTGTGGATCTGAGCGTCATTGCTCTTTGGCTCGGCCACGAATCGACGGAGACGACCCAGATCTATCTGCATGCTGACATACAGCTAAAGGAACGCGCGCTCGCACATGCTACTTCGTCAGGGCTCGCACCTGACCGATTCCGGCCTCCCGACCCTTTGCTCGCCTTCCTGGAGAGCCTGTGATTATGCCGACAAACCGAGCCGGGACAATCAGAGATCCTTCGCAAACAACGTTGCGTCGCAAGTCCGACGCGGCATAATCCGGCAGTCGGCATAACGTCTGTGAGCGCGCTTTAAAGCGGGCCGTGCTGCACCGGAAGAACGCGTTGTTCTACAGGACACTGCATGGGGCCGAGGTGGGCGACCTGTTCATGACGCTGATCCACACCTGCCAGTTATGTGGCGCCAACTCGTTCGACTATCTGACGGAGTTGCAGCACCATGCCCGGGAACTGGCGGCCGAGCCCTCGGAGTGGATGCCCTGGAACTACCGCCAGACGCCGGAGCGGGCTGGAGTATGATGGACCCTGCCTGGCCGAAGAGGATCGATGGCGGCCATGGTTGGGTGACATTCCGAAATGCCCGCCAAACAGGCCTTTCCGAAGGTAAGATCCGACAACGTTTTCGGCCAGGCACGGAAGTCGGCGAAAATGTTCCGCGCTGGCCTTTACGCCCGCGTTTCCACGAACGATCAGCAAACGCTGCCCATGCAGAGTCGCGCCATGCGGGAGTATGCCGCCCGGCGGGGCTGGACGATCACCGTGCAAGTTCGTGAGGTCGGTTCCGGTGCAGCCAAGCGAGAAGCTCGCGAGAAACTGCTGGAGGCCGCCCGCCGCCGGGAGATCGACGTAGTGCTGGTATGGCGACTGGACCGCTGGGGCCGGTCGGTCACAGACCTGTTGGCAACACTTCAAGAACTGGAGCATCTCGGTGTGGGCTTCGTGTCGCTGACCGAGGCACTGGACCTGACTACGCCCGCGGGTCGAGCGATGGCGGGTTTGCTGGCCGTCTTCGCCGCATTCGAGCGGGAGATCCTGGGTGAGCGAACTCGGCTGGATTGGCCCACGCCCGGCAGAACGGCCAACGTCTGGGCCGGCCCGCAACGGCAGCCGCGCACGCGGCCGAGATCCGGAGACTACATCGCGCTGGCGTCGCCAAAGCGGAGATCGCCCGCCGGCTCCTGGTCGGGCGCACTTCGGTACGCCGAATCCTGGGCAATTCCTCCCGGAAATAGGTCCGCCAACCTTCTTACGCAGGCTCACCGAAAGGACACTGATGGTCCTCCGGGAATGGATGTGGCGAAGGGGTTCGATGGTGTCGCGCTAAGCGATGACAACGATCTGGTCGTGGGCAAGACAGTGGGCAACGGGACCGAGATCCTGGCACTCGACCGGACGACGCGATCCTGGGTGCCCGTGCCTCTTCCCGATCACAAGGCTGGGACATGGCTCGCAGTATTCGGTTTCGATGGAACGACTCTGGTCACTTCGCCAGCTCACGGCACCCTCCGGCGATTCAAGCTGACCGAGGATGTCCCGGGCAAAGAATAGTCAGACCTCTCGCGCCCATGGGGCTTCAGGGCCCCACTCCTCAGAATCAATGACTTACCGCCGGGAGTTGTTATTCACGATAAAGTGGTGCTAAACTCTTTATGGGCTGACCGGCCCAAAGTCTTGGAGCATGGAACCAACCGGTTCAGGGAGAAATCGAATGAAGAAAATGGTACTGTTGTTCGCGGTCCTGGCGCTGGTAGTGGCAAGCGCGGGAACCCCTTCTTTTAAGGGCGCCACCTATCGCATCACCTTTGCCCAGCCTTCCGTCGTGAATGGCACCGAGCTGAAGGCGGGAGAGTATCGCCTCACCCTGGGCGATTCCAAGGTGACGATCCTCAATGGCAAGCAGCCGCTGGAGTGCCCGGCGAAGATCGAGACCGGGGACAAGAAATTCGACGAGAACGCGATCCGTTACACCAACGAGCGCGGCAAAGCCAACGTTTCGGAGATCCGGCTTGGCGGGACCAAGACCGTCGTGGTCTTCAACCGGTAATCATCTAATATTCGGGGATCGGGACGCCGCGGGTGGACGGTCTTATGCCGGCCGCCCGCGGTTTTCTGTTTAGGGGCTTAGCCAGCGACAGGTGGCGTTGGCACTCGCCGAGTGGGAATCGCGTTCTACGATGAACTCCTGAAAGTGGACCAGCATGGTTCGGACATCGCGCGTCACAAGAACCCGGCCGGCGTCGGCGGCGACATGCAGGACCTCGTCATCGGGAGTGCCGTCGGGAATTATTGCGGCGGAGTGACGGAAATCGAGGGAAGGCTCCCTGCGGCGCAAGCCCCTCCCGATGCCGGGATCAAGATTGGCGTCAGCCTGAAATCTGATCCTCAAAATGGGCTAGTATCTAATTGCACAAGTCAGCGTATTTCGGTTTAGGGCCGGTCGGGTGGACCACAGCCTTGGTCCATTCGAACGGTGCGGCGGTCTTGTTGTACGCTTTGACGAACTTGTCAATCGCCTCCCGCAATTGCTTTGGCGACGTGAAACTCACGCCCCGGAGGGCCTGTTCGCCTAGGATGCTGAACCAACATTCCACTTGATTCAACCACGAGGAATAGGTTGGGGTGAAATGCAGGTGGACGTTTG